>JANOAZ010000067.1:0-44994 GCA_031411395.1 Chthoniobacteraceae bacterium
GTGACGATCTCGCTCGGCAGCGGTTTCTCGACCGGCGGCGGCGGCGCCTCGGGCGGGATTTCCACCGGCGTGAACAGTTCCGGTGCCGCCGGTTCCGGCGCCTTCTCCATCTTCACGGGCTGGAGATCCGTTTCGCCGGGCGTCTCGCCGCCGCCGATAGAGCCGTCGATCCACATGATCACGTCCTTTTGCGTTTCCTTCTTCCCCTGGCCGGCGAAAAAAAATCCCACCACGAGCAGCACGTGCAGCCCGCCGATCACGATCAGACTTCGCTTGAATGCGGAATCTTCAGGCATGCGCGCCGTCGGTCAGGGTTCGCGGGTGGTCACCACCCCGACGCGCGCGATCTTGGCGCGCTGCACCACATCCATCACGTCGATTAGTTTTTGCACCGGCAGTTCCTTGTGCGAACGAATGACAACCGCCACCTCGCTGCGCGCGGCCTTCAACTCGACGAGTTGACGCTCCATGGTCTCCAGCGTCGTCTCGCCACCATTCAGCTTCAGCATCGCGTCGCGGTTGATCGAGATCGTCTGCACCGCGCTGGGGTCCACCGCTTTCTCCGACGCTTCGCTCGAAGGCACGATGAGGTCCACGCTGTTGTCCATCAGCGGCGTGGTGATCATGAAGATGATCAGGAGCACGAACGCCAGGTCGAGCAGCGGGGTGACGTTCAGCTCGCTGAGTGTCTGCAGCGCGTGTCGATCGGAGAAGCGCCTCATGTCAGCTTGGCCCACGCGCGATTGCGGTCGCTGTGATCGACGAACTTGTGCTCGAACTCGCTGGCCAGTTCAGCCGCGAAATTATCGAGCTGCACGATGGTCGCGCGAATCGTGGTGACGAGAAAGTTGTAGCCAAACATCGCCGGAATCGCGACCAGCAGCCCGGTCACCGTCGTGATCAGCGCCGCGCTCACGCCGGGCGCCATCGCCGCGAGACTCGCCGAGCCGGCCATCGCCACGTCGCTGAAGGTATCCATCACGCCCCACACCGTGCCGAGCAGTCCGAGGAAGGGCGCGCCGCTGACGGCCGTGGCGAGCAGGATCATCTGCGACTCCAGTTTCAGCGCCGTCTCGCCCACCGCGCGCTCCATCGCCGACGTCACCACCCGCATCTGCGCGGGCGAAATCTTCTGCGCGGAGTCGAGCCGGGCGCGGAAGGTTTCGTCCACGTCGGACGCGCCGAGCAGTTGGTAAGTCAGTTCGCGGCAGCCCGCCTTATAGACCGCAAAGACCGGTGCACCGTCGAAGCGCAGGCGGTCTGTGTAGATGCGCAGCGGCTGGCGGTCGGTGCGGAAGAGATCGAGGAACTGATCGCGCCGCCGCTGCGCGCGCTGGATCATCCGCCACTTCGTCCACATCACCGTCCAGCTAAAGATCGAGGCGACGAAAAGCGAGAGCAGGACCAGCTTCCCGGACAGCGTCGAGTTCTCGAAGGCGAACAAAATGCCGCCGGAAGCGAGGATGGGTAAAAGGTTTACCGCCATTGAGAAACGATTCGTCTATTGGAAGATCCCCTTCGATCAAAGGCAAACTGTGAAATTCCTCCATCTCTTCCTCGCCGCCGCGCTCCTCGCCGGACCCTCCGCGCACGCTGCCGAAAACCGCTACGACATCCTCGGCAAACTGCTCATGCCGTTTATCAACGTGCTCGCGAAGAACACGAGGAATCCGAACCGCGCGATGGCGCTCACGGCGAAGCTCGAGCGCCTCACGGACGTCCCTGCCGAGCTGGCGGGCACGCGCGTGGAGCTTTCGTTGCAGTATCCCGACCGCCTGCGCCTCCACGGCCCGATCCTCGGCGAAGACCTCACGGTGTGCCGCGACCGCCAGCAGGTCTGGGTCACGCCCGGCGCGAAAGTGAGCGCCTTGCTGGAACTCGCCGCCGCGCAAAAGAAACTCGCGAAGCCTGATCCCGCGGCGCGCCTCGAACCGTTCCAACTTCCCATCCCAGAAAAGCAGCTCGTTTTCCTTCCCGTGCTTTTTCAGGTGAAAGATGCGGGCAGCGAATCAGTGGATGGCGAAGACTGCCGCATGCTCGACGTCACGCTGATGCCCGACCTGGAAAAATCCCTGAAAGACAAAGGCTGGAGCGCCCGCGTCTGGGTGCGGCCTAATTACCAGCCCGCCCGCCTCGTCGTCACCCGGCCCGGCTGGGAACTCGCGGTAAAATTCGACAGCGTCACCTTCGCCCCGAAGCTTTCGGAAACGACCTGGCAGCCGCCCGCGGAAGATGTGCTGATGCTGGATGCACCACGTTTTCAGCAGTTGCTGCGAGCGATCGTGAAGCAAAAATGAACAATGACCAAATGCCGCGCAGCGGCCTGACCATTGGTCATTGGTCATTTTCCATTGGTCATTTTTTCCATTGGTCATTTCCGCCGCCGCGCTTCCCGTCCGCGCGGCGCTCTCTATAATCCGCCCCATGTCCTCCTCCACTGACACCATCGGCTTCGCGATCATCGGCACCGGCATGATCGCCGAGTTCCACGCCAACGCCATCGCGCTCGTCCCCGGCGCCAAACTCCTCGGTGCGTATGGCAACGTGCCCGAACAGCGTGCGGCTTTCTGCAAAAAGCACGGCATTCGTGAATACGAATCTTTGGAGGAAGTGATCGCCGACCCGCTGATTCACGCCGCCACCGTGGCCACGCCGAGCGGCCTGCACGCCGCCGTCGCCGTGCCGGTGCTGGAGGCGGGCAAGGCGGTGCTTTGCGAAAAGCCGATCGACGTCACCATCGAGGCCGTGGACGCCATCCTCGCCGCGGAAAAAAAGGGAAATGGCCGGCTCGCGTGCGTCTTCCAGGCGCGCTTCGGCAGCGGTGCGCAGAAGCTCAAGGCCGCGATCGACGCCGGTCGCTTCGGCCGGCTCACCCTTTGCAGCGCCTACATCAAGTGGTGGCGTGACCAGGCCTACTACGGCACCTCCGGCTGGAAGGGCACGTGGAAGATCGACGGCGGCGGCGCGCTCATGAATCAAGGCGTGCATGCCGTCGATCTGCTCCAGTGGCTCGTCGGTCTGCCGGAGGAAGTGTCCGCGTTCCACGCCACCCTCGCGCACACCATGGAAGCCGAGGACACGCTTACCGCCATGCTGCGCTGGGAGCACGGCGCGCTCGGCGTCATCGAAGCCGCCACGAGCGCGTGGCCGGGCGATGAGTTACAGATCGAAATCGCCGGCGACAAAGGCAGCGCCACGATCGTCAACGACAAGGTGACCCGCTGGGAATTCGCCGAGCCGCAGCCCGGCGACGCCGACGTCCTGAAAAACGAAAACGCCGGCAAAATCGGCGGCGGCGCCGCGGACCCGAAAGCCATCCCCGTCGAAGGCCACCGCCGCCTCATCGAAGACCTCGTCGCTGCAATCCGCGAAGGCCGCCCACCGGTCATCCCCGGCACCGATGCGCGCAAGGCCATCGCCCTCATCCGCGCCTGTTACGAGAGCGCCGCCACGCGCTCGGTGGTGAAGGTGTCGCGGTAGCTTTCACTGCGGATGGATTCTCCACTATTTTTCTATGGACTTCGTAATCAAAGAATTCCTTAAGCTGCTGTTGAAAGCCGCGCAGGGAGGAATTGCCAAGTTGGCGAAAGGCCCAATCGAGAAGCTAAAATTGGAGAATAAGCTGCGCGACTCGATTGCCGAAACGCTCGCCGCGATCCAACCTTACCTCGAATCGGAGGGCATCCCCGCAGAGAAACAAGCTTTCCTGCTCACGCAATGCCTACTCGAACTCAAGCCGCTGCTGAAAAAGCCCGACGAATTCCTGCGCGGGTCGCTCGATGGCCAGGCGCTTTACCAGCGGCGCTACGGCAAATCCGGCCCGCCCCCGGCCGTGCGCGAGGAAGATCTCGACGTCCCGTTCCGCCTCGTCTTCCCGCGGATTGCCGACCGCTTCAATGCCTATCTACCCCTCACCGAGCAAGGCAAGGCACTCGGCTTGATCGAGACGCTGCGTCGCTTCGATGAAATCAACCTCAAGTTCGCGGAAGTGGCCGCGCAACTTCGTGAATACACGCAGCGCGATGTCGAACACGGCGACGAAAACTTTCACATTCTGCACGGCATCATTCTCGAAAACGTCCTTGGCCGTCTCGGCGTCACCGGGCTGCTCGGCAAATACCGCTACGAGATCACGCTCGATGATATCTTCGTGCTGCCCGCCTTGACGCAGAAGGACGAGAAACGCGAGATCACGCTCAACACGCCGGATGAGAACGCGGACACACTCTTCAAACCCGGCACACGTGCCTTTGTCGAAGGTCAGCCGGGAGCAGGCAAGACCACGTGGACCTGCTGGCTGCAAAGCCTCGCGCTTAAGCGCAACCCGCGACTGATGGCTGTGCGCTTGCGCTTCCGCGAGTTCCCCTCCGGAGACTTGCCGAACTACTACGACCTCGTCCGCTCCGTCGCCGATCCGAATCTGAAAGCACGGCTCAAGGACGCGCAGGTGGACCAGTGGATCAAGGGTGGCCGGTTGATCTTCCTCCTCGATGGTTTCGACGAAGTCGCGCCGGGCCACCGCAAAGCCGTCCGCCAATGGATCGATGGGCTGTACAAAACGGCCGCCAAGGCACCGATTATCCTCACCTCTCGTCCGCTGAGCACCGAGCACCTTGAAAAGCTGCCGAAGCTATGGGGACGCTGGCAGATGATGCCTTTCGACCAGCCACGCGTAGAAGATTACATCGGTCGCTGGTATAAACACCATCCCCACCTCGCGCCCGAGCAGCGCACCGTCGATGCCCACGGACTCGCCAGCCAGTGGCAAAGCGATCCTTCGCTCAAGGAGCTGACGGCCAATCCGCTGATGCTCGGCACGCTGCTGACCGTCCATCAACACGAGGGCAAGTCGCTCCCACGCGGCCGCGCCAAGCTTTATGAGCGTTACATCGAGGGAATGCTGGGTCCCTGGGAGCAGAATATCCCTGTCCGCCGCGACCTAGCCTTGAGCGAAGATCAGAAGCTCGAGCTGCTGAAAGGAATCGCCCGGTACATGCTGCTGCACGAAGTCGATGCGCTGGACGAAGACGACACGCCAGAGCGCCAGGGTATGCACAGCATCGTGACCAATCTTATCGAGCCGCTGCACATCAAGCCGCCAGACGGCTTTGCCGGCGAGCTCCCGCCCTTGGTTCTGTCGGAATTGCGCGAGCGTACCGGCATGTTGGACGGCCCCGGCACCTATTCCTTCGTCCACAAGAGTATTGCCGAATTCCTCTTCGCAAAAATCCTGCATGATGGGCACCTGAAAACCTCCGATGGGGAAACCCTCAACAGCCTCTGGCTTTTTCAGCGCCGGCATGAGGACCGCTGGCGGGGCGTCCTCTATTTTTGGGCGGGGCTCACAGCCATCAAGGATCTCCAAACGTTCATCGAACTCATCGGCGAAAATCCCAGCGTGCGGGATGTGTTGCTCGAACTAGGTTTGCTCTACGACCAGTTGGACCGTCTCCCGAAGACTTGGCTCCGTGGTCTCGTCTTGCGGGTGAATCAGGTTCCCGCTCCAGTAGCAGAGGAAATTGGCAGCCAAGTAGACCTGCAAGTCGGAGGCGGAATCGCGGGACTCGAGAGTTTCGCGGAAATTTGGAATCCGAGCCTGCCGGACCTGACCCACAAGCCTTTCTATGCGGCATTCCCGGAGCTTCTGGAAGCTAGCGACCTCTCTTGGGACGCCTTTAACTCGGCGCCTGTTCAGTGGCAGAGCGCAATATGGTTGGCTCACTTCGACCGGGCATTCCAGTGCTGCTCGCTGCACACCCTACTTTTGAACAAGCTGGTTTTGGTGAAGGAGGATGGAGACCGGGCTCATATTCTCCTTCGTTACGCCTTTGGGATTTACAATCATCGCAAGAATTCGGCTGGTGCTGCACTCAACGATGTTGAAGCGATCCTCAAGGCTCGCCCTGACCTCAAGCCCAAGGCAGCAATTCTCTGGTGTGTTGCGATCGAAGAGATGAGCTGGCATCTCGAACACGGTCTTACTGCAGCCCAAAGCTTTTATGAGGCGGCCGGCCAGTTTGTGCCGTTATTAAAGACGCTGAATATTGATCCAGCGCTCCTCGTGGCGACATTCAAACGCACGGGCGATGACTCATCTAGGAGGGGCGGGGACCCGTTTAGAAGGGGCGCGGACCTGCTCCGATCCGTCCATGCGGCACTGGAAGGACTCAAACCTAACTCGCCACCACAAGCGCACGCGCAACGGCAGGTTGTGCTGGATCATGTCTCCGAGCTAATAGCCAAACGGGAGGCCCTCATGGCGGCGAGCGGGCGAGAGGAAAAAAAAACAGGCACACCGGAGGACGGGGCAGTATAGCGGACGGCTAAGGATGAATTCGGGCTTTGGAAAGGCGTCTCGAGAATATTCTTGCCGCATGAAAGCGGCAAACTGGGGCACGGCCAAGGATTGACTGGCGTCGGAAGGCCGCGACTGACTGAAACGCGCGAGCGACAACGGGAAAAAGCCGGTGAAACAGATCGTCTCGAGGGCAAGCGGTTCGACGTGATGATCGTGCGGCGGTGGCGGGGTTCAGTGCTGGGCGGAACGCCGACGTGAGAAGGCTCGAGATTCCCGCCACGGAGGACGAGGGGGTGGATATGGAGCTGGAATTCACCAATGACGACGGCGAAGGCACCGGTCGCCGGCTCTACCTGCAACTGAAGTCGGGCAATTCCCACCTCACGAAATGCAAGACCGACGGCACGGAGATTTTCACGATCAAGAAGCAGCGCTGGGTGGAATACTGGCTCCAGCAGCCGCATCCGGTGTTGCTGGTGATCGGCACGTTCTCGGAGGACGACGAGCGGGCGATCGGCAAGGACAAGCTGGAATTCGCCGAGGTGCGCTGGATGGAGATCACGAGTGTGCTCAAACGCGAAAGCGCGAACGGGACGAAGCCGGTGAAGCAGATCGAGTTCAAAAGGGGAGCAGCTCGACCTGAGCAGCGTGCGACGGTGGCGAGCGTGGAGGATGCAGACGGCATAAAGTCCGCCGCACGTCACCGCTGCCGAGCGCGGTAGTCGCTCGGACGCCAGCCGACCCATTTTTTGAACGTGGTCGAGAAGACGAACGAGTTCTCGTAGCCGACTTCGGTGGCGACGGTTTCGATCTTGCCGTTGGTCGTCGCGAGGAGTTTCGCGGCGAGCTGCATGCGGAGGAAGATGACGTGGTGCATCGGGCTGCGGCCGAGTTCGCGGCGGCAGAGGCGGCGGAGGTGCTCGGCGCTGAGGTGGCACTTCTGCGCCAGCCGATCGAGCGACCACGGCTCGCCGAGGCGCGCGGCGACGAATTCCCAAAGGTGGCCGAGGCGATCATCGTTCTGCCACGGCTGGGCGAAGCGGCGGACGTAGGTGTGAATCAGCTCGACCCAGTGGGTGACCGCGACGGGCGCGGTCTGGCTTTCCATTTCATGCACGAGCCCGAGCACGGCATGGCGCAGAGGCAGCGGGTCGAATTTCGCGAGGGCCGGAGATGAGGACGAGAGGAGCGGCTTCTGCCCGGGCTGCTGCTGGTAGCGCACCCAGGTGAATTCCCAGCGCGAGCCGCGCATCGCGCGGAAGGCGAGCAGCGCGTGTGCGGGCGCGAGGCAGGCCCAGCCATCACGGCAGGTCTGCCAGCGACCATCGAGGAGGATATGTCCGCGGCCGCCGGAGCAGGAGAGAAAGTAGGTGCCGCCGAGGTCGAGCCGCACCATCTCGTAGGGCGCCGCGGCATCCGCGACGCCGACGTGGGCGATGTGGTGCAGGGCGAGCGGCGGGCATTCCGCGGCGCGCACTTTGCACTCGCGCGTCTCGGCGCCGACGACGTGGGTGTCGGCGAGCGGCCCGGCGGAAGCGGCCACGGGTTTAGAACAGCGCTGAGAGCTTCACCTTCAGGCCCCGCAGCACTTTCGAGGTCACGTGCCCGGTTTCTTCCGCCGCTGAATGCACATCATATTTTCCATCGACGAGAGTGAGCACTTCGAGGGATCGATTTCCGCGATCGAGAATCCAGTATTCCTTCACCCCAAAGCGCGCGTAAAGCGCCTGCTTTTCATAGCGATCGCGACGGACGCTGCCGGGCGAGACGATCTCCACCACCAAATCGGGGGCTCCGAAGACGCCGCGCTCCTGCACCCGGCCGGCGTTTGCTTTGGAAACGAAAAGGATGTCGGGCTGGGCGGTATTCTGGCGGTCGAAGATCACATCGAGCGGGGCGATGAAGACCCGGCCGAGCTTTCGCGCCCGCACGAAGTCGCGCAGGAGAATGGTGAGTTCGAGTGCTTCATCCTGATGATCGGGACTAGGCGAGGGAGGTTGCATGGGGATGAGTTGTCCGTCGTGGAGCTCGTAACGCCGGTCGTCGTCGAGGAGGCAGTATTCCTCGTAGGTCCAGCGTTTTTTGGTCGGCTTCGGTTTATCGAGGACGGCAGCCATGTGGAGGAGCGTAGCAGACCCAGGCTGCGTCTGCCAGCCATGTGCTTTGCTGATAGGCGAAGGTGTTCTTTAGGCATGCCACGCGGCCCAAGCCCTGCCATCTTCTGCGGTCTCCCTCCCCGCAACTCACTCGTATTCCCTTCGCCATGAAACGCCTCGTCTTCTCCTTCTTCCTCTCCTTCTTCCTCGCCTCGAGCCACGCGGATCCGCTCCGGGTCTTCATTCGCGGGGGCGAAAAAAATCGCGGCCAGGAAGTCCATGCGCATCCGCGTTTCCTCGCCGAGTGGAAAACACTGCTCGCGGAGCGTGGCATGGCCGTGGATGGCGCGATCGATTGGCCCACCGAAGAGCAGGCGGCCAAGGCGGAAGTGATCGTCGCCTACGCGCAGGATGGCGGCAACGCGACGCCCGAGCAGGAGAAGGTGATCGAGGCCTTCGTGAAGCGCGGCGGCGGGCTCGTGGTGATCCACACCGCGGCGGTGGCGAACACGAATCCCGGCTGGTGGCGCGATGTGATCGGCGGCGCGTGGGTGCCAAAGCAGACGAAATGGAAGGAAGGTCCGATGGATCTCTATTACACGGAGAATCAATACATCGGCGGCGGGCACCCGATCACCAAGGGCGCGGCGAATTTCCACCTCGACGACGAGATCTACTACGACATGGACGTGAAGCCCGAGGCCCGCGTGCTCGCCGCCAGCTACACGCCCAATGTGAAGCAGGGAAAGAAGCAGGCCGAGGGCGCGAAGGCGCACATCTACGACATCCAGCCGCAGATGTGGGCGTATGAAAAGGACGGCTACCGCGCGTTCGTGAGCATCCCCGGGCATCTCTTCAAGACCTTCGCGCTGCCGCAATATCGCGCCGTGCTGCTGCGCGGGATCGCGTGGGCGGGCAAGCGGACGAACCTCGATGAATACGTGAAGAAGGACGAAATCGACGCGCTCACTTATCCCGCTGGTGGACCGCAAAAACCCGCGGACACGCTCGCCCATCTCGAAGTGCATCCCGACTTCACGATGAAGCTGGTCGCCGCAGAACCGCTGATTAACAAGCCCATGAACTTCGACTGGGATCCCGCCGGTCGGCTCTGGGTCGCCGAGACGCCCGAGTATCCGAATGGCCGGCGCGGCATGCGCCCCGACTACCGCGGCAAGGAGTGGAAAGACCACGGCGGCATCGACCCGACTCCCGGCGAGCAGGACCGCAAAGGGCAGGACAAAATCAGCATCCTCACCGACAGCGACGGCGACGGTGTGATGGACAAAAAGCAGGTCTTCTACGAGGGCCTCGATCTCGTCACGGGCTTTGTCTTCCACGAAGACGGCGTGATCGTCACCCAGGCGCCGGACATCCTCCGGCTGCGCGACACCGACGGCGACGGCAAGGCCGACAAAGTCGAGAAGCTCTACACCGGCCTGGGCAAAGGCGACACCCACGCGGTGATCAACAATCCTCGCTGGGGTTGGGACGGCTGGATCTACGCCACCCACGGCTACAGCGCCTCGGGCAACGTGAAAAACGCGAAGGATGAAACGCAGGGCACGATCGGCAGCGGCGTCGTGCGCTTCCTGCCGGATGGCTCGAAGATCGAGCAATACTCCAGCAAGGGCGGCAACACCTGGGGGCTCACCATCACCGGCGACAATCGCGTGATGTGGACCCAGCCGACGAGCGGCGCGCTGCTCATGCAAACGGTGCTGCCCGAATACGCGCTGGCGCGCGGCAAGATCGGCAACACCCCGAGCTACAAGGTCGTCGAGCCGTCGCCGAAGTCGTTCCCCGCGATGGCGTGGGAACAGCTCGCGTATGTGCAGATCGACTGGGTCGGTTCATTCACCGCGGCGGCGGGCTGCGCGATCTACGACGGCGGCACGTGGCCCGAGGAATACAACGGCGATTACTTCACCACTGAGCCGACGATCAACCTGATCCATCACACGAGGCTCTCGCCCGAAGGCAGCAGCTACACCGCGAAGAAGCTGCCCGGCCGCGAGGAGACGGAATTTGTGCGCAGCAAGGACATGTGGTGGCGGCCGATCGAGACCCGCATCGGCCCCGATGGCGCGATGTATGTCGGCGACTTTTACAACCAGGCGGTGATCCACAACGACACGCGCGGCCCCGATCACAACAACGTCAACGCCGCCGTCCGCCCCGACCGCGATCACTACTTCGGCCGCATCTGGCGGATCGATCACAAGAAGGCGGAGAAGGTCGCCGTGCCGGATCTCGCGAAGGTGACGGTCGGCGACATGGTCAAGGCGCTGGGGCATCCGAATCGGGCCGTGCGGATGACCGCGTCGCGGTTGCTCACCGAACACTCGGTGCCCGCGGATTTGATCGAGCCGATGCTCAAGAGCACCGATCAGGATGCCCGCATCGCGGCGCTGTGGACGCTCTCGCGCATCGGCAGCCTCGAGCCGGTCACCGCCATCACACGCACGCTCGATGCCAATCCATCGGTGCGCCGCAACGCGCTCAATGTTCTCGAAGCTGCCGAGGTTTGGACCAAGGCGATGGACCCCTTGTTGATCGACGAGGACCGCCAGGTGCGGCTCGCGGCGCTGCGCGCGCTCGCGGCTTCAGAGATCGATGAACCCGCCGCGCAGGCGCTGGTGAGGGCATGGTCCAATCTCGACGATGATTTCCAGCGTAGCGCGGCCATCGGCATCGCCTCGAGCCATCCGATCGCGGTCTTCAAGGCCGGCCTGTGGTGGCACCGGCCGACCGACGTCAGCCCGTTGCTCGTGGCCGCCGCGCAGGCCGTCTCCGACAAGCAGGACACGGCGGCGGTGGCGAAGATGGTGGGCGCGCTCGGTGCGATCACGCCGGGGGCGGGCGAGGCAGTCGTGCCGGACGTGTTCGGTGTCTTCGCGAAGACGTTGAAGCAGGCGCCCGAATTCACGCCTGCGCTTCAGCGCGCGTTCGCGAATATCCTCACCGGACAGTCGCCCGCGCGACGCAGTGCGCTGCCGCTCATCGGGAGCTGGGACAAGGCGGGCGCGATGAAAGGCGAGGTCGCGGAAATGACGGCGGCATTGATCGCCACCCTCGGCCGCGCCGATGCGCCGGATGAGGATCGCATCGCCTCCGCGCGCAGCCTGCTGGGACTTCGCGGGACGAATGCGGAGATCCTTTCCACCATCGTGAAGCAGCTCGGGCAGCCGGGCAGCCCGGGCTTCCAGCGCGCGCTCATCGCCGCTCTCGGCGAGACGGACGACGCCAGCGTCGGCGTCGCGCTTTCCACCGCGTACAGCACACTGCCCGCCGACGCGCAGGCCGGCGCTTTCGACGCCGTGCTCAAGCGCGCCGATTGGTCGAACGCCTTTCTCGATGCGGTGAAGTCGAAGCAAGTCGATGTCGCCACGATCGGGCCAGCGAATGCGTTCCGTCTGCGCTCGCATCCCGACAAGGCCGTGGCGAAACGCGCGGTGGCGCTGTTCGACGAATTGAACCCGACCGCAAAGCTGAAGAAGGATGCGATCGCAAAGCTGATGCCGGTCGTCGAACAAAAAGGCGACGTGGAGAAGGGCAAACAGCTCTTCACCACGACGTGCGCCATCTGCCACAAGTTCGGCGACTTCGGAGCGGACGTCGGGCCGGGCCTCACCGGCATGGGCGCGCACGGCCCGAGCGAGTTGCTCGGAGCGATCGTGGACCCAAACGCGGAAGTCGATCCGGCCTTCACGCAGTGGAATATCGAGACGAAAGACGGCGGCATCTTTGCCGGCATCATCGCGGCGGAGAATCCGGCGAGCATCACGCTGAAGAGCCTCGCGGGAGTGCAGGAGGTGAAGGTGGCGGCGATCAAGTCGCGCGTGAACACCGGCCGCTCGCTGATGCCCGAGGGCTTCGACGGACTCGGCGGCGAAGCGATGCGCGACATCATCGCATATATGCAAAGCGTGGATGGTGGCCGCTTCCGCACGCTCGATCTGCGCGATGCGTTTACGGCTTCGACTTCCACCGGGCTCTACCACACGCAGGAGGCGAAAGGGGATTCCTTCGTCTTCACCAAGACTGGCACGGTCAGCGTGGAGAAGATTCCTTTCAACATCGTCTCCGCCGAGAAGGCGCCGCTGAACATCCTCGTGCTCAAGGGCGGCCCGCCGAAATCGTATGCAAAGTCGCTCCCGCAAAAGGTCGAGGTGAAGGTCGGCGGTTTCAGAGCGAACCGGCTGCATTTCCTCGGCGGCGTGACCGGCTGGGGCTTCCGCAACAACGGCGATTTGAGCGAGGTCCTGAAGGTGACCATCCACACCACGCAAGGGCAGCGCGAAGGCATGACCTTTAAAAACGGCGTCGAATTCGCCGACTACAACGGGCGCATCGACGTGCCTGGCTCGAAGCCCGCGCAGGGCCTGGTGAAGGGCGGGCATCAACTGCGCTGGTTCAGCAAACCACTCGCGATGGGCGCGGTGGAGATCGACCGCATCACGATCGAATCGCTGGATACCGGCGCGGCGCCCACGCTCGTGGCGATCACGGCGGAACTCGCGGATGCAAATGCGGGGCCGCTGCCGACCGCGTCCGCCGCACCGGCACCGAAACTCGACGAAAACGCGGGCTTCAAGCCGCAGTTCGAGGACGCCGTGCCGCAGCCGCCAGCGACGCGGCCGGCGAAAGGCCCGCGCGTGCTGCTCGTCGGCGGCGGATCGTCGCACGACTTCGTGAAATTCTTCGGCGACGCCGACAAGGCCACGCTCACGCCGCACGTCGGTTGGGTGGACTTCACGCAAAATGCGAACGGCGTCCCCGCCATCCTCGACCGCGTGGACGTGCTCGTCTGGAGCGCCAACCAGCCGCTCTCCGCCGCCACACGCAAGGCGCTGATCGACTTCACCAATGCCGGCAAAGGGATCATCGCACTGCATCCCGGCACTTGGTACGCGTGGAAGAATTTCCCCGAGTGGAATCTCCAGGTCGTCGGCGGCGGCACGCGCGGGCACGACAAGCTCGGGCCTTTTCCCGTGAAGATTACCAACCCCGGGCATCCGGTCACCAAAGGTGTGACCGCGAGCTTTGAGATCACCGACGAACTTTACAACCACGTCGCCGACCCCGCGGGCAACCCCATCGAAGTCCTCGCCGAAGCCACCAGCCCGGCCACCGGCAAGGCCTTCCCGCAGGTCTGGATCGTCAAGCATCCTAAGTCCCGCATCGTCGGTCTCACCCTCGGTCACGACGCCCGCGCGCATGATCTGCCGGAGTATCAGGCGCTGCTCCGCAATGCGGTCGAATGGTCCTCACTAAAGTAGCGCGCGCGGCGCGACGGCTACTTCTTCCCGAACAAACTCCACCCGCCCGGCTTTTCCGCCTTGTTCTGCTGGACCTTGATCTGGCCGAGGAGCGATTGCAGGCCGATGTAAACGCGGTGCCACTGGCTCTCGACCTGCGCGGCGGCGTCCGGCATGTCGGCGAGGTGCCGCAGTGACGGGGCGTTTTGAAAGAGCTGCTGGATTTCGTCCTTCTTCGGTCCGCCTTTGTCCACCGATGCGAGGATTCCTTCCAGGCCCTGCATGATCAGGCTCTTGATCTCGAGGAACTGCGTTTCGTCTTCGCGGGAGAATTTCTTGTCCCGGGCGAGGCCCACGTAGTGGTTAAACTGCTTCCAGACCTCGATGTAGTTTTCGAGGTGGATGATGAATTCATCGAGGTTCTTGTAGTGCATGGCCGGTGGTTGTGGCGGAGGCGGGAATTGCAGAGTGGCAGGTTGGAGAAAGACGAGCGCGCCTCCGCGGAGTTCGCGCGCGGCGATGGTCAGGCCGCTGTAGTGAAGATTCAGCTCGGTGAGCGGGAGACCGGATTCCTGAGCGTGCCGGAATGCTTCGCGGACGGCGGCGCCGATCTCCATGATCAGCGCGTTGGAGAAGGTGGAAGGCAGCGTCGAGGCGGCGAGTCCACCATCGCGATGCAGGGAAAAACTGCCGCCTGGCACCCGATCGAGTGAGAGAGGCCGCTGGAGCCGGATATCGGATTTCAGGACGCCCATCGTGCCTCGATTTGTCTGAGGTTTTCGCGCAGCGCGGGCAGCCCGGCGGAGCGCGTGAAGCCGATCCCAAGATCCTGCTGTGTGCCGCATACGACGGCGAGATGGCGTTGCGGGCCGAGGCCTTCGACGCGCTTGAGTCCACCCGCCCCGAGTCGCTCTCCGAGCGCCCGCATCGCGCGCGCAGTGGAGTGAATCCACGCCGCGGTCTCGGCGGGATTTTCCGCCGCCCACTGGTCGATTTCCGTCGGATCGTCCTGATCCACGCTGATCACAAATTGCACACCCGTGTAACGCGAATAGGCCGCGAGGCCGGAGGCTGCCGGGACGGGGAGAGCAGCGTTGGACTCGTCGAGAGTCTGCGCCGTCTCCATGAGCAGATTTTCGTAGGATGAAAAGATCGTGCGCGGCCGTGGCGCTTCGGAGGGCAGGATTTCAAAGCTGCCCGTTCTCCAGCGGAGCATTTCGAGGAAGGCGTCCTTGCCGACGAGTTCGCCGGTGGCCGCGTCGAGGATCTCACCTTTCTGAATCCAAAAACGTCCCTCCCCTCCGGCGCTCTGTACTTTGAGAATGATGGAACTCTGGGTGAGGCACTCGAGCTGAATGATATCGACGAGCGTCTTGCTCTGCACCCCGCGGAAGCCGCCGCGATCGTCGCGCTCGAGCATCGATTCGATGCAATCGACGAAGTTGATGATCTCCTTTCCGGTCTTCGGTTTCTCGAGGTAAAGGTCGATGCCCATGGCGTAGGCCCGGGCGCGGAATTGCTCATCGTCGGCGCCGGTCATCACCACGACACGCAGCGCGGGAAAGCGGCGGCGCACGATGGCGAGGACCTGAAAGCCATCCATGGTCGGCATGCGCAGATCGACGAGGAGGAGGTTGAAGATTTCGCTCTCGAGGAGGGCGATCGCGCGCATTCCGTTGTCGGCGGTGTGGATTTCCGGCTGGCTCGGGAGGCGCGCGAGGATTTCCTGATAGATCTCAAGAATGTCCTGTTCGTCGTCGAGGATGAGAATTTTTTGACGTACGGCCATGGCGGATCGTTAAGAGCAGATCGAACGCAAGACGGGGGTGGGAATGGAGGGCGGCATCGTTTGAGAAATCCGTTCTTAGCACGTCACACGCCACGCAGCCTGCGGCTATCGAAGTCCGTTTTGCGCAACCTCGTGATGGCATCGCGTCTGCTAAGAACCTGCCTTCCAATCGCCGCCATGCTTTCCCTCATTCAGAAACTCTTCGGCTCCTCAAAGGCCCGCGCACAAGCGCCGGAAAGCAGGACCCATCAGCATTTCGAGCCGAACTCGACGATGCCGACCGTGGAGGTGGCGCACCTGCGTCTCGATGCCATCCTCGCGCGCCTTCCGGAAGAGCTAAAGCCGCTCGTGCTCAAGATGCCCGACGCGTCGGTCACGGTCGCGCTCCCGATCGCGACGATCGTGAAGCAGCTCCCGGGCGGATCGGTGAAGGTGTCGCTCGCGACGCTCCATCGCCAGGCTCCCGTCGGCGTGCTGGGCCCGTTGCCGCCTGGGGACAAGCGCATGGTCGAGGTTCCGCTCGCGGAGGTTTTCCGGCACATCAAGCCCACGGTATTCAAGCGGCGGAACGATCAGAAAACCGCGGAGGCGCTGGACAGCCAGTTCAGCCTTTTCGGTGATGCGGAGAATCCATATCAGGTCGCACCGACGGCGCCGCAGGATGAAGCCCCGCCTGCACCGGTCGTTCCCGAACTCCCTCGGGTATTGAAACTGGACGCCGCTCCCATCGAGCCCGTCGCCGCGGTCGCTCCCAGCTCGACTCCATCCTTCCGGCTCGCTCCCGACCCCGCCCCGCCGAGCGCTCCGCGAGTGGTGGCGCCGCCTCCGGAACTATTCGAGGCCCGGCTCGTCATGCTCCCCACGGCCACGCCTGCGCCCGCGCCCGTGCCCGCGCCAGCTCCCCCACCGGCTGCCGCCGAGGACGAACATCCGTCGATCGTCATGCCGCTCGAGGCCTTGTCCGCGGGCTGGCCGGAACCGATCCGCCACGAACTCGCCGCGCTCAACGGCTCGGCCCGCGTGTCGTTGCCAAAGGCGGAAGTCACCGCGGGCCTCGCACGTGGACGCGTGACTTTCACCTGGGGCCAGATCCGCGGGTGGATGAATCCCTCGTCGGGTGAAACGACAAACGCCGACGAAGCGACGGTGCTGACCCTGCCGCTGAAGGTGGTGGCGCCGGTCTTCCTCACCCCGAAGAAATCGCCGAAGAGTGAGCAGACGCCCGCCAGCTTTGCGCCGGACATTCCCGCGCTTTTCAATGCCACGCGCGAGGTCGCGGCACCGGCCGCCGAGCCCGCCGTGGAAGCGCCCGCCGCGATCGAAACGCCGGTCGTCGAGGAACCCGTGGCCGATCTCCCGGAAACATCCCCGGAGCTGGTACTCACGGTGGGGCAACTTTTTGGCCAGCCCGACAAGGCCGACTGGACGCCCGCGGAACTGGTCTCAAATCTCGCCCGACTCGGCGGGGTTTCCGGTGCGGTGGTGGCGCTCCAGGAGGGGCTGCTCGTGGCGCATTCACTGCCCGCCGATGTGAAGAGCGATGTCATCGCCGCCTTCCTCCCGCAGCTTTTCGCGCGGCTGAATCAATATGCGGGCGAGATGAAGCTCGGCGAGGTGGACGACCTCCTTTTCACCACCCACGGAGCGCACTGCCAGATCTACCGGCTCGGCTACATCTACTTCGCCGTCCTCGGCAAGCCGGGCGAGACGCTGCCGTGGACGGAACTGCGGCTCGTCGCTGACGAACTCGCCCGGCAGACGCAAAAATCGTAACTCGGAACACTCATGGCCATCATCAACCAGGCGACCAAGGAACTTCAGGTGAAGATCGTCTATTACGGTCCCGCGAAGAGCGGGAAGACGACCAACCTCGAGCAGGTCCACCAGAACGTGCAAGTGCCCGACACTTCCACGAAGGGCAAACTCACCTCACTCGCCACGAGCAGCGATCGGACGCTGTTCTTCGATTTCTTCCCGCTCGAAGCGGTCGCGATCAAAGGCTTCAAAACGAAGTTCGCGCTCTTCACCGTGCCCGGCCAGGTGATCTACAATGCGACCCGCCAGATCGTCCTCCGCGGGGTCGATGGCATCGTCTTCGTGGCGGATTCGCAGTACGACAAAATGGAGGAGAACATCGAGACCTTCAAACATCTCGAGGACAACCTTCGGACGCTGAATCTCAAGCTCGAAGACATCCCCTACGTGATCCAGTACAACAAGCGCGACATGCCCGATGCCGCGCCCATCGAGTATCTGGATTTCGTGCTCAACAATCGCGAGGTGCAGGCGCCGACGTTCGAGGCGAGTGCGGCCAAGTGTGACGGCGTTTTCGAAACGCTGAACATGATCACCCGCATGCTGCTCCACAAATTTCTCAACGACGGGGCCCGCAAATAGCCGCAGCCCATGGGCCAATTTCCATCTCTCAACCAGGAAGACCTCGCGCAGTTCGACGTGGTCTTTCATGAGCTGCTTTCCAAGAGCGAGGCCAATGTCGCGCTCCTCGTCGAGAAGGCGGGTTACCTCATCCACCAGCGCGGCACCCAGGACGCCATGGATGCGACGACCTTCGCGACCCTCGGCTCAAACGCCTACAACGCCGTGCACTTCATGGCGCAACTGGTCAACGAACACAATTTTACGAGCATGTATCAGCAGGGGGAGAATTTCAGCACTCTGATGGTGAACGTGGATGAGAATTCCATCCTCGTGCTCATCTTCCCCACTCATCTGACGGTCGGAGCGATGAAATACTTTGCCGCGCCGGCCGCCCGCACCCTCGCCGAGCGCATCGCTCTCGCCACGGAGCGGAATCCCGGCGGCGGCATCGATCTCAGCGATACGGACGCGCAGGACGTGCAGGCGGCGCTGTTTCAGAAAAAGGAGTAGGGGGCGCGTCCCGCCTCGCACCGCGCGGGCCGCACGGCACGCGGTCAAGATGCGGAGAACGCGGCGGCGGGGGAAACTGGGGAGTCGTTCTCGCGGCCGGTGTGTTGCGAGGCCAGAGGCGCTCGCCTACGCCCAGAGCCGCTTCCACCAACTGCTCACCGGATCCACATAACGATCCACGTCGAGGTCCTTCGCTCGCTCCACCGCTTGTTCGACGGCGTCGCGGACCACGTCGGACGATCCCGCGTAGGCTTTGCGGGTCTTTTTTGCGAGCGGCTTGAGCATCGAGCGGATCTCGTTCAGGGCGTCGCGAATCGGTTCCGGTTCACGCTGGCTTTCGAGTGAGCGCGAGATCAGCCCCAGCGCGAAACCAACCGCGACGGCGCCGAGCACCGCCGGGAGCGGATTTGCGCGCACATAAATTTCGGCCTTCCGCAGGAGGTCCTGCCCCTGTCCCTGTCCCTGGATGTCTTGAGTGTTCATGGGTCTTTGGCGAGTTGGCGGATGTTTAGGATTTGTTTCGTTTGTCGATTTCCTCGACCACCTTCACCACACCGAGGATGAGCAGCGCCGGACGCACGAGTGCGAAGGCGAGCTGAACAAGCCCGGAGAGAATCCGACCGACCGGAAGGATGGTGAGAAAGATGCCTGCGACAAAGGCCAGTCCCGCAGTCTTCAATGGCTCGTCGCGGACGGATCGTTCGGCGCAGGCTTTCCAGTCGTCGAATTTCGCTTTCAGGTCGGAACAGCATTCGGTGGAGCTTTCGGAGTCGTGCATATCGGTTGGAAGATTAACGGATCGCCGGATCAGACGCTAGCGTCATGGCGGCGAGTCAAAATCATTCGCGCGGGGCGCCTTTCCCGGTCGCCTCGCAGGAGCCCGAAATTCCGTTTGGCAACCTCGGGAGATTTGCTACCTTCCCGCCCTCAAATGGTGGTCGTAGCTCAATGGTAGAGCTCCAGTTTGTGGTACTGGCTGTTGCGGGTTCGAGTCCCGTCGGCCACCCCATTTGCCCCTCCGGGGGGCGCCGATTTTTCGAGCGCGCTCGACACGAGCCGGGCATCGCGGCCGCAGGAACGGGGAGCCTATGACATTGACCAATCCCCAGGACCTCATATCGCTTCTGAGCAGTTCCCCATGCCCGAAGCCGAAGATTTGCTGAAACTGATCGAGCCGCTGGGGGACAACAAAGCCAATCTCGCTTTCCTGGTGAAACAGCTTGGCAGCCCGCTCGGGGTCGTCCCATTCGTCGGCGCGGGGATGTCCGTGCCGTTTCAATTCCCGGATTGGAAAACGTTCCTCCTCGAACAGGCGCCCGATGCCGCGATGCGCGGGCAGATCGAGCAACGACTCGCGAAGGGTGAATACGAAGAGGCGGCAGAGGATCTCCTCGGCGTCCGCGGCGGCGCGGCCTTTCAGGACAGCCTCGAGTTCAACTTCGGCCGGAATCTCGGCGGCGCGGGTCTCGCGCAAGCCGCGGTGTGCCACCTCCCTCACCTCGCGACGGGACCGTTCATCACGACCAATTTCGACCGCGTTCTCGAGGCGGTCTTCGCCGCGGCGGAGCTGCCATTCGAGCAGATCGTGCTCGGGATGAAGCTCGACGCGATCCGCGCCGCCTTTCATCTAAAGAATCGCGTCCTGCTGAAGCTCCACGGCGACGCGGGCGACAGGACGGATCGCGTCTTCACGCTCAGCGATTACCAAAAAAATTACGGCGAGACGCATCCCCTCCGGGGAGTGCTCCAGGTGGCGATGATTCAGCCGTTGCTCTTCCTCGGGTGCAGTCTGAAACAGGACCGGACCATGCGCGTCCTCGAGTCGCTGGCAAAAGGGGCGCAGGGCCTGATGCAGCATTACGCCGTCCTCGAAAGACCGGCGTCGGATGACGAGTTCGCGCAGCGGCGGCGCTATTTTTCAGAGATGGGTGTCCGTTGCATTTGGTATCCCACGACACAGCACAGCCTCACCGAGCCGCTGCTGGCGCATCTCGTCCGCGAGCGGGCCAAGGCACACGCAGCTCACGCAGCGGCCAAAAAACCGCGCGAGGCGCTGCATCTGGACCTGCCGCAGGCCCCGTCCACTTGGGTGGGACGCGCGGACGAGCTGAAGAAAGTCATCGAGGAGATGGAAGGGGCGCGCGTCGTCATCATCGAAGGCGCGCGCGGCTCGGGAAAAACGGCGCTGGCGTTGCGCGTGATCGACCATCACCTCGGCGGCGAACGCTTCGGCGCGATCGTCTGGACCACGGCGAAAGGCCGTCCCGTCTCGCTTCCGGAGTGTCTCGATAACATTTCCCTGACGCTGGATTTTCCGCACACGCTTCAACTGCCCATGCCGCAAAAGGAAGCCGTTCTCCTCGACGAGCTGCAGGGCCGGGCGATGCCATGCCTGATCGCGTTGGATAATTTCGAGACGATCGACGACCCGGGCGTGATCGAACTGGTGAGCGCGAAACTGCCGCGCTGCTGCACGGTGCTCATCACCTCCGCGCGCCCCGTCCCGATCGCCGGCGACGACGTTTCGGTGATTCGGCTCGAGGAACTGCCGCAGGCTGATGCGCGGGACTACTTTCAAAAACGCGCAGCCCGGCGCGGGCTGGACGCGGTGAGCGAGGCGCAGTTTGCGGACCTCTTCGCCCTGCTCGGCGGCAATCCGCTCGCGCTCGAGTGGGTGGTCGGCCAGATGAGCAGCGAAGGCCGCGAGATCGAGTGGATCGTCGAAGATCTGCGGCAGGGGAAGGGGGACATTTTCGACAGCTTGTTTGCGAGCTCGTGGACGGCGTTGCCAGAAGCCGCGCGACTCGTCCTCGGCGCCCTGGCGCTGCTCGCCACCGATGCGACGGAGGAGGCGCTGGCGGCGACGTGTGGACTGGCTACGGCGGAGTTTCGGGAAGCGTTGATCAAGTTGAGGCAGCTCTACCTGCTGCGGCGCGTGCATACGCGCAGCTCCCCGTCCGAGCTCGTTCCCGTCGGGGCCGCGCTCGATACGGTCCGCTATGGGGTCCATCCGCTCACCCGGGAATATGTGCGGCGGCGTCTGCCGGAGTTGGGCGTCGAAGCCGGGCTTTGCGAGCGGGCCGGCCAGTACTACCTGGCGCTCATCAAGCAACACGGCGGCTCGCCGGACAAGGAGGCGAAGTCCGACCTGCGCCGCCTCAACAGCGAGCGGCCAAATATTCTGGCCGCGCTGCAATTCACCTCGGAGCGCGAAGATCAGGCGCTCTTCATCGAGCTGGTGGAAACACTTTCCCGATGGTTTTTCATCAATGGTCTGTGGGAGGCACTCGAACGATGGGCGCCAAAAGGAATTGATGCCGCCATGGCCGCGAACGATCTCCTCGCCGCGGCCCGCCTCCACAATGAACTCGGGCGCGTCTATTCCTACCGGTCCGAGTTCAAGTTCGCGGAGGCCGCGTTCGCCAAGGCGCTCGACCTGGCTCGCAAAGCGAACGATGCGGCCACGCTCGCCTATATCGGGCATCACTTCGGCGAGTGTCAGATCCGGCAGGGCCGCTTCGACGAAGCGGGGCCGTTGCTCGAGGCGAGCCTGGCGCAATTCGAGGCGTTGCCGAGCAGGCGCGAATGCATCGGCGTGCGTTACCGGCTGGCCGAGCTTGCTTTCAAGCGCGGTGATTTTACCGCCGCCAAAGAAAAATTCAGGCGAGGGCTGAAAGAGACACAGGAGGAAAAGTGGGAGCGGCTCGAGGCCTATCATCGCAACTATCTCGGCGACCTCGCCACCCGGGAGGGCGATCTGACCGAAGGCCGGCTCCAGTACGAGCGCGCGAGGGAGCTGGTCCCGGAGACCGACACGCGCCGCCTCGCTTTCCTCGAACTTTCCCTCGCCCAGCTCGAACAACGTGCCGACCGCCGGGAGGTCGCTCTCGCTTCGGCGGAGCGGGCGCGCGAGCATTTCCGCAAGCTGGGGATGGGACAGGAAAGCGAGGACGCAGCTCGGCTGGTTTTGGAGCTGGCGGGGTGATTTGATCCGCGCATGACGCGCCTCCTCCCCGCCGCCCTCACCTTCGCTTTCGTCTTCGCGGGCCTGCCCTGTGCGCGGGCCATCGAGTCCGCAGCCTCGCTCGCGACGTTCTCAGTGGATGTCACGATCCCCATCGGCCACGCATGCATGGGCGGAGGAATCGCTCCGGCGCGGCGGATTGCCGAGCCGCTCCATGCGCGCGGGTTCGTGCTGACGGTGCCGGGACAGAGTGCGTTCGTGGTGGTGTGTTTCGACTGGTGCGAAATTCGCGGCAGCGCCTTCGATGACTGGCGCACGGCGCTGGCGCAGGAAGCCGGCACGCAGCCGCAGCGCGTGCTGGTGTGCAGCACGCACGTGCACGATGCGCCGGTGATGGACCCGGAAGCGGAGTTCCTGTTGCGCGAGACGGAGAAGAGTGGTGCGTGGAAGAAACTCGCGCCGCCGGATCCGAAGTCAGCGATTCAAATCGCCTCGGTGTGCTGGCCGGACTTCAACCGCATCTGCATCCAGCGCGCGCGTGACGCCATGCGCGCTGCATTGAAAACCTCGCGGCGCGTGACGCACCTCGGCATCGGCCGTGCGGAGGTGAAGCAGATTGCTTCGAACCGCCGGTTTGTGCTGCCGGGAGGCGGTCTCAGTTACGGGCGCGGCAGTCGGTCCGGGGTCGACGCCGCGAGCGCGGGCGCGCCGGAGGGAGACATCGATCCGTGGCTGCGGACGCTGAGCTTTTGGGACGGCGACACACCCGTGTGCGCGCTGCACAGCTACGCCGTGCATCCGATGAGTTACTACGGCACCGGCGAGGTGAGCATCGATTTCGTCGGCCTCGCCCGCGTGCGCCGGCAGGCCGAGCAGCCGGAGGTATTCCAGATCTACGCCACCGGCTGCGCCGGCAACGTCACCGCCGGAAAATACAACGACGGCAGCCCTGCGAGCCGGGCCGCCCTGACGGATCGCCTGCACGCGGCGATGCGCGAGGCATGGACGAACACGCAGAAGCACGCGCTGAACGCGCCCACTTTCCGCCTCAGCGAAATCCCGCTAGGCGCACGCGACACCGCCGATCACACCGAGCCCGTCCTGCGGCATCGCCTCGCGAACGACCCGAAACCCTTCGCGCGCGCCCACGCCGCGATGGGCCTCGCGTGGTATCAGCGCGTGAAGTCCGGTCACCACATCGACCTCCCCGCGATCGACTTCGGCCCTGCGCAACTCCTTCTCCTTCCGGCGGAAACCTACGTCGAGTTCCAGCTCTACGCGCAGGAGCTGCGTCCCGGCAGCTTCGTCATGTGCCTCGGCTACGGCGAGTGCGGCCCCGGCTACATCCCCATCGAGCGCGCCTGGCGCGAAAATGACAGCAACCTCCGCGACTGGACCTGGGTCGGCCCGGGTTCGGAGGAACCGCTGCGGCGGGCGATTCGCGACGTGCTCGCACCATGAGTTCCGCGGCATTGCCATCGGCGCGGGCCTGGCTACCTTTCCCGCCCGATGCGTCATTTGCTGACCAGCCGACTTACTTCGCTCCGCGAACTCGCCGCGCTCCCTTTCCGGCGCGCGGCTCGCGCTTTTCTGGGCGCGGCTCGCGGGGCTTTTCTCGAATAGTTTCGTCGGCTGGCGTCGCTCCGGGCGGAGGTGGCGGCCGGTCCTGTGAATTTTCTTCCGACCCCAAATTCTTCAGTCCATGACTTCCAAACCCATCAAAAATTATCGTCCCTTTCCGGCGATCGCATTGCCCGATCGCCAATGGCCCAACCGCACGCTGACGCAGCCTCCCACCTGGTGCAGCGTCGATCTCCGCGACGGCAATCAGGCACTGGCCGTGCCCATGAACGTCTCGCAAAAACTCGAGCTCTTCGACGCGCTGGTGAAGTGCGGCTTCAAGGAAATCGAGGTCGGCTTCCCCTCGGCGTCGAACACGGAATTTCAATTCAACCGCCGCCTGATCGAGGAGGGACGCATCCCGGATGATGTGACGATCCAATGCCTGGTGCAGGCGCGCGAAGATTTGATCGAGAAGACCGTGCAATCGCTGATCGGCGCGAAGCGCGTGATCATTCATCTCTACAATTCCACGTCGCCCGCGCAGCGCCGTGTGGTCTTCGGTCTGGAGAAGGATGACATCGTGAAGGTGGCCGTGCGCGGCGCGCAATGGATCAAGGATCGGCTGCCGCGCCTGGCGGGCACGGACGTGCGGCTGCAATATTCGCCGGAGAGTTTTTCCGCGACGGAAGTGGAGCTTGCGAAGGAGATTTCCGAGGCCGTCATGGACGTATGGCAGCCGACGCCGGAGCGGAAGATGATCCTGAATCTGCCCGATACCGTGGAGGTCGCCGGGCCGAATGTGTATGCGGACCAGATCGAGTGGATGAGCCGCCACTTGAAGAACCGCGAGTCGGTCATCATCAGCCTGCACACGCACAACGATCGCGGGACTGGCGTGGCCGCGACCGAGTTGGGATTGCTCGCCGGCGCGGAGCGCGTGGAGGGCACGCTCTTCGGCAATGGTGAACGCACCGGCAATCTCGACGTGGTGACTGTGGCGCTGAACTTCTACACGCACGGGATCGATCCGAAGCTGGATTTTTCGCACCTCAATTCACTGCTCGAAATCTACGAGCGCTGCACCGGCATGACGGTGGCGCCGCGCCATCCGTACGCCGGGGAGTTGGTGTTCACGGCCTTCTCCGGGTCGCACCAGGATGCGATCAAGAAAGGCCTCGCTGAATGGGAGCAAGGCAAGCGCGACTTTTGGGACGTGCCTTACCTGACGATCAATCCGCACGACCTCGGCCGCGAGTATCGCGAAGTCATCCGCGTGAACAGCCAGAGCGGCAAGGGCGGCGTCGCTTATCTGCTCGAAAGCGAATTTGGGATGGAGTTGCCCAAGGACATGCAGCGCGAATTCGGCCCGATCGCGAACGACGCGGTGGACGCGCTCGGCCGCGAAGTGACCGCGGGGGAATTGAAGGAAATGTTTTGGAAGCAATACGTGGATCGCACCGAACCGTGGGAGCTCATTCACTTCCATGCCGATGGCGTGGACGGCGTCTTCCAGTGTCGCGCTTCGGCACGGCGCGCGGGGGAAGATGTCCACCTCACCGGCGAAGGCAACGGACCGATCGCAGCCTTCGTGCATGCGCTGCAGGAGAGCGGTGTGCCGGCGTTCGAGGTCGCGGATTTTAAACAGCACGCGCTCAGCTCCGGGACGGAGGCCAGCGCCATCTCGTACATTCAAATCAAACGGCCCGGCGGCCTCACCCGCTGGGGAGCCGGGGTGGATACGAATATCGAACTGGCGTCGATCAAGGCGGTGCTCAGCGCGCTGAACCGCGCCGCCTGAGCAGTGTGGAGAGCCACAGAGGACGCGGATGAAACGCAGATGAGGAAGAGGCAAATTCCTTCATCTGCGAAAATCTGCGTTCATCTGCGGCTAAACAGAGTCCCAATTTTGCCACGAAGGGAAGTGGCGGAGGCAGAGCTTTTCGCGTAGACCGCGCACAGTGAAAACCATTCCTGTTCTGATGTTGCTCGTCAGCGCGCTGCTGTCCGGCGCGTGTGCGCGTCACCATCATGCGCGTCCGCGTACGCCGGCGAGTGCCGGGGCCGCGCCGGGGCACATCAATCTCCAGCAGTGGATCGTGCCGGCCGGAAAGTACGGGCGGCGGATTCAGTTCCCGCTGCGGGCGCAGTACGTGACGATCCACAGCACGGGAAATCGCGGTGCCACGGCGACGCAGCACGCGAGCGGGATGGCGCGGGGCGCCTTCCGCGGCCGGACGAAATGGAACCGCACGGGATACATGACGTGGCACTTCACCGTGGATGACAAAGTGGCCATCCAAAGCCTCCCGCTGAACATCCAGGGCGAACACGCCGACCACGACGGGCCGGGGAACAACACGAGCATCGCCATCGAGATCTGCGAATTCCGCGATCCGCGCCGGCAGGCCGCGGCCCTCGATCGCGCCGCGCGTCTCACCGCGTGGCTCCTGCGTGATCGCGGGATCCCGCTCAGTCACGTGGTGCCGCACCACCACTGGCCGCAGCGGCACTTCCACAGCTATCAAAAGAATTGCCCGCGTATTCTGCTCGAACGCGGCCGGCCGGGTCCGCGCTGGGCCGCCTTCGTGAGAAAGATCGGCGGCTATCGTTAAGCCGACGGGAAATAGCGGATGCCGCGCGCGGGCTTTCGTGGCTTGTTAGCGCCCCGATGAAACCTGCCGACCTTCCCGAACTCCTCGCTCCTGCGGGCAACTGGGACTGCGTCCGCGCGGCGGTGGCAAATGGCGCCGACGCCGTCTATTTCGGGCTGCCCCGATTCAACGCGCGGTTGCGGGCGGACAATTTCAGCGAGGCGGAACTGCCGGAGGTCGTCGCCTTCTGCCATCGCCACGGCGTGAAGACGTATGTCGCCTTCAACACGCTCGTCTTCACCAGCGAACTCGAAGCCGCGGCGGATTACCTGCGGCTGCTCAATCGCGCCGGGGTCGATGCGCTCATCGTGCAGGACGTCGGCCTGGTGCGCCTGGCCCGCACGCTGACGCCGGAGCTGCCGATTCACGCCTCGACGCAGATGACGATCACCTCGCCGGAGGGAGTCGAGTTTGCCCGGACGCTCGGCGTTGAGCGTGTGGTGCTCGCGCGGGAACTGTCTTTGCGCGAGCTGGAAAAATTCACACCTGGCCGACTGCCCCTCGAGGTCTTCGTCCACGGCGCGCTCTGCGTGGCCTACAGCGGCCAGTGTCTCACGAGCGAATCGCTCGGCCAGCGAAGCGCGAACCGCGGCGAATGCGCCCAGGCGTGCCGGATGCCCTACGAGTTGGTGGTCGATGGCGCCGTGCGCGACCTCGGCGACCGGCGCTACCTGCTCTCGCCGCAAGACCTCGCGGCGGTGAACGAGATCCCGGCGCTGCTCGGTCGCGGGGTGATGAGTTTCAAGGTGGAAGGCCGGCTGAAGGCGCCCGAATACGTCGCCGCCGTCTGCCAGGTTTATCGCAAGGCGATCGACGCGGCGCTGGCGGAGCGGGAGTTCCAGGCGGACGCGGAAGGTCGTTATCAGCTCGAGATGACTTTCTCGCGCGGGCTGTATTCCGGGTGGATGCACGGCGTGAATCATCAGGAGCTCGTCTCCGCGCGCTTTGCGAAGAAGCGTGGTCCGCTCGTGGGCCGCATCGAGCGGGTGGGGCGCGACTTCGTTGAGTTGAAATCGGAGATCGAACTCCAGCCCGGCGACGGCGTGGTTTTCGACACCGGCGGTGATACGAACGCCGAACAGGGCGGCCGCCTTTTCCGGATCGAAGGTGGGAGGCTTTTCTTCCAGCGCGACCACATCGATTTCGCCAGGCTGAAGAGCGGCGACCGCGTGTGGAAGACGGACGATCCCGCGTTGAACAAACGTTTGCAGCAATCCTTCACCGGCCGCATCGAGCCGCGCCGCTGCGTGCGCGTGGACCTGCGAGTGAGCGGTCGCGCGGGCGATCCCCTTGCGCTCGGCGCGAACGTCGAAGCGCTGTGCGCTTCGGTCCACTCGTCGATCCCGCTTCAAGCTGCGCGCACGGCACCGCTCACGACGGAGAAACTCCGCGAGCACCTCGGCCGTTTCGGGGAGAGCGGCTACGAACTCGCGGAGCTGCACAACGAACTCGATGGCGATGTCATCCTCCCGATCGGCGAACTCAACCGCCTCCGCCGCGAACTGGTTTTCCAACTCGACACCGCCCGCGAAGTCCGTCGTCCGGAAGCGGACATCACCGTCAAGGAAGTGCTCGCCGCCGTGAGTACCCGCGCCCCCGCGGCTTCCACCTTCGCCCTGCGAGTACTCTGCCGCTCGATGGAACAGCTCGACGCCGCGATCGCCCGCGGAGTGCGTGAAATCTACGTGGACTTCGAAGACATCCGCCGGGGAAAGGACGCCGTGGCCCGGGTGCGTGAGGCGCAGAGTGGCGCGCAAATTTTCCTCGCGACCCCGCGCATTCAGAAGGCCGGCGAAGAAGGTTTCTTCAAGCTGATCGAAAACGCCGCGCCGGATGGCGTGCTCATTCGCAATCCTGGCGCGATCGCATTCTTCCGTGAGAAACACCTCCGCAAGATCGGCGACTTCTCGCTGAACGTCGCCAATCCGCTCACCGCGCAATACCTCATCGCGCAAAGCCTCGATCGCCTCACGATCAGCTACGATCTGAACATCACGCAGGTGCTCGACCTGCTCGCCGCCGCACCGCCGCGCTGGTTCGAGATCACGCTCCACCAGCACATGCCGATGTTTCACATGGAGCACTGCGTCTTCGCGGCATTCATGTCGAAGGGGACCTCCTTCCTCGACTGCGGCCGGCCCTGCGAAACCCATCGCGTGCATCTGCGCGATCGCGTCGGCATGGAGCACCCGCTGCGCGCGGATGTCGGTTGCCGCAATACTCTTTTCAACGCGGTGCCGCAGACCGGGGCCGGATTTTTCGATCAGCTCGCGGATGCGGGCCTGCGCGATTTTCGCATCGAGCTTCTGGAGGAAAATCAGCCCGAAGCGGAGCGGGTGATTCGAGCGTACCAGGCTTTGCTTTCCGGCGAGGTGAATCGCGAGGAATCGTGGCGGGAACTCCGCGCGCAATCGCAACTCGGCGTCACGCGCGGCACGTTGGAGGCGAGGTAGGCGAGCGCGTCCCGCCTCGCAACATGTGAGCCCCACGACCCTTGTGCCGGCTCGAAGAAGGCGGGGTGCAAGAAGTCTGCACCTAGATCCCGCGGGCGGCGTGTTGCGCGGCCAGAGGCACGCGCCTGCGAGCGGGCACCACGCTCACGCCCTCGGTTTGACGAAGATCCCGATGAGCGGCCGCTTGAGATAAGGCGTCGGCGAAACGAAGTCGCTCGCATACCCGCGGTCGGTGCGGATCTCCACGTGGCCTGCATCGTTTCCGCCGTAAACGAGCACCGAACCGATGGGCGCGCGATACGGATTGCGGCAACGAATCTTGCGGAATCCGTAATCGCGGGTCAGCTCCTGCCCGGCCTGCTTGGCGAAGACCGATTTGGGATAGGAATCCACCGCGCCGGCGGAAAGCAGTGCGGTCTTCACGTAGCGCCAGCAGAGTTTCGTGGAGTGTTTATGGGCCCGCGATTGCGCGATCTTTGCGGCGTTGATCATCCGGTTGTCGTAGCGATATTTCCCGGCCTGCGGGCCGAACATGACGGCCTCGTCAGGGGAAAGTGAACGGGCGATCGAGCGATCGAGCAGCGAATCTTCAGCGACGGCCGTGGCGAGTGGGAGAACCATCGCGGCGCAGCAGCAAAAGAGAAAGCGGAGCAGAAAATTCATGGGCATTTTTTGGAACGAAGGGCCGGACGCTAGCGACGAAGGTGGATCGGTCAACCGGTGTTTCAGCCCTCGGATAATTCTTTTGAGCAGGATCGCTGCCGCTCGGGTGCGAATGTTTCGGCGCATTCGACATCGGCGCGCGAAGCCGGTAGCTGATGGGCCGCATGGAACTCTCCACCCCGCTCGCCGAACTCGACTGGCTCGCGCCCCCGCGCGTGCGCCAACTCGAGCGCGTGGGACTGGCGACGGTCGCGGATTTGCTCACGCATTTTCCGAAGCGATACGAGGACCGCACGCAGTTCGATCGCTTCCCCACGGGCGACACCGAAGAACCCGTCTGTGTCTGCGGCCTCGTGAAAAAGACGAGCCTGCGCCGCATCCGGGGCGGACAGAAGATGTTCGACGTCGTGCTCGAGGAGGAGAATGCGCACGCACTCAGCCCGCCGCTGCTCTGCCGCTGGTTCAATGCGCACTGGGTCGAGAAAATGATCGCGAACGGGCATCGCCTCGTCGTTTACGGCAAGCCGAAGCGCAGCGGAACGGGTGTGGTCATTGCGCACCCCGAGTTCGAAGTCGTGGAGGAGGACGCGGAGATTTCCATTCATCTCAAACGCATCGCGCCCATCCATCGCGCGACCGAAGGGCTGTCCGCGCGCGTCCTGCGACGGATCGTGTGGGACGTGCTGGAGCGGCTGGAGGATGACACGGTCGAGCCGCTCATCCCGGCCGCGCTCGACGCGATGCCGCGGGCTTGGGCATTGCGGCAGATTCATTTTCCGAAAAGTTGGGAGACGCTGGAGAAGGCGCGGCGCCATCTCGTGCTCACGGAGTTTTTCGCGATGCAGCTCAGCATCGCGGCCAAGCGCGCAGAGCACGCCGCACAGCCCGGGGCGGTCCACGCCACTTCCGATGATTTGATGCGCGAGCTGCACGCGGCGCTGCCCTTTCCGCTCACCGGCGCCCAGCAGCGCGCGATCGCCGAGATCCGCGCGGACCTCGCCGCACCGCGCCCGATGAATCGCCTGCTGCACGGCGACGTCGGCAGCGGGAAGACGCTCGTCGCCCTCAGCGCCATGCTCCTCGCCGTGGAAGCGGGCTACCAGGCCGCGCTCATGGCGCCCACTCAGATTCTCGCCGAACAGCACTATCTCAATCTCCACCGCCTCTGCGAACCGCTCGGCCTGCGCGTCGCCCTGCGCACCGCCGACCGCCGCGAAGATAGCGCCCCGCTGCCGCTGTTTGCGGCTGCTGCAACTCCGGGTGGAGCACGCGACCCGCGTGCCGCAGTCGGCGACCCGCCGACTGCATCTGGAGCGCGTTATTCACGCGGAAGACTCCCCCACTTCGAACACCCGTGGGCCATCTACGCGATTGCATTCAACATCCTCGATCCGCGCCGCCTCAGCCCGCGTGCGCGCGACATCGTGCTCGACGCGATCTTGCACTGGAAGGGCCGCCGCTACGACCTCTTTGCCGCCTGTGTGATGCCGGATCACGTGCATCTGCTCATCCAGCCAATGATCAAAGCCAACCAGCCGGACGGCACCGCCGATTTCTTTTCCCTCACGGAAATCATGCACAGCATCAAGTCCTGGACCGCGCATGAAATCAACAAGCTCGAGGGCGAGACCGGCGGGCTGTGGCAGAAGGAGTGGTTTGACCGCTTCACTCGCTCCGATCGGGATCTGGCTGAGAAGTATCGCTACATCCTTAGCAACCCTTGGGCTTCGGGAGTGGTCGGTGAAGCTGAGGAGTATCCGTGGTGCTGGGCGCGGGAGCAGGGACCGGCGCGCCCCGAGGTGCTCTCCGCGGGTCGCGGAGAGCAGCACGCGGGTCGCGTGCTCCACCCAGAGATTCCCGACTCCGAGCCGCACATCCTCATCGGGACGCATGCGCTGCTGTACGAAGGCGCGGGGTTCACGCGCCTGGGCCTCGCGGTGATCGATGAGCAGCACAAATTCGGCGTGCTCCAGCGGGCGCGGCTGCGGGCGCAGGGCGCCGCGCCGGATGTGCTCGTGATGACCGCAACGCCGATCCCGCGCACGCTCACGATGACGCTCTATGGCGATCTCGATGTGTCCACTCTCGACGAGATGCCGAAGAACCGCGGGAAGATCGTCACCGCCGTGCGCGAGGCGGCGAAGCTCAACGACGCCGCGAAATTCATCCGCGAACATCTCGAGGCGGGCCGGCAGGCTTACATCGTCTATCCGCTGATCGACGAGTCGGAGAAACTCGAGAGCAAGGCGGCGGCGGCGGAGATCGGCAAATGGCAGGAGCTGCTGGCGCCGATGAAATGCGAGCTGCTCCACGGGCGCATTCCGGCGGAGGAAAAGGAGGCGATCATGGAGCGCTTCCGCCGCGGCGAAACGAAGGCGCTCGTGGCCACCACGGTCATCGAGGTGGGCATCGACGTGCCCAACGCGAACATCATGCTCATCGAAAACGCCGAGCGTTTCGGGCTCGCGCAGCTTCACCAACTCCGCGGCCGGATCGGCCGCGGCGAGCACAAGAGCTACTGCATTCTCCTGCGCTCCGCGAAAGCCGAGGCCGCCGCGCTGGAAAAACTCCAGACGCTCGAACGCACGGGCGATGGCTTCGAAATCGCCGAGGCGGATCTGAAGCTGCGCGGCCCCGGCGACATCCTCGGCACCGCGCAGAGCGGACTGCCGCCGCTCAAGCTCGGCGACCCGCTCGCCGACCACGAACTGATGCGCCTCGCCCGCAACGCCGCCTTCCTGCTCTTCGAGCGCGACTCGCAACTCGATCAGCCCGAGAACCGCGTCTTTCGCACCGTGCTCGCCGAGGGGCGGAAGCTGATTCTGTCGCAGGTGAGCTGAAGGAAATGACCAACGGCCAAGGTCCGGCGTCATTGAGATTTCTTTTCGTATTGGTCATTGGTCATTCTCCATTGGTCATTCTCCCATGCGCCGCTCCTTCTTCATCTTCCTGCTCTCCGCGCTCCTCGTCTTCGGAGCCTATCGTTACTACCGGCTCGCCGATGTCGGCAACGGCCCGCGGCGAACGACCGACCAATACACCCCGGCGGCGGGCCCGAAGATCGACGCGAAGGACGTGCAGGTGCTGGCCGCGCTCGATGCGGAATATTCGCACCTGATCAACGCCGTGGTGCCGTCCGTGGTCAGCATTACCTCGTCGCGGACGGTGCGGCTCCAGCAGCAGATCAATCCGCTGGAATTCTTTTTTCCAAATCGCATCAATCGCCCGCCGCTGGAGCGGCAGCAGAGTTCGCTCGGGTCGGGCGTCATCGTTTCGCGCGAAGGTCACATCCTCACGAACAATCACGTCATCGCCAATATGGAGAAGATCGAGGTGCAGCTCACCGACGGGCGCGTCGAGCCGGCGCAGCTCATCGGCTCGGATGAGATGACCGACATCGCGGTGTTGAAGATCGACGCGAAGAACATCGAGCCGCTGCCGTTCGGCGACAGCGACTTGGTCCGCGTGGGCCAGCTCGTCTTCGCGATCGGGAATCCGTTCGGCCTCCAGGAGACCGTGACGCAGGGCATCGTGAGCGCCAAGGGCCGGCGCGCGGTCGCGGATAGCGGCGTCGAATTTCTCCAGACCGATGCGGCGGTGAATCAGGGAAATTCCGGCGGCCCGCTGCTCAATCTCCGCGGCGAGATCGTGGGCATCAACAGCGCCATCTACTCGAACTCCGGCGAGGGTGCGTGGCTGGGCATCAGCTTCGCCATTCCCTCGAACATCGCGCGCCGCACGCTCGATAGTCTGCTCAAAAATGGCCGAGTGATCCGCGGCTATCTCGGGGTGCAAATGATAAATCTCAACCGTGAAACCGCTCGCGCGCTCGGCGTGCCGGATACCGCCGGAGCGGCCGTGGTCAACACCGTGGTGGGATCGCCGGCGGAGAAGGCCGGCCTCAAGCCCGGCGACGTGATTCGCACCTTCAACGGACGGCCGATCGCCAACAGCCTCGCGTTTCGCAGCCGGATCGCGGAGATGGAGATCAACGCCAAAGTCGAACTCGGCGTCCTGCGCGGCGGCCAGTTGGTGACGCTCCTCATGACCATCGCCGAAGCGCCCGTCCGCTGACTTCGCCCCATCTAAGCCGGAACAATGCAGCTGAGCCGCAGATGGACGCAGATGAAACGCAGATGGGAAACAGGGGGCGTAGGGCAAATCGGCATGCGTGAGCGTGATACCCGAAAAGGTGATCTCATTTCCCCCCGCTATTCCTCTCCGCCTCCGCATCTGCGCTCATCTGCGTTCATCTGCGGCTCATTCCAACTGCATGGATACGGCTAAGGGCGTGGCACGATCGCGAGATAGTTCCGCACGCTCTTCCATTCGCGCTGGTAGAATGGGGGCTCGCCGCGCACCCACAGCGCGGTCGAACTGCCGCCGTCGAGATTGAGGGCGCGGGTGATTTTGCCTTCGGGGAAAAGCACGGGAGTGGCGAGGATGTCCGCCATTTCCGCGAGAGACACGCTCTTGCAGATCAGGAATCCGGCGCGTCCGCCTGCATCTTGAAACACCACCGTGCGCGCCGCGCCCTTGGTCGCATTCAGCCCGGCGATTTTCTTCCCGCCCTCGACGAGAAACGGCCCGGCCTGCAACGCCTCCCAGACCGCGGGCGATAGCTTGAAGGCCGCAGCGCGCTGGATCGCGATGGCACCCGACGTGACACTGATGATGCCGCTGAGGAGGCGCGCTTTTTCCAGGGGATGAATCTGCACGCCCTGCCGAATGACGAGACCGAGCGGTGTGCGATCGGGCTGAAAGTAACCACCGTTCACGCCCGCCAGCGCGCCGCGTTTTGCACACGCACTTCCGAGATCGAAGGCACCGTCCGGATTGTCCATCACGGCGAAAGCATGGGTCTTCGGCGCAAAACAAACCTGATGCAGGATCGCCTCGGTCGATCCGTCGGCGATGCGGGCTTCGCGAAAACTGAGGCCGTCGGGCGCGCGCTTCGGAGCGCTTTCCACCAGCGTCCACGCCGCGCCCAAGAGCTGCGAGGACACGATAAGGAGAACGGCGGCGGCGAGTTTCATCCTTCAACCGTGACGCCGCTCCGCACGGACTCCAATCCTGAACTCCCGCGGGAAACAAAAAGCCCTCCGCCGTGAGGCGGAGGGCTCGGAGTTTTATTTGAGTGAGGGATCTCGCGGCCTACTGCACGTCCGGAGGACGCGGACCTTGCGGGCGAATGTCACGGTGATCGCGAGGACCTTGCGGGGCGCGATCTCCATGGCCGTCGCGCATCTTCTCAGGACCCTGCGGACCTCCGCGCGGGCCGTCGAATTTTGGCTTCTGCATTTGCCCCGGCCCCTGCCGATCCGCACCCGGCCCGGGCGGATGGAATTGCCCCGGCCCACCCTGCGGACCGCGTGCGCCGAGATCGTTGCGGAACTCGCGCGGCGCAAATCCCTCGGGCCCCATCGGTGGCCGTTCGCCGCGCCGATCGTCCATGCGCGGGCCCATCGCCATCGGCCCGTGCGGACCTGCTTTGCCGTGACGCATTCCGCCATCCCACGGTGCGCGCTGGTTGCCCCGTTCGAAATCCGGACGGGGACCGCGTTGCCCAAAACGAGAATCGCCGTGGCTCGGTGGCGGGCCTTGATGCTGGCCACGCCCCTGCGCCTGCGGACGATCGCCGGACGGGGGTCGCTGCGCTCCATCCTGCTTCGCCGCCATGTCGCCATGCGACGGTGGCTTGGGGGCATCGTGACGCGCCGAGTCGCCCGATCCCCGCGGGTCGCGCGGAGCATCGACACCGCGACCGCGCTCGCGCTCGCCATCGCGCGGGCCATCGGCACGTGGACCGCGCGGTTGATCGCCGTCCCGCCGCACTTCTCCCGCTGGTCCCTGCGGACGATCACCATCGCGGCGCGCACCTTCGGGCCGCTTTCCTTCCTCGCGTCTTTCCCCGCCAGCCTGCGGACGCTGGGCGTCGCCCGGCGGCCTCATTTCGTCCGGAGTGATGCGGCCGTCGCCATTGCGGTCGAGCTTGCGGAGGACATCGCCCGCGTGTGCGAGTTCCTGGTTGTCGATCGCGCCGTCGCGGTTGGCATCGAGCGCGCCAAAGATGCCCGGCATCGCGCGATTGGCGCCGCCGCCGCTTCCGATTCCGCCTTCGCGGCGCGGAGTTCCTTCGCCCTGCGGCGGATGTGGCGGAGTCGGTTGATTTTCCTGCGCGAAGAGCGGACACGCCGAGAGCGTGAGCGCCACCGCGGCGGAGAGTGTCTGGTGTCGTTTCATGGATTTGGTTTGGTCGAGTTAGGAGGGTGCTGCCGCGGGGTGCGGCGCGCGTTCATCCGACAAAACGCCGCGCGGGCCGGCTTTTGCCTGCGTTTACGAAACATTTACACAATGCACCGCTGGCGTTGACCCAGACTCCCAGCGTTCTGCCATCGTTGCTTCCATGAAACGACTCTCCCTCCTGCTCCTCGCCGGCGCCACGCTCCTCACGCTGGCGCAGTCCCTTCCCGCCCAGACCAAAGCTCCGGCCGCTCCCGGCGATCCATTCATCAAGAACCCCGGCGCCGCGGCAGCCGCGGACAAGGCCGGCGGCGCGCCGTAGCAGAACTGCATGCTCGTCCTGGAGACCTATGCCCTCGACAAAAACGACGCGCTCGCCGTGCTCGAAACCGGACCGGGCAGTGCGGCGCGTTACCGGCGCGTGCTGGAACTCGCGAAGGCCGGCAAGGCGCGCCTCGACATCCTCACCGCGCTCACCACCAAGAGCGGCCAGCGCGCGGTCACCGAGGCGATCGACGAGGTGCGCTACGCTACGGAGTTTGCGATGCCCACTGCCAAGGGCGGCCTCGCCGCGCCGACCGCGTATGAAACGCGGAACGTCGGCGACACGCTCGAGCTGGAGGTCGTGCTCGGCCCCGACGGGCGCACCTGCGATCTCAACGTCGTTCCGCAACGCGTCGGTTTGCTCGGCTTCCGCGACATCGGGGCAATCGCGGATGATTCTCCGGTTTCGCAGCCGCACTTCGCTTCGCAACGAATCACCACCAGCGCGACCTTCCCCGTCAACGAGCCGCACTACCTCGGCAGCCTCAGCGCCGCGACCGAGCGTGGCGCGGCCAATGGCGGCGCGGCTTCGGAAATGCGCCTGGCCTTCGTCCGCCTCGCCGTGACTGGGCCGACCGCCGAGGAAATGAAACCGCCGGCGAAACCGATGGATTGGTCGGCGCTGAATCTCGAATACCGCGTCTATTCGCTCGATCACGCCGCCGCGCGCGAGTTGCTGGTGGGAATGCCGGAACTCCAGGCGCCGTGGAAGAATCTCCAGGCTCTGCTCGGTGAAAACAAAGCGCGCTTCGAGCATCTCGTGTCTGTGCAGACCAAAAGTGGGCAGCGCGCCGTGACTGAGGAGGTGCAGGAGGTGCGCTACACGACGGAGTACGCGCCCGCCGCCCGCCCGAATTCTGAGGAGACGACTACCCGCTCCGCGACCACCCGGCCCGGCGGCCCGAAGCCGGTGGAATCGAATCCGAAAGAAGATGCGAAGGTCACGACGACGACCGAGACCACGACCGTCACCCGCTCCATTCCCAGTGCCGATGTGCTCCCGGGGAGTCCGAAGGCATTCGAGATGAGAAACGCAGGCGTGACGATCGAACTCGAGCCCACGGGCGTCGCCGCGCGTTACCCGGCGCAGCCGCTGGTAGAGGCCCGAAAAATCACGACTTCGCAGACCCTCCTCGCCGGACGGCAAATGCTCATCGGCACCTTCAATCCGCCCGGCGCCAATGGCGTCAATGATCGCGCCGACACCGGCCGCACCTGGCTGATCTTCGTCCGCGCCACGCCGAACGAACCGTGACCGACGCTTGAGCCGCGCGCCTTTCGCTCCCATGCTCGCCGTGCCGATGCCCCCCCTCAGTCCACGCACCACGCTGCTCCTGCTGCTCGCTCTCGCCGCCGTGATCCTCGGCGGCGGGCTGTGGCTCGCGCGGCAGGAGGAAACGGTGCGCGTCGATCGCGACCGCGAGGCGCTCCGGCGCTTTTCGGGCGAGGTGCAGGCCGAGTTGCAACGGCTCGACGCGCTCTACAAAAGCCATCTCGCACGCCTCGCACGAACAGCTCCCAACCGAGCCGGCACGGTCCGCCTCGCCGATGCGCTCGCGCAGATTCTCGGCAACTTGCTTTCCAACGTGGAAAAATACGTCCCCGGCGGCGCGGTCGAGATCGCCAGCACGCTGGCCGGCGGCGCGCTCACAGTCATGATCACCGACGAAGGTCCGGGCATTCCCAGCGCAGCCGCGGAGCGAATCTTCCGTCCCTTCGAGCGGCTCGACAGCCGCGTCAATGAAGGTGCCAGCGGCACCGGCCTCGGCCTCGCCATCGCGCGCGACCTCGCCGCCAGCATGGGCGGCTCGCTTCGCCTTGTGCCGTCGAAGCGCGGTGCCGCGTTCGAGCTGCGCGTGCCCGCTCCGCCCGCGCAGACGATCGCCTCCGTCGCATGAAAATCCTCTTCGCCGACGACGATCCGGTGACCCTCGATTCGCTCGACGCCTGCGCCGCGCCCGAGGGCTTCACCACGCTGCTCGCCCGCGACGGCCGCCAGGCGCTCGACCTCTGGCAGCAGCACCGCCCCGACCTGCTCTGCCTCGACATCATGATGCCCCACCTCGACGGCTACGAAGTCTGCCGCCAGGTGCGCGCCGCCAATCCCGCGGTGCCCGTGCTTTTTCTCTCCGCGAAAAACGAGGAGATCGATGTGGTCGTCGGCCTGCAACTCGGCGCGGATGACTTCATCCGCAAGCCCTTCGGCAAACACGAACTGCTCGCCCGCATTCGCACCGCGCTGCGCCGCGTGCAGTCGCGGACGAACTCCGCGCGGCACTTCACGATGCGCGATCTCGTGGTCTATCCACGCGAATTGCGCGCCGAGCGCGCGGGCGTTTCCATCGACCTCTCGCCACGTGAAGCCGGCATCCTCGAACTCCTCCACGAACGCGCCGGCGAAGTCGTCGATCGCGAGGCCCTCCTCAATCGCTGCTGGGGCCTCGATTATTTCCCCGAATCCCGCACCCTCGACCAGCACATCGCCAAGCTGCGCAAACGTATTGAAGCCGACCCCGCGAACCCGGAAATCATCGAGACCGTGCGCGGCGTCGGCTACCGCTTCCGCGCGCGCTGACTACTTCACGCCCGTCGCGAGCACGGTCTGAAAGTGCGGCGACTGCGCGTCGCGGGAGACGATCGAAATCTCAATGTCGCGGAAGCCGGCGCTCTCCAGGAACTGATGGAGGTCGGCCTCGCCGAAGCCGAGCCAGCGATCGGCGTAGAGTTCGCGCGCTTCTTCAAACTGATGCTGCGCGAGGTCGAGGATCGCGACGCGGCCGCCCTTTTTCAGAATGCGATACGCCGCCGCGACGGCACGCGCGGGATTGCCGGCGTGATGCAGGGCCTGGCTGAGCAGCGCGAGATCGACGGACCCCGCGGGAATCGGCGGGTCTTCGAGATCGCCGAGGCGGAATTCGAGATTCTTGAAGCCGTGTTTCTTCGCGAGATCGGCGCCGAACTCGACCATCTTCTCCGAGTTGTCGATCGCGATCACCTTCTTCGCGCGCTTGGCGAGGAGCTGCGCGAGCGTGCCTTCGCCCGCGCCGAGGTCAGCGACGGTGATCTTCGGGACCAGCGCGAAGAGCAGATGTGCGACGCCGTCCCAGGTGCGGCCCGGGCAATACGCGCGGCCAAATTTCCCCGCGAGCTGGTTGAAGTATTCGCGCGCCCGGTCGGTGCGCTTTTTCAACGCGACCTTCAGCGCGGCCTGATCGCGCGCGGCTTCGGGGAGTTCCTTCGCGCTGGCCTGGATGATCGGGCGGAGCTGCCTTAGCGAGTCGTCGTCCGTGAGCGCGTAGTAGATGTTCTTCCCAGCGCGGCGATCCTGCACCAGACCGGCCTGGCGGAGCTGGGCGAGATGGCTGGAGATGCGCGACTGACCCATGCCGAGGACCTCCTGAAGTTCGACCACGGAGAGCTCCTCCGCCTGCAATAGCAGGAGCAGCCGGAGCCGGGTTTCATCGGCCACGAGGCGCAGAGATTTTACGATTGACGCCATGAAGTTGTGGGCTAGACGTATCACCGCATCATGATTGGTCAATACGTCATGTGCCCAAATCCCCGCGTAACCTTAATCCAACGACCCAAAACTCCGCATGTCCCGCAGCTACATCTTTTCCTCCGAATCCGTCGGTGAAGGCCACCCCGACAAAGTCGCCGATACCATTTCAGACGCCGTGCTCGATGCCTGCCTCGCGCAGGACAAGTCCAGCCGCGTGGCCTGCGAGACCTATGTCAAAAGCAATATCGCCATCGTCGGCGGTGAGATCACCACCAAGGCGAAACTCGACTACGTCCAGATCGTCCGCGATGCGGTGCGCGAGATCGGCTACGTGAACGACGACGACATTTTCCACGCAGACAAGATCTTCGTGCAGAACATCCTCACCGCGCAGTCGCCCGACATCGCGCAGGGTGTGGACGCCAAGAAAGCCAAAGGCAAAAAGCACGCCGAGCAGGGCGCGGGCGACCAGGGCATCATGTTTGGCTACGCGAGCAATGAGACGCCGGAGCTGATGCCCGCGCCGATCATGTATGCGCATCGCCTCGGACGGAAGCTGACCGAGATTCGCAAGGCCGGGAAAGTGGCGAAGTGGCTGCGGCCCGACGCGAAGTCGCAAGTCTCCGTGGAATATGTGGACGGCAAGCCGACCCGGATCACCAACGTCGTCATCTCCACGCAGCACGCCGCGGATGCGGAGCACGCGGAGATCGAGAAGTTTTGCATCGAGAAAGTCATCAAGGCGGTCCTGCCGAAAGGCATGCTGACCAAGGACACGGAGTATCTCATCAACCCGACCGGCAAGTTCGTCGTCGGCGGACCTCAGGGCGATACCGGCCTGACTGGACGCAAGATCATCGTCGATACCTACGGCGGAATGGGCCGGCACGGTGGCGGCGCCTTCTCCGGCAAGGATCCGTCGAAGGTCGATCGCAGCGCGGCCTACATGGCTCGCTGGGTGGCGAAGAACATCGTGGCGGCGGGACTCGCGGCGAAGGCCGAAGTGCAGTTTGCCTACGCGATCGGCCATCCACAGCCGGTCAGTGTTCACATCGATACCTTCGGCACCGGTTCGGTCTCCGACGACTCCATCCTCGACGCGGTCCTGAAGACTTTCAGTTTCAAGCCGGCCGATATCGTCAAACAACTTAATCTATTGCGTCCGATCTATAGCAAGACAACGAACTACGGACACTTCGGCAAAGACGATGCCGATCTAACTTGGGAAGCAACCGACAAAGCCGCAACTCTCAAGAAACTCGCGAAGTAACCCTGCACGCCTCTCAACTCTCAACCCTCAACTCTCAACCTATTCATGAGCACACCCACACTAACCAAGACCACCGGCGACTATAAGGTCGCAGACATCACTCTCGCGGGCTGGGGCCGCAAGGAAATCGAGATCGCCGAGCAGGAAATGCCCGGCCTGATTTCCATCCGCAAGCAATACGCCGCCGCGAAGCCGCTGAAGGACGTGCGCATCACCGGATCGCTGCACATGACCATCCAGACGGCGGTGCTCATCGAGACGCTCGTCGAACTCGGCGCCGATGTGCGCTGGGCTTCGTGCAACATCTTCTCCACCCAGGATCATGCTGCCGCTGCCATTGCCGTCACCGGGGTGCCGGTCTTTGCGTGGAAGGGCGAGAGCCTCGAGGAGTATTGGGACTGCACGTGGAAGGCGATCGTGAACAATGATGGCAAAGGCCCGCAGCTCGTCGTCGATGACGGCGGCGACGTGACGCTGTTCATCCACAAGGGTTACGAACTCGAAGAGGGCGACAAGTGGGTGGATAGCGAGTCCGGCTCGCACGAGGAGAAGGTCATCAAGGACCTGCTCAAGAAAGTCCACGCGGAGAATCCCTTCATCTTCCACGAAATGGTGAAGGACTGGCGCGGCGTCTCCGAGGAGACGACGACCGGCGTGCATCGCCTCTACAAGCTTCAGGAACTCGGCAAGCTCCTCGTCCCTGCGTTCAACGTGAACGACTCGGTGACCAAGTCGAAGTTCGACAACCTCTACGGCTGCCGTCACTCGCTCGTCGATGGCCTCAACCGCGCGCTCGATGTCATGATCTCCGGAAAAGTCGCCGTGGTGATCGGTTACGGCGACGTGGGCAAGGGCTGCGCGCAGTCGCTCCGCGGGCAGGGCGCTCGCGTCATCGTTACGGAGATCGATCCGATCAATGCGTTGCAAGCCGCGATGGAAGGTTATGAAGTGACCACGATCGAAGATACCCTCGGACGTGGCGATATCTATGTCACCACCACCGGTAACGTCGATGTCATCACCATCGAGCACATGACCAAGATGAAGGATCAGGCGGTCATTTGTAACATCGGCCACTTCGACAACGAGATTCAGGTGGAGAAGCTGGTAACCTATCCCGGCGTCAAGCGGACGAACATCAAGCCCCAGGTGGATAAGTACACCTTTGCCGAAGGTCAGGAAATCTTCCTCCTCGCCGAAGGCCGTCTCGTGAACCTCGGCTGCGCCACCGGCCATCCGTCGTTCGTGATGTCGAATAGCTTCTCCAACCAGACGCTCGCGCAGCTAGACCTCTGGAGGAACAAGGATACCTACAAGCCCGCTGTCTATGTCCTGCCCAAGAAGCTCGACGAAGAAGTTGCCCGTCTCCACCTCGCGAAAATCGGCGTGAAGCTGACCGTGCTCACGGCCAAGCAAGCCGCCTATCTCGACGTGCCGGTGGACGGACCTTACAAACCCGCGCACTACCGCTACTAGGCGGCCCGGTTGGATCGTTTGAAAAGGCGCACGGGGGAATCCTCGTGCGCCTTTTCGTATTTAGCCCCACCCGCGGGGAAACGCTGGAACTTCAGGCTTGGTTCCGCGGACAGAAGCTGAAAGAAGAGACCTTTCCTACACTCTGGCATGGACATCCGTCTTTCTGCGGCAAAACGAAGTGACAAGATGCTCTGGACCGCACGCGTCCCACGCGCCGCTCTCCCGATCATCGCCGCTCTGGCCTTCGCGGGATGCGCCTCGACGGAGATTCCCCGCACGACCCTTACCACTTCGGATCCGGAAGCCCTCGCACTGGTGACCGCGTCGCAGCGCGCTCATGGCGCCTCGTCCTGGTCCACCGTCCGGGATCTGAATGTGCGTTACGCTGGAAAGGGGAGCAGCCTCGGGGCGCGGATGCAGCCCGCGTTGGCGGATCGGCGATACCGCCGCGAGTCCGAGGAGGCGCTCGATCTGGTGGGCGGGACGATCGTGCAACTCCACAAGGGACCGGGTGGCCGAAAATTTGTGCTGCGCGCACCGGGCCGGATCACGGTGTGGTACAACGGCCAGGCGGATTCACGCGAACAGGTCATTCGCGCAGCCGCGCTGGAGGCGGATGCGGGGAAGATGTTCCTGCTCGGCCCGCTCTATTTTCAGCGGCCGGGCGTGATCCTGGAGAAACTCGGAAGCGCGACGGTGAAAGGCGCGGAGTGCGATCAAGTGCTGGCGGTGCTCCGGCCGGGTTTTGGCTATGCGGAGGAAGACCGCGTGGTGCTGTCGATCGATCGCGAGACGCAACGGCTGCGGCAGGTATCTCTGACGCTCGAGGGCCTGAAGAAGGGAGGCGGCACGGAAGCGGATGTGACTTTCGGAAAATGGGCGCAACGCAATGGGGTGTGGTGGGCGACGGACTACGACGAGCGTCTCCGCGGGCGGCTCAAGCTCTCCCTGCGCCGCTGGACGCTGATGGATCTCAAGGCCAACCACGGTTTCTCGCCACGCCAGCCGGAGTTGCTCGGCGAGGCGCTCGGCGAAGCGGCGACGCGGGCGCGCTGACGGACGGTTCGATTCGGGCTGGCGTCCGGCGGCAGGGGTGGCGAAAGATTCGCCCTCCCATGTCCACACCTGCCCGCATCGATGTCGATCTCGGCCCGCGCAGTTACCCAGTCCTGATCGGCAGCGGGCTGCTCGATTCGCTCGGAGCCACGTTGCGTGAGCACGGCCTGAAGCAAACGGCTGCATTCATCCTGACCAATGGCGAGGTGGGCGGGTTGTATTTCGAGCGGGCGAAGATCGCGCTCGAGCACGCCGGTTTTCGCAAGGTGGTGCGGCACGACATCCCATCCACCGAGGAAGGCAAAAGCTGGGAGGAACTTTCCAAGACCTGCGCAGCGCTGCTCGAGAACTTCCCGGATACCGGCTCCGTCCCGCTCGTCATCCTGCTCGGCGGCGGCGTGGTCGGCGACCTCGGCGGCTTTGCGGCGGGAGTGTTCCGCCGCGGAGTGCCCTTTGTGCAAATGCCGACGACGCTGCTCGCGGCGGTGGATTCGAGCGTGGGCGGCAAGGTCGCGGTGAACTTCGGCGGCGTGAAGAACATCATGGGAATCTTCAATCAGCCCCGCCTCGTGGTGGCCGATCTCGCGTTGCTGGAGTCATTGAGCCCGCGCGAACTCCGCAGCGGCGCGAGCGAAGTGATCAAGTATGGCGCGGTGTGCAGCGCGGCACTTTTCGAGCAGCTCGAACGCGGCGACCTCGAACGCCTGCTGGCGCGGGAACCCGTGGTCGTGAACGACATCGTCGCCCAGTGCGTCACGCTCAAGGCGCGCGTCGTCGAGCAGGATGAATTCGACAAAAAGGGAATTCGCAACGTGCTCAACTTCGGACACACCATCGGCCATGCGATCGAACTGAGCGCCGACTACGCGCTGACCCACGGCGAGGCGATCGCGATCGGGATGATCGCGGCCACGCGGCTGGCTGTGCGGCTCGGCGTCTGCGAGCACGCCTTTCTCGAAAAGCTGCAACCCCTCATCGAGCGTGCAGGGCTGCCGACGTTTTTTCCGCAGTCACCGGAGCTCTTCGAGCGCATCATCCGCGCGATGCAGATGGATAAGAAATTCCGCGAAGGGAAAAATGTGTTCGTGCTGCCGACCGGCGTCGGTGCATGGCGGCAGGTGGAAGATGTCGATTGGACGCTGGTCCACGAAGCGGTGCGCTCGGTGCTCGCTTGAGGCCACTGGAGCAAGCGTTGTGGGCGCAGCACCACCAAATGCGGTCTTCCTGAGCCGAGAGCCGCGCGGGCGCAGGCGGGGGCGGAACGCAGTCGAAGGATCTCTAACTTTTTCAGTCATCGGGCGCCGGGCAGGGGAAATAGTTAGAGATCCCTGCGGCTGATCTGCACTTTCGAGATGCAACCCCCTGCGGACGAGAAGCACAAGCTTTAGGACGTGCTGAACCGCTGCAACGACATGGTCTGGACCGGCGCCTTCACCTATTGGGCCGAGCAAAAGCGGATGGTCTGGCGTTACGGTCTGTTGCTGACCGGCGGGCAG
>JANOAZ010000068.1:0-39457 GCA_031411395.1 Chthoniobacteraceae bacterium
TCCAAGAGCTTCCATTCGGCATCGGTGAGATCACTGGGATAGGGTTCTTTGGTCAGCATCCCAAGCCTTCCACCCTATCTCTCCAAAAAGTACAAGAACTAAAATTACTGGAGCACCGACTTTTTAGACGGTCACTTAGACGGCGTACCGGAACTCAAACATGGCCGAAGTAATAACCGCGGAGAACACGGATGACGCGGTCGACTTCCGACTTCCGGTACAGCCTCTAATAGAATCGGTGCGAGCGCGGTCTGTCCTCGTATGATCCCGGCCCCCCAGCCTTCCTGCCGACATGCCACGGGCGTTTCGCGGCGCACGGCCATTCAGGCGGGCGCGATCGGCTTGCTCGGGCTCGGGATGAACCACCTCACCGGCTTGCGCGCGCTCGCCGGGACCAGCCCCACGTCGGGCCGCGCGAAGTCGGTGATCTACATCTTCCTCTCCGGCGGGCTCGCGCAGCATGAGAGCTTCGACCTGAAGCCCGACGCGCCGCTCGAGGTGCGCGGCGAGTTCAAGCCGATCCGGACCAGCGTGCCGGGGATCGAGATCTGCGAGCACCTGCCCGAGCTGGCGAAACGCGCCCACAAGTTTGCGCTCGTGCGTTCCTTCACCCATCCCTCGAACGACCACTCGGCCGCGCACCACATCATGCTCACCGGGCGCAGCGAGCTGCCCCTCGGCTTCGATCCGAATCAGCCCAAGGAAAGCGACTGGCCGAGCATCGCCGCGATCGCCGGCGCGGTGCTCCCGGAGCGCAACAATCTGCCCCCGGCGATCGTCCTGCCGGAAAAGCTGATCCACCGCACCGGGCGGACCCTGCCGGGGCAGTTCGGCGGGCAGATGGGCCGGCCGCGCGATCCGTGGTTTTTGGAAATGTCGCCGCGCCATCCGCTGCATTACGGCGCGTATCCCGAGTACCTTTTTCATCATGAGAAAGGCGCGATGACCGAGCGCGACCTGATCTTCCAGGCGCCGCACCTTTCCCTCCCCGCGGGGCTGAATGAAGAGCGCGTCCTCAACCGCGTGGCGCTGCGCGACGGGCTGGAGCAGCAATCGCGCATCTACGACGCGATCGCGGGAGACGTCGCCTTCGACCGCTACCGCCAGGCCGCCATCTCGCTGATCACCGATAGCAAGGTGCGCGACGCCTTCGATCTTAAACGGGCCGATCCCAAATCCCTCGATCGGTATGGCCGCAACAGCTTCGGCTGGTCGCTGCTCATGGCTCGTCAGCTCGTGGAATCCGGGGTGCGCCTCGTGCAGGTGAATCTTGGCAACAACGAGACGTGGGATACCCACCAGGCGGCCTTTCCGAATCTGAAAAATTTCCTCCTGCCGCCGATGGATCGCGCAGTGAGCGCCCTGCTCGACGACCTCGACGCGCGCGGCCTGCTCAGTGAGACGCTCGTCGTCATGGGCAGCGAATTTGGCCGCACCCCGAAGATCTCCACGATCGCCGGCGCGGCCCTGCCCGGGCGCGACCACTGGGGCGGCAGCCAGACCATTTTCCTCGCCGGTGGCGGCGTGCGCGGCGGCACGGTCATCGGCGCCACCGATCGCCTCGGCGCCTATCCCGCCGAGTCCCCGCAGCGGCCGGAAAACCTCGCCGCGACCATCTACGAAGCGCTCGGCCTGCCGCGTACCGTCGAGTGGCGCGATCCGCTGGAGCGGCCGCATTCCGTCTTCCAAGCCGAGCCGATCAAGGGCCTCGCGTAGGCGGCAGCTTATCCGGGTCAGGAACTGGTGCGACCGGCATACGGCGTGCTTTCTCACCCTTGCCCATGAATGTTGCGCTCGAGATCACCGATGAAGGCACGTGCGCCGATATCGAACCGCCTCCTCCGGCAGCGGCCGCACCCAGTGCCGGGACGGAGGAAGAACGGACCTTGCTCGGCATCCGCCAGGCCCGCGATCTCGTCCTGGCCAAGAATCGGGAGCTCATCGATAAGCTCGCCCAAGCCGAGGATCAGATCGCAGAACTGACCTACGAACGCGACGATCTCTCAAATGCCCGCAATGCCGCTGAAAAAAACGATTCCGGCCATGCGGAGGAAGTCGCCCAGTTGCGCGCCCAATTGTTGCGTCTCCGCCAGGAAAGGTCCGCGTTGTCCGAGGCGGAACAGGTTTACGTCCTCGCACGCACCGAAATCGAAGCCGACCTCATGTCCGCGCTGGAAACGATCCGCGCGAATGAAGTCGAGATCGGCCAACTGCGCGGGGAACTCGAAGCGGCGCTGGCTGGCGACGGAGCACTCGGCCAGATCACCCTTCAACTCGAAGACACCATCCGCGAACTCGCCGAAACGAGGGAAGCCCAAGTCCAAATCATCGCCCGCCACGAAGAGACGGTCGCTCTTCTCACCGGGCAGGTGGCGGCAGCCGAGCGGGCACGCGAAGACGGCGATCGGGAGGTAAAGCGGCTCGTGGCGGAATGCGATGCGGTGAAGGAGCAGGCCGCCGAAGAGAAAGCCGCGCTCGAGGCGCGCCTCGCCGCGGTCCCAGCCACAACGGCAGCGAGCTCTTCACCGCGGCCCGCTCCGAGCAGGAAAGCAGCCGACATTGCGGGGAAAAATCCGGTTCGCCCACTTTCGGGCCCACCTCCACCGATCGTTCCCGGTCCGCCGTCCGCAGTTGCACCTTCGAAACCGACGCCACCGGCGGCGGCCAAGGAACCGCTGTCCGACAAGGACCTCCGGAGTGTGATCGAGGGCCTCCATCATTTCTTGATGGCAGTCAAGTCCGCCCCGGAAATGCCGGAACCGTTTGCAAAGTTTGACTCCCACCTGCGCCACCTCGCAGACCTCTCGCAATCGGGCGGTCTCGATTTGATTCATCACCTCAGCGCCGTCGCCAGCGAACTCACCAACCGGCTCCGCACGACACCGGCCCGGCTGGGTGCCGCGCTGCCCGCGCTGGAGAATACCGTCGAGATGCTCGGCTGGCTGGGCCTCCGGGGTCGGGCGGAAATGATCGATGCCAGGGGGGCGCTCGTTTACGCGGTCGATGATGACGTGGACAATTGCGAATGCATCGCCACGGCTTTCGAAAAGGTCGCACTGCAAACGAAGTACTCCGTCCGACCCGAAATCGCCCTGGAGCAGATCGCCGCGAGCGCATGCGAGCTCATCGTGCTCGACGTGGACCTGCCCGGAATGGACGGATTCGAAGTTCACGCCCGCATTCGCAAGATGCCCGGGCGCGATCGGACGCCGATCATTTTCCTGAGCGGCCACCTCAGCACCATCGAGCGGCTTGCGGCCCTCGCCGACGACCACACAGAATTCGTCGCCAAGCCTTACAATCTGAGCGAACTGAGCCTGCGTGCGCTCACCCGGATCGTCGAAGCGCGGCTGGGTTGATCCGGGGGATTCAGAGGGAGTGGGCAGAGCTGGATTCGAACCAGCGAAGGCGTAAGCCAGCGGATTTACAGTCCGCCCCGTTTGGCCACTTCGGTATCTACCCGTTCCTGAGAAAGGGAGCGCTTTATACGTGCGCTCCCGAGGTGCCGCAAGCGGTTTATCCGAAGATCTGCCACCAGCGTTTCGCCGGCTTTTTTCCGGGCACCGGAGGCGCCGGCTCGGGCGGAAGTTGTTCGCGTGGGACGATCTTGACCGAGCGAATCACGGAGCGTTCGAGAGGGTAGTCGTTGCTATCCACGGGTGCCGTCGAGATGGCGTCGAGGGTGTCGTAGCCGTAGAGGACGTGGCCGAAGACGGTGTATTGCCCGTCGTAATGCGGCGCGGGTTCCAGACAGATGAAAAACTGGCTGCCGTTCGAGACGCGGGAGGGGTTGATTTTATCCGGCAGGCGCGCGGCGACGACGGCTCCCTTGACGTGCTTGCGCCGGATCTCCGGCAGGAGGGTGTAGCCCGGCCCTGCGGTGCCCACTTTGGAGCGGTCCTTCCCCTTGCTCAGCGGGTCGCCCGTCTGCACGAGGATGTGGGGAAAGGCGCGGTGAAATGCGACGCCCTTGTAAAATCCCTTCTTCGCCAGCTTCTTGAAGTTCTCGACGGCGCGGGGCGCGTCGCCCTCGTAAAACTCGAGCGCGACGAGGCGCGGCGTCGGGTCCTTGCCGATCTCGATGGTGAGCAGCGCCACGTCGTCGGCACGCGCTCCGGTGAGCACGGCGACACAGGACAGGGCGGAGAAGAGCAGCAGTTTTTTCATGAAACAATGGGAAGTGCGTGCGTGGCGACGATCGTCTCAGGGCCGGTCGGGTCCGCGGAGCGGGCGATCAGTTCGGGGAAGCCCGCGCCGCGCTTGTGGTAGCCGAGGGCGATCGGTTTTTCCAAGGCAAAACTGAACGCGGCACTGGTCAGCGTCCCGATCGGATGCTCCTCGTCGCCGGGCGCGAAGAGCCGCGAGCCCGGGACGAGCGGCCCGGTGCGGCTGACGAATCCGATGAGTTCGCGGTTCACGTGGCCCACGCTTTTGAGGCGGGAAATGACTTCCTGCCCGATGTAGCAGCCTTTGTGGTAGTCGATGTGCGTGCGATCGAGTCCGGCCTCGGGCGGGAGTGTGTTTTCGGTGAGCTCGAAGCCCCAGCGCGGCACCCCGGCTTCGATGCGGATGGTCTCCTGAAGTTCGGGATCGAGGGCGACGACACTGGCGGTCAGCGCGGGCCAGACTTTTGCGAAAGCCTCGGGGCGGAGCAGGAGATCCCAGCCGTCGTGTCCGAAGCGGCGCGCGCGATCGACGCAGACCGCCGCGTCCGTGAGGTCGGCCGCGGGGGCCACCGCGCCGAGGAGGTGGATGAGGTGAAACTCATCGCTCACGTCCTCGAGCGTGACATCGTCGGCGATGATGTAGCGTTCGAGCCGGGGCGCGAGCGTCTCGCGCACGCTGGCCTCGGCGTCGAGAAAAAGCGCCTCGCCCGTCGCATGCAGCATCGCCTCGGCGGAGAGTTTTCCCTTCGCCGTGGTCACGCAGGCGGGCAGGGCGTGGCCCGCGGTCAGCCGGGTCACATTGGCGGTCATCTGCCCATTGAGAAACCGGACACGATCGGCGCCCGTCAGGCGCAGCTTGAGGCGGTCCGACAGATCAACCACTCCGCCGCGCTCCCGGAACTGACGATACTGCGCCGCGGCCTCGCTCATCGCTCGCAGACGCTCATCCGCCGCTGCGCGAGACGAACCAGCGTTTCACGAAATTGAACGGCTTCATTCCGGCTTCGAAACTTCCATTGGTGACTTCCGCGCCATGCGGTGCGATCGCCTCCGCAGGTGCGACGGTCGGGGGCTGCGCTTCCCGCGGCGGTGGAAACTCGACGACCTTCCCGGAGCTCTCCGCGGATTCCCCGGAAGTCTCCATTTTCGCCTCCGCGATGACCGGCTCGGCTGGCGCGTTTTTCTCGATGGTCAACGGTTCTTTCGGCGGCTCCTGCGGTACTTCAGCGCGGCCAAGAATGATCGCATCGGCGGACGGTCCAGAGGCGTCGAGAGGCGCGAGGAGAATCATCTCCGGCATCGTGGCCAAGGCAGGCGCGGGCGGCTCCAGCCCGGCTGCTGGCGGCACTTCCACGGACTTGCTCGCGGCGTGCGCAGGTGCCACGTGCTCCTTCTCGGGGGCCTCCGTCGATGGCCTCGCCGGCGCGGGCACGGTGGTTTCCCGGTAATGCGCTTCCTTCAAATCGAGATCCTCGATCTGCGCGTAGCCCGACTGCAATTCCGCCGAGGTCGCGCCACCCGCCACCTGCGGTTCGTAAATTTTGTAGAGCGCCGCGTAGTCGAGGTCGCCCCAGCCTTGATTGAGCGCGCCGTACATCACCCCCGCCGTCACCGTGGTGGCGGGAATCTCGATATCGAGCGCGTTGGCGATGTGGATGCCGAGCTGCACGTCCTTGAACATGTGCTTGAGCGAAAAGTGCGCGTCGTAATCGCCCGCGATCATTTTCGGAAGCTTGAGATCCATGGTCGCCGAGCGGCAGGCGTTCTGTTCCAGCGCGGCGGCGAGGACCTCGGGATCGAGGCCGGCTTTTTGCACAATGGCGAGCGCTTCACCGAGCGTCTGGATGCTCACGGCGGCGATCATGTTGGTCACCACCTTCAGCGTCGCGGCGTGACCGATCCCGCCGATGCGGACGATCGCCTTGCTCGTCGCCTCGAGGACCGGGCGGGCTCGCAGGAAGGTCGCCTCGTCGCCGCCGATGTAATAAACGAGCGAGCGCTTTTCGGCGGCTCCTTTGCTCCCGGTGAAGGGTGCGTCGAGAAAATGCGCGCCCATTTCCTCCACCACGCGGGCGGCTTCCATGGTCGCTTCCGGTCCCACGGTGGAGTTGCAGACCACGACGTGTTGCGGCGTGAGCGATTCCCGCATTTGCTCGATGACATCGAATAGCGCCTGCGCATCGGCGACGAAGATCTGGATGATCTCACAGAGTTCGGCGACTTCCGCGGGAGAACCCACGAAGTTCGGCGCAGGTTTGGCCGAACGGTTCCAAACGAAGACCTGGAATCCCGCCGCACGCAGCCCGGCTGCGACACGAGTGCCGATGATGCCGAGGCCGATCAGTCCGACGTTTTTCCGGGATTTGCGAGGCATGGAGAGGAGCGGTGTCGCGCCAGCGGGTGCGACTTCAGTGCGGGAGTGTGCCTGATGCGGGGACGTGGCTCAACCCCCATTTCCCACTCTTAATCTTGATCGTAATCGGCAAGCAGAGCGCGCTGCGGCGGGCGGCAGAGATTAGGATTACGACTACGAACGAGCCGTTACTTCGCCGGTGCGGGCACCGGGGCCGAGACGGCCGGCGCGGGCTCCGGCGGCGGCGCGGGCAGGTTGATCTTCACTTCCGCCTTGTCGCGGATTTCCTTCTTGAGCGTTTCCACCTTCTGCCCCTTGAGGAAGGCGAGCAGCTTTGGCTTCACCGTCTCGAGGGCGACGGTCTCGGCGTCATGGCGGTCGGTGACCTTGATCACATGGTAGCCGAACTGGCTGCGCACGGGCTCGCTGATCTCGTCCTTCTTCATCTTGAACGCGGCCTCCGAAAACTCCGGCACCATTTGCTCCTTGGCGAAAAAATTGAGATCGCCGCTGTTCTCCTTCGCGCTCGGATCCTCCGAGAGTTCCTTCGCGAGCTTGGCGAAGTCCTCGCCCTTCTTCACGCGGTCGGCGATCGCCTGCGCGGCTTTCTGCTTCTCGACGACGACCTCCGGCTTCGACTCCGGAGGGATGCGCACGAGGATGTGGCTGGCGCGCACTTCCGGCGGCTTTTGAAATTTATCGGTGTTTTCCTTGTAGAAAGTCTCCGCGTCCTTGTCGCTGACGCCGCCGGCTTTCACGACCTCGGCATCCAGCCAGTGATCCTGCCGGAGCGAGGTGCGAATGTTTTCCCGAATCGCTTCCAGGGTCTGCCCGCTGGCCGCGATCTGTTTTTTGACCTCCTCTTCCGAACCGAGGTTCGCGGTGAATTTCTTGAAGGTTTCCGTGACCTCCTCGTCCGTCACTTTCACTGCGGCGGCGCGTTTCTCGATCAGCTTCTCCTTGATCATCTCCTCGAGGATCATCGCGTAGCCACGTGCCCGCTCCGCAGCGGGCAGCGCGTCCGCGGGAATTTGCCGGGAGGTAAGGAAGCCGTTGAAATTCTTTTCCAGATCCGCGCCCTTGATCTCGGCGCCTTCCACCACTGCGACCACGGCGGGCAGGCTCGGGGCTTTCTCCGCCGCGGGTTCGGCTGGTGCGGTTGGCGCGGGAGCCACGGGGGCTTTGGACTTGGCCTTCTCGGCTGCGTCGAGTGGCAGAGTGGCGAGGAGCGACACCGAAAGGGCGCCGATGAGGGGGCGGATGTTTTTCATAAAAGAGCGGGGACAGTTACACGGCAGTGCAACTCCGGCTAGTGGCAATTTTTCGGCGCGCCTTTCGTGATCCGCTTTCTCTGAGAGGGGTGGACCGGAATTCGATCTAGCCACAGATGGACGCGGATTTCCGCAGATGAAGGGATTCACATTTCTCTGAATCTGCGTTTCATCCGCGTTCATCTGCGTTCATCTGCGGCTCGTTTTTCTGTCTTTCGGCACATCCTCCGAGAAGGTGTACCGGAAGTCTGTCCGCGCGCAGCGCAAACCAAAACCCCGTCATTCTGAGGCACGAAGAACCACTGATCTCTGTGGGCGGAGGCGGTGCGGAGCGACTCCCCCATGTCCGGCGGCTCCGCCCAGCCGCTGCCCACGGAAGTCAGTGATCCTTCGCAAGCTCAGGAAGACGGTTTTTTCGATGGGCGTTGGTCCCGCACTCCTCGCCGACTTTTCCGGTACACCCTCTCACTCGACGTGGGCGGAGATGAAGCGCAAAGCCGCGAAGAGCGCGAGGTTTACCTGAGTAGCTGCTGCTGCGCAGCGGCTTCCTCGGGGGTGAGGGGCTTTTTGCCCGGTTTCACTGGGACTTTCTGCTGCTGGATGGCAGGCGGCAGATTTCGCTGCTGCACTGGAGGCGGCACATTCCGCGGCGGTTGCACCTGCATCGCGGGCGCCTTCCTCCGGGCCGCGGCTTGTGCCTGGGCATTCTCCGCTGCCTGCTGGCGGATTGCGGCCGCCTGCGATTGCTGCGTCTGGAGTGCGCGCTGTTTGGTTTCCGCCGCCTGCGCCGCCCGCTCGCGGACGAGTTGCTGTTGCTGCTGTTGCTGCATCTGCGAGGCATCGACGGCGCGCTTGCGGGTCGCGGCTTCCACCTGCTGTTTCTGTTCCACTTGTTGCTGCTGGAGCATGCGCTGGCGGGCCACGGCGGCTTCCTGGGCGTCGTTGTTTTTGCGACGGGCGATTTCCTGCTGCTGCTGGCCATTTTGCTCCATCACGCGCTGGCGCGCGGCTTCCTTCACGGCGGCCTGTTTCTTCGCGGCTTCCGCGGCGGCGTTGTTCTTCTCGATCGCCTTGTTCACCGGCGGTGGGGTAGCGGCCATGCGGACAGTTCCAGCCGGCTGGCTATCGTCCCCGGGCGGGTTGAATGGCTTGACGATCCCGGGCCGCACCGGCGCCACGCGCTGCTTTAGGACCGGGGGAGGCGTGGCGGCGATCACTTTCTCCGCGGGCGGCGGGGTGGTGGCCATGCGGACATTCCCAGCGGGTTGGTTCTCGTCCACGGGTGAGTTGAACGGCTTTACGATCCCCGGCTTCACCGGTTTTCCACGCTCCTTCGCTACGGGCGGCGGTGTGGCGATTCCCTTCCCCACCGGCGGGACCTCCGTCGTCTGCTGCGTCACTCCCGGAATCGGGGGCGCGAGCTTGCCGGGCTTGCGGCCGGAAGCCTTTTCACGAGCGGTTTTCGCGGCATCGATCGGAGTGGCCGGCATCGTCACGACCGCCGGTGGCGTGCCAGTCGGGGTCCCGGTGACCGCCTCCGGCGCTTTCTTCTCTCCGTCTTTCCCCGGAGTCGGCAGCGCGATGGGAACTTTCCGGTTGGTCAGCGGCATCTTCGCCTTCGGGTCTGCCTTGATCGGCACCACTTTCAGGTCCGCCGTTTTCACCGGTATCGCGGGCGCGGTTTCCGGCGTCTTCCCGGCCGCTTCCTGCTGGAATTTCGCCCGGATCGCGGCGCGCTGGTCGGCCGGCACGCTGCCCCAGCCTTTCGTCACCTTTTGCTTGTCGAACTTTTTCGTCACCTTCGGCTGAAGCAGCGCCGCGACCTGCGCCGGCTGCGGCCTCACCACCGTGGGGGCGATGACCGTGAGTTGATTGCCCTGCTGCACGGAGTTGAAGTTCGTTACACGCACGTTGTTGTTCACGATGTGGTTGTTCACCACGGTGATGTTGTTGTTGCGCACCAGCTTTAGCGCGGGGACCTGCCGGCGGGAGAAACGATTCACGTACCCGTAATCGAGACCTCCGTTGAAGATGTAACCCGCGTCCCTGTTGTAGGTGATGTTGGTGATGTTCACCGTGTTATGGATGATCACGAGATTCTCGCTCCGCCGGATGATCACTGGCCGGAGCACCGGCGCGCCGAAGTCGTGGAAGCGGCAGAAGCTGTAGTTCGTCGGCGCGATGTCGTAGCTCGTATCGGCCCACACACTGATGCCGCGCTCCCGCTGCCAGCGCGCCTCGGCAGGCAGCGGCGCCCAGCCCACATAGTCGTCGCTCTTCCGCCACGAGACCCATGCGGGGCCCCACTCGTAATCCGGGACCCAGCACCAGCCCTCGTCCTCCAGTCTCATCCAACGGCCGTAGTGGTAAACGATACCGCCGAATTCCTCGTAGCTCACCCACGTCCAGCCTGCATCCGTGTAAGTCCAGTAGCCATCCGAGTAAGGCGCCCACTCTTCATCGACCCCGCTCGGTCGCCAGCAGTACCCGTAGTCGTCCACCTCGATCCATTCACCGTGGGGCGAAAGTGCGTCGAAAAAGAAATCGAACGAAACCTCGAGCGCCCGAGCGGGTCGCGGCGCGGCGAAGGTGAGGATGGCGGCGAGCGCGAGGAGGAGCAGGGATTTGAGTTTCATGGAAAATTCGGGATGCGAGGGTTGAGACTGGAGGGCGCGGGTTTCATTCATCGGAAATGAAGACGCGGCGCAAATGTAGTCCTCATCGGGATCGCGGGATATGACGGATTCGCGTCCCGGCCCCGTCGCGGTCCCGTGCATCTGCGCGCTCGCGGCCGCGACAGGCGACGCTACATTTCCGCGCATGAAATCCATTTTGACCTGCGCCTTCCTCCTGTGCGCGGCGCTCGCGGAAGGCGCGAGCCCGAAACTCGTGGTCGGGATGGAACTCGCCTATCCGCCCTTTGAAATGCGCGACCCGAAAGGCACGCCCGCCGGCGTGAGCGTGGACCTCGCCAGGGCACTCGGCGAAAAGCTCGGCCAGCCGATTGAGATCCAAAATCTGCCCTTCGCCGGCCTCATCCCCGCGCTCAAGACGGGGAAGATCGACCTGATTATTTCCTCGATGACCGCCACCGCCGAGCGCGCGCAGTCCATCGACTTTTCCGAGCCTTACCTCAAGACCGGCCTCTGTCTGCTCGTGGCCGCAAAGAGCGACATCCAATCCATCGCCGACGCCGACCGCGCCAGCCGCGCGCTCGCCGTGGTCAAGGGCACTACCGCGCACGTCTTCGCCGGCCAGAAGATCAAGGCCGCCCGAGTCCTCGTCTTCGACAAACCCGCCGCCTGCATCCTCGAAGTCACGCAGGGAAAGTCCGATGCCTTCCTCATCGACCAGATGACCGCGCTCGAAAACTGGCGCAAAAACCCCGCCGCCACCCGCGCCGTGCTCACTCCCTTCCAGGAAGAGCAGTGGGCCATTGGCCTGCGCAAAGGCAGCGACGCCTTGCGTGCGAAAGTGAACGGGTTCCTCGCGGAATTTCGCGCGTCGGGCGGCTTCGACCAGCTCGGCGACAAGTGGCTCGCGGAACAAAAGGCGGAGTTCAAAAAGCTCGGCGTGCCGTTTGTGTTTTAGAGGGTGTCATCAAAGTCGGAATCGGGCAGTCTTACTCTTTGTCTTGCTCCTGCTCCTGCTCCTCCCAGCTTCACGCGAGCAAGAGCAAGAGCATGACAAAGAGAATGAACAGGGTGCCTATTTGGAATTTTTATACGCCCTCCCGGGATCCGTCCGCGCAAGCTTGCCGACGACAGTTGCAGGAAGGGACGCCGCCTACGCCATGATCTCCTTCACCACATTCCCCGCGATGTCGGTGAGTCGGAAATCGCGGCCCGCGTAGCGATAGGTCAGCTTCTCATGATCGAGGCCCATTAGAGCGAGCATCGTAGCGTGCAGATCGTGGATTTGCACTTTGTTCTCCACGGCTTCGTAGCCGTACTCGTCCGTCAGGCCATAGCTCAGGCCGCCCTTCACCCCGCCGCCGGCCATCCAGATTGTAAACGCCTTGTTGTTATGATCGCGTCCGTCGCCGCCCTGCGCATGCGGCGTGCGGCCAAACTCACCCGCCCACACGACGAGCGTGTCTTTCAATAGCCCGCGCTGGCGCAAATCGGTGAGGAGCCCCGCGATCGGCTGATCGACCGCCTTGCAGTTGGCCGCGAGCGCCGTGCCGAGATTGAAATGCTGGTCCCAGTTGCCGTGCGAGACTTCTACGAAGCGCACGCCCGCCTCGATGCAGCGCCGGGCGAGCAGGCACTTGTGGCCGAAGTCATCGGCGCCTCCCCCAAACGGGCCACCACCACCGCCGAATCCGCCGCGACCGCTGGACTCTCCGATGCCATAGAGCTTCTTCGTCGCCTCGGATTCCTTCGAGATGTCCATCACCTGCGGCATCTGGCTCTGCATTTTGAATGCGAGTTCATAGCTCTCGATCACGCCTTCCACCTCGGGATTCACCCGGTCGCGCGCGAGCTTTTCGCGGTTGAGCGCCTGGATCAGATCGAGCTCGGTGCGCTGGGCGTACGGGCTGAGTTTCGTTTCGATATTGCGAATCTGGGAGCCGGCGAGCGGCCGCCCTTCCGAGCCGATGCGCGTGGCCTGGTAGATCGCGGGAAGAAATGCGCTGCCATAATTTTGCGCCCCGCCAAATCCCGACGGCGGCGAGAGCGTCACGAAGCCGGGCAGGTTCTCGTTCAAGCTCCCGAGCCCGTAGAGCGTCCACGCGCCGAGCGACGGCCGGACGAACTGCGAGTTGCCCGTGTGAAGTTTCAGGAATGCCTGCGGGTGCGCCGGCAGGTCGGTTTGCATCGAGCGCACGAGGCACAACTCGTCGGCGTGTTTCGCCACGTTCGGGAACAGCTCCGAGATCCACATCCCGCTTTTCCCCGACTGCGAAAACTTCCACTTCGATCCGAGCAGCTTCGTGCCCGGGCGCTTGCCGGGCTTGTCGTTGTCCGCCGTGAGTTGCGGCTTGTAGTCGAAGGTATCCACGTGCGACGGCCCGCCGCGCATCGTGAGGAAGATCACGCGCTTCGCCCGCGCCGGAAAATGCGTCGGCTTCGGCGCCAGCGGCCCGCTCGCGACCGGCGCCGGCGCGATCGCCCCGGCGCGGCCCGCGAGGCCGGCGAAGGCCATCCATCCGAAGCCGCACGAAAAATTCTTGAGGATGTCGCGCCGGGTAAAGAGCGGCGTGATCGCGTGGCAGGAATGGTCGGAGTTCATGGCGAGGTTCGGTAAAACGTGCGGACGAGTCGGGAGGCGGATGCGTTGCGGAGTTCGATGGGCGATGGAACCGCGCGAACCCGGCAGAGTTTCGGGATCAGGCGAGGATGTCTTTCACGACATGCCCCTTCACATCGGTGAGGCGGAAGTCGCGGCCGGCGTGGCGGTAGGTGAGCCTTTCGTGGTCCAGGCCGAGCAGGTGCAGGATGGTGGCGTGCCAGTCGTGAATGTGGACGGGGTTCTCGACGGCTTCGTAGCCGTAGTCGTCGGTCGCTCCAAACGACATGCCGCCGCGGATGCCACCGCCGGCCATCCACAGCGAGAAGCCTTTCGCGTTGTGGTCGCGGCCGTTGCCTTGCGCGTGCGGAGTGCGGCCAAATTCGCCGCCCCAGATGACCAGCGTGTCTTTCAACATGTCGCGCTGGCGCAGATCGGTGAGGAGCGCGGCGACGGGCTTGTCCACTTCGCGGCAGTGCTTCGGCAGTTCCTCGGTGATGCCGCGATGGTCGTCCCAGTCGCCGTGATTTACCTCGATGAAACGCACGCCCGCCTCGGCGAAGCGTCGCGCGAGCAGGCACTGCCGGCCCATGAAGTCGGTCTCCGTCTCGCCGATGCCGTAGAGCTTTTTCGTCGCGTCACTCTCGCCCGCGAGATCGAGCAGTGTCGGCACTTCGCTCTGCATGCGGAAGCCGAGCTCGAACGATTCGATCAGCCCCTCGACCTGTGGATTCACCACATCCCGCGCGAGACGCTCACGATTGAGCGCCTGCACGAGATCGAGCTGCGCGCGCTGCTGGTCTCGCGAGAGCTTCGCGTTTGCGACGTTGTTCACTTTCAACTCGCCGACGACGCGCCCGAACGGCCCGAGCGTGCCGATGGGTGTGCCCTGATACATCGCGGGAAGAAACGCGCTCCCATACTTTTGCGCGCCGCCGTTGGTGTTCGGCGCGCTGAGATTGATGAAGCCGGGCAGATTCTCACTCTCCGTCCCGAGGCCGTAGAGCGTCCACGCGCCGAGCGACGGCCGCACAAACTGCGCGCTGCCCGTGTGCATCTGGATGCTCGCAGGCCCGTGCGCGGGCACGTCCGTTTGCATCGAGCGGATGACGGCCATTTCATCCGCGTGCTTCGCCATCTCGGGCAGCAGCTCGCTGAACGCCGTCCCGGCCTGTCCGTGCTGCGCGAACTTCCACGGCGAACCCATCAGCTTCGTGAAGCCGCCGGGGGCGCGGGGGCTCGGCTTGCCGTTATCGATGGTGAGCTTCGGCTTCGGGTCGAGCAGATCGATGTGCGACGGCGCGCCGTTCATGCAGAGGAAAATCACGCGCTTCGCCTTCGCGGCAAAATGCGGCGCTTTCGGCGCGAGCGGGCTGTTCGATTGCGGATTGCGGATTGCGGATTGCGGATCGGCCGCGAGTGCGGCGCGCTGGGCGAGGTCGGCGAAGGCCAGGTAGCCGAAGCCGCTCGCGAGCGAGCGCAGCAGCGAACGCCGGGAGAGCGGAGCGGAGAGGCAATTTGGGCACATGGTATGGATGAGTTGCGTTGCGGTTCAGGAGGCCTTGAGGAATGATGGATGCATGTCAGAAGAGCAGTTGCTTTCACGCATCACCGTCGATCCCGGGATTTGCCACGGTAAGCCGTGCATCCGTGGCTTGCGGTATCCGGTGGAGTTCCTGTTGGAGCTGATGAGCAGCGGAATGACGAACGCGGAAATCCTCGCTGATTACGACGACCTTGAACCGGAAGACTTTCAGGCCGCAGCCGCCTTTGGTGCCCGCTCCATTCGCGCAAAACGAACTCTGCCGCTAAGTGCATGAGGTTCGTGGTGGATGCGCAATTGCCGGTCCGGCTCGCACAATGGCTCCGGGCCCTCGGCCATGATGCGATCCACACCAAAGAACTGCCGCACGGCAATCGGACTGCGGATTCGGCCATTGCCGAACTTGCCGACCGCGAGTCGCGCGTGGTGATCACGAAAGACGCAGATTTCGTCGAGTCGTTTCTCGTGCGTGGAGTGCCTGCGAAACTGCTACTCATCTCAACGGGCAATATCAGCAATCCGCAGTTGGAAGCGCTCATCGCGCGGAACGAATCAGCCATTCTCACCGAACTCGTGGCAAATGCCTTCATTGAATTGGATCGCACTACGTTGACCGTCCGCGGCTGAGCAAGATCAGCCGACGGCGATGCGGGCAGAATCAAGCTCGAGCATTTCGGCGCACGGTTCATTGCTCAATTCAGGGTGCGGAATTCGGCGCTCGCGAAGAGCGCCTGGCAAAAGGCGTTCAGGGCAGTCATCGAAAGCTGCCTGCGTTTCGCGTCGTCACCGCCCGCGTCGGCGAGGAATCGTTCGAAGAACTCCTTCGTCGCCCGCGATTCAGATTCCGTGGGCGCGCGGCCGAAGGCCTGCAAATACGCGGTCCGCACGCGAGCCGGCCCGTCGCTCGACTCGGCGAGCAGCCGCTTCGACCACGTCTCCGCGAGCGACTGCATCACGGGGCTGTTCATCAGAAAGAGCGACTGCGCGGGTGTGGTCGTTTCGTCGCGGTTGCCGATGACGGCATTCGGGTCAGCAAAGTCAAAAAGGCCGAGCGCGTCGTTGAGCTGATCGCGGATCACCGTCAGATACACGGAGCGCATGCCGGAGGCGGCCTCGGCCGGTGCGCGGCCGGCAGCGAGGCCGACGAAGCTGTCGCCGATGCGCGCAGGCGTGGAACCGAGCGGTGGCTGCAACACCAGCTTGCCGGAAACCGCCAGCATCGCGTCGCGCGCAGCCTCGGCATCGAGGCGGCGCGGGGTCATGCGCCAGACGAGCGCGTTGTCCGGGTCGGTGTTGTAGTCGAACGATTCGTAGTTCGTGCCGAGCTGGTAGGCGCGGGTCAGCACGATCTCGCGGATGAGCTTCTTCACGCTCCAGCCTTGCTCGACGAAGCGCGCGGCGAGGTGATCGAGCAGCGCAGGATTGCCCGGCTGCTCGCCCATCGTGCCAAAGTTATCCACGCTCGGCACCAGGCCGCGTCCGAACAGGTGGTGCCAGATGCGGTTCACCATTACGCGTGCGGTGAGTGGATTTTCAGGCGAGACGATCCAGTCCGCCAGCTCTCGGCGACCGCTGCCCGCCTTGATCGGCGCGCCTTTCGCCGACACGACTTGGAGGAATCCGCGCGGCACCGGATCAGCCGGCTTGCTCGGCTCACCGCGCTGGTAGAGCGGGATGTCGGCCGGGTTGGATTTTTCGCGCACGCCCATCGCGAACGGGCGGGGTTTTCCGTCGGCGCCCAGGTTTTTGATCTGCGAATTCACGATCACCAGCCGCGAACGAACGGCGATCGTTCTCCGCAACTTCTCGGGGTCGTCGGGAAAAATGTCCTGCCGGAGGCTGACGCTGCCCGTGAGCTCGCGCAGCTCCTTTTCGAGCCGCGCCTGCTCCTCGCGCAGACGCTCCGGCGTCGCGCCCGGCTGCTCGACGCGCGGCGCTCCGGCGGGCAGCTCGATCAATGCGGTGGGGTGCGCGTTCGTGATGACGGGCACCGTCCCGTAGCATGTCTCGGAGCTGCGGAAGATGCCGGCGAGCGCGTAGTAGTCGCGCTGCGGGATCGGGTCGAATTTATGATCGTGGCAGCGCGCGCAACCGACCGTGAGCCCGAGCATCGCCTGGCCGAGCGTGTCGAGTTGTTCGTCCACCACATCGAGCTGGAATTGCAGCCGGTCGCGTTCGTTGAGCTGCTTCGGTCCGAGCGCGAGGAAGCCCGTGGCCACGATCCGCTCGGTCCGCTGTGCGTCGTCTTTCGCCGGCAGCAAATCGCCGGCGATCTGCTCGCGCAAGAATTGATCGTAAGGCTTGTCCGCATTGAACGACGCGATGACGTAGTCGCGATACCGCCACGCTTGCGGGTAGAGAATGTTCGCACCGCGCCCGGTCGAGTCGGCGTAGCGCGCGACATCGAGCCAGTGCCGGCCCCAGCGCTCGCCGAACTGCGGCGAAGCCAGCAGACGATCGGTGAGATTGCGGATTGCGGATTGCGGATTGCGAATTGAATCGGACACGAACGCTTCCACTTCTGGGGGCGTCGGTGGCAGCCCGGTGAGGTCGAAGGTCACGCGGCGGATGAGCGCGCGCGGGTCCGCATCGGCCACCGGCTTCACGCCCTTTGCTTCCATTCCCGCGAGGAGAAAGCGGTCGATATCCGAGCGCGGCCAGCCGGCATCCTTCACCGCGGGAGGCGCGATTTTCTTCACCGGCTGAAACGCCCAGTGCTCGCGCCCCTTCTCGATGTTGATCGACGACTTCGCGACCTTCGCCCCGCCTTCGCGCGGATCGGGCGCGCCCATTTTCACCCACTTCTCGAAGTTCGCGATCACCGTGTCCGGCAGCTTCCCGCCCTTCTTCTCCGGCGGCATCTGCGTGTCCTTGTTCGTGTAGCGGATCGCCTCGATCATCAGGCTCTTCGTGAGGTCGCCCGGCACCACCGCCGGCCCGGTGTCGCCGCCGGTGCGAGTGCCGTCGCGCGTGTCGAGCACCAGCCCGCCCTTGATTTTCTCGGCGTCGGCAGAGTGGCAGTTGTAGCACTTGTCCACGAGCACCGGCCGGATGTTCTTTTCAAAAAACGCGATCTCCTCGGGCTTCGGCGGCGTGTTGATGACGGCGGACGGCTTGGCTGGCTCCGGCTTTGCCTCGGGCTTGGGAGTGCTGGTTTGCTGCTTCCCAAACTTCCGGTATTCGTCGAGCGACAATCCGCCGTCATTGTCCGCGTCGAGCCGCTTGAAAATCGCCGGCACTGCTTCGGGATGCTCGCGAAAATAGGGCACCGCCTGCGACAATGCTTCAAACTCGGCGACGCTCAGTTTCCCATCCACATCCGAGTCGAGATAGGCGAATACCTCCTCCGGAGGACGCGCCGGACGCGCCGCCTCCGGCGCTGCGGCGGGGACCGTCTTCTCCGCCGCGGATTTCGCGGGCTCGGCGCTCGCGACCTTCGCCGGGGCCGCGCCTTTCAGGTGCTTGTCGAACCACGCGATCTCCAGCTTCGTCACCTGGTCGAAAGCCTCTCGATAGACGCCGTAGTGCGAGATCCCTGGGATGACGTGATACTCCACGGGCACGCCCTTCGCCTTGAGGACATCCGCGACCTTCTGGCCGTTTTCGCGGATGTCCATCAGCTCCTCCTTTTCCGCGTCGATGATGATCATCGGCACGCGGATCTTCTCCGCCGCCTCGATGACGTTGAAGCCGATGTTCTTCGCCGGATTCACCCGCATGTTTGCGTAGGCCGCCATTTTTCCGCCGAGCTTGCCGGTCTCGAATGGGATCGGTTCCGTCTCGCCGCGCGCCTGTTTCGTCTGCAACTCGAACGCGCTCTTCCGCGCCGCATCGCTGCGCATCCCGCCCATGCCGGGCACTTGCGCGGCAGCGCATTTCACCCGCGGCTCATTCGCCGCGATCCACGTCGCGAGGCCGCCGCCGTAGCTGCTGCCCATGACGCCGATGCGCTCCGGATCCACACCTTGCTCGCCCGCGAGGAAGGCGATCGCGCAGCGAATGTCGAACGTCTGATCCGCGAGATTCATCTGCCATCGGACCGGCTTGCCCTTGACCGTGATCTCGCCTTTTTCATCCGGCTGCGACGCCGGACCGGTGACGAAAATCTGCGACTCGCTCTCACCCCAGCCGCGATAATCAAAGGCGAAGAACGCATAACCCGCCTGCGCGAAAATCGGGCCTAGCTGGCGCGGTGAACCTTTCTTCGTTCCTCCCGTGCCGGAGCAAAAAACAACCGCCGGCAGCTTCGTGTCGGGCTTGCGGTCCCTGGGCAGATACAGGTCGCCGGCCATCTTCGTCCCGTCGCTCCAGATCGTCACCGCGCGTTTCTCGACACTGGCCGGCAGCCCGGACGCGGCTGGCGGTGGGGCCGGATTTTTCACGTAATAATCCCGGATCTCCTGCCCGGTCGCGAAGCCGTCCTTGTCGGTGTCGATTTTCGGGAAAAGTTCCGCGCTCCAGAACTCGTCGGCGCTCAGCTTGCCGTCGCCGTTTTTATCACGGGCCTTCATCTTCGGCGCTAGTTCCGCCTGCTGCGCGAGCGCCGACACCGCCAGCGCGGCGGCGAGGGAAATGGGAAGAATGAGGTGCGTTTTCATGGGGCGATATTTTTCTGAAAGCGAGCGCGGCGTTCCTCGCCGAGTTTCATGAATTCCTTTTGCTGTTCCGGAGTGAGTTGGTGCCACAGTCCGCGGCTCTGTTTCTTCACCGCGTCGGCGACCCCGAGCGCCGCCTCCTCGCGCACTTTGCGGATGTCCGTGAGCAGTTCGCTGTAAAGCGGGCGCGCCTTTTCGAGTTGCTCCGGCGTGAGCGAAAGCCTGCTGGCGTCTTCGCTCAAGCGCCTCTCGATCCAGCGCTCTTCCCACTGCGCGCGCGTGGTTTTTGAAGTGAGTTGACGCGTGGAAACAGCGAAGCCGCACACGCCGCCAAGGGCGAACAGCGCGATGAGGCAGACCGTGACCTTGGCAATGCTGGAGGATTTCATGGTTCGAGCTGGTTTTGGACGATGAGCTGCGCAAGCGGCTGTTCGTCGGGTTCCGGGGCCTGCGGAAGGCCGCCCAGGAACACGAGGCACAGCACCGTGGCGACCGCGGCGATGGGCACCGCGCCGAGGGACAGCCGTTCCCAAGGCGACACGGCCTCTCGCTCGGAAACCTGCGCGAGAACCCGTGTGGCGAAGCCAAAGGGCAGTTCGTCGGCCGGCGAAGCTGGCGTGGCACCCTGCGCCAGGCGGAAGAGCCGCCGGATCGGATCGGAGTTCGGTGTCATGCCGCCTCTTAACCCGCAGCCGCAGGTTGGTTACACGCGCCCTCAATTCTTTCTGCAAAATCTAGCGGAGTGTTTCCCGATTTGTAGGGACGCGCGGATACGAAGGCTTGGCGCGCTGCGCGCATTGGAAAACAGTGCGCGTCCTCTCCACCACCGCTCATCCCGGTTGGCGGCACCGCGTATTTGCGGCATGTTCCTCGCCTCATGCGAACCGATGCGCCGTCCGAAATCGTGAGATCCAGCCCCATCCTTGTGCGGGCGCTGCGGGCTCATCTCGCCGCGCACAATTTCCGCGTCGCCGTGCTCTCCACATTGACTCTGCTCGCGGCACTGGCGCTCTGGTACCTGCTCTACCTCGGGGTGCACTGGCTCGCGCTGCTTTTCACCACCGCCGTCGAGGGAACCACGGCGCGGATGCCGACGGGGATCGAAAACCTCTTCTGGTTTGCCGCCGCCGCGCTCCTCGCCCTCGCGTGGATCGATCGCAAGCTTCGCCCGGACGACCGCCCTCGCGACCACAAGTCGCTCCTCGAAATCCTCCTCGAACTCGCGCTCGCCATCCCCCGCCTCACCCTTTCGGTGGGAGGCACGCTCTCCGCGTGGCAGCACCTCGACCGACGGGAACTCACGGAGTCCGCCTTCCTCGTCGAGCGCCTCTCGGAAGCGCGCCGCCTGCGGCTGAACAGTCTCGCGCTCGAAGTCCCAAACGCGTCGCGCCGCTTCAAGATTCTCTTCGCTCTTCAGCTCGTGCAGGTCATCGACATCCGCCGCGAAGATCGCGAGCTGTGGGTGACGCTCAATCCGCTGCGTCCGGCGTGGATCGGAAATGATGCCCGCAACGTGGCGCGTGGTCGGGACCTTACCCCGCGAGATCGACTGCCAGCTTGTGCCCCTTGAATTTGATTCCGTTGAGCTTCTTCAGCACCTGCTTCGTGCAGTCGTCGGACACGTCCACGAGAGTTTGTTTGTCGAGCAGCTTGATCGCACCGATGGCCTCCTTGGGGAGGCGCACCACACCGGCAATCACGCCGACGATATCCCCCGGTCCGATCCCGTCCGCCGCGCCCAGGTTCATCACGAGCCGGGTCATGCCCGCTTCGTGGGAGGTCGCGGGAATGCCATCGCGTGAGCGAGCGGGACGCGCCTCCCGGGGCTGATGGGAGTCACGCTTCGCCGTCGGGCGTGGCTCATACTTCGGGTAATCCCGCGGCTCGCGGAATTCGCCCCGCGGTTCACGAAACTCCCGCTGCGGCCGCTCCTCGGCGATCGGCTGCGGCGCCGGCTTGTCGCCGCCGAGCAGATGAATCAACGCGCTGGCGATGTCCGTCGCGGAATGCCCGGCGTTCAGCAATTGATCGATCGTCGCATCCTGCCGCTTGTAGTCGCCCTTCTCCAAAGTCTCCCGCAGCGTGTCCAGAAAGGCATTCGTGCGCTTCTCCTCGACCTCCTCTGCGGAGGGAACTTTCTCCCGCCGCACCTTGCCCTTCGTGAAGCGGATGATCTGCTGCATTTTCCAGATCTCACGTCCCGCGACGAAGGTGATCGCGCGGCCCGTCTTGCCCGCGCGCCCGGTGCGCCCGATGCGATGCACGTAGTCTTCGGCATCCTGTGGAAGATCGTAATTAAAAACGACCTCGATGTCGTCCACGTCGAGTCCGCGCGCCGCCACATCCGTGGCGACGAGGAATTCGAAGCCCCGCTTGCGGAACTTGGCGACGACCCGCTCGCGCATCTGCTGTGAGATGTCGCCGTGCAGTTTGTCCGAGCTGTAGCCGCGCGCCTTGAGGTGGTCCGCGAGTTCGTCGCACATCATCTTCGTGCCGCAGAAGATGATCCCGTATTTGATGTCCTGGAGATCGATGAGGCGGCAGAGCACCTCCAGCTTTGAGCGCCGGTCCACCTCGTAATAAACCTGGTCGATGGCCGGGACCACCATCTCCTGCGCCTCGATCCGCACATTCACCGGATCGCGCGTGAAGTTCTTAATCAGCGTGCGGATCATCGGCGGCATCGTCGCGGAGAAGAACACGGTCTGCCGCGTGACGGGCGCCTGCTTGAGGATCGTCTCAATGTCTTCGCGGAAACCCATGTCGAGCATCCGGTCGGCCTCATCGAGGACGACCATCGCGACTTGATCGAGCTTCAGCGTCTTGCGTTCGAGATGATCCATGACCCGGCCGGGCGTGCCGATGATGATCTGCGCGCCTTCGCGCAAGCCGCGGAGCTGGCGGTCGTAGGATTGGCCGCCGTAGATCGGCAGTTCACGCACGCCGCGCTTGAAGAACGCGAGCTTCGCCACTTCCTCGGCGACCTGCATGGCCAGTTCACGAGTAGGGCAAAGGATGAGCACTTGCGGCGCGCGCAGATTCACGTCCACACGCTCGATCGCCGGGAGCGCGAAGGCCGCGGTCTTGCCCGAGCCGGTCTGCGAAAGCCCGACCACGTCGGAGCCCGCCATGAGTTTCGGGATCGTCTCGGATTGAATCGGCGAGGCTTCCTCAAAGCCCATCTTGGCGACCGCTTTGAGCAGCTCGGGCGAAAGGCCGAGCTCGGAAAAAAGTTTCTTCTGCATCCGCGCTTGTACTGCGGGAAGGCCCGTCACGCCACGGGAAACGCTCCTGGGTCCGTTGGGGGCGCAGTGGAACCCCTAAACACGCCGTCCCGCCGCGCTTCGCAGGCCCAAAACACATCTCCATTTCCACAGAAACCCGCTGCGAAAAGAAAAGCGCCGCATGCTTTCGAGCACGCGGCGCTTTCTACTCCTGTCTTCTGCTTATTGCTTCGGCTTCCAGTTCCGCACGAAGTCGATGCATTGCTTCACCTCAGGCAGCGAATTCTCCCAGTTGTGCTCGTACTCGATCGAGATGTTGCCATTGAAGCCCTGCTCCTTGAGTTCCGCGAGCACTCGGCCGATCTCGCCGACACCCTGCCCGTAGGGCACGTCGTGGCTCTTGCCGTAGTCTTCCTTGTCCTTGAGGTGGCTGCTCACGATCCGGCCCTTCAGCGTGCGCACGGCCCAGACGGGACTGATGCCCGAAGTCTGCCAGTGCCCTGTGTCCGCGCAGGCGCCGATGCGTTCGTCGCGCCCCTTGGTGAGTTCGAGGATGAAATAAGGATCCCACATCCGGTAAGCCGGTTTGTCCTGCCGCCGCGGGTGATCGTGAAAGCCGACCTTGATGTCGTATTCCTTCACCATCTTCTCGATCGTATCGATGGCCTCGAACGACTCCGTGGTCACCGCGTGCAGCCCGAGCTTTTTGGCGAATGCAAAGATCTTCCGCGCGCCCTCCTCCTCGGTCGGGATGCCGACCACGCCGTAGTTCACGGCCTTGATTTTGTGCTGCGCGAGTTTCGCCACCACCTTGGCGAAGACCTCGTCGGAAGCATCGTGGTTCCACTTCACCTCCGGCTCCTCCTTGCTCAGCTTCTGCCCGGGATAAAACTCGATGACCTTGCCACCGGCTTCCGCCGTTTTCTCGATCGCCTCGAAGACGGTGAAGCGGTTGAAAGTGTAAGCCTGTAGGCCGATGGCGAAGCCGTTCGTCTTGTATTCGTCGGGGATCGGCGCGGCTGTGGCCAGTGCGCCGAGGGCGCAGAGCGCGAGGAGGGTTCGGAGGATGGGGAGTCTGTTCATGGTGACGGGGAGAATGCGGAACACCGCTGATCCTTACAAGCCGTCACGCACTTTCCGGCACGAGCCGAGCATCCGGACGCCTTACGGCCGTTTCCCTGCCGCGCCCATGGCTTGCCGGCGCACCTGTTCCAGCGCCTCGCGCTCGGCCTTGGGACGTGCGCTCGCGGCGACGAAGTCGCCGCGGCCGTAGAGCGGGTTCACCGTGAGCAACCCGCCGTAAGCGTCGATCGCTTCCGCATCCCGGCCTGCTTTCGAATAGCCGACCGCCAGGGCCGCGAGCAACTCGGCGCCCGGCTGGCGCGCGTCGTCGGTGACGAGCGTCTTCGCCTTCAGCCACTGCTCCAGCGCATCCACCATCCGTCCGAGGTGAAAAAAGCCCCAGCCGCAGCGCAGGCGCACTTCTTCGCTGCCGCCTCCTTGCTTCACGGCCTCCGCGAGGTCCGCGAGTGCCTTCTCCTCCGCCCCGAGGCGCGCCCGGAGACTGCCGCGCACGGCAGCGAGCTCGGCGCGATCCCGCGGTCCCGGAATGCGTCCTGGATCGAATGGCTCCAGCAGCGCAGCCGCTCGCAGCAGATTTTCATGGCGGTCGGAACCCGCAAGTGTTGTCGCCACCGCGATATTCCACCAGACGTCATTGGAGTTCGCTCGACGAGTGAGAAGCTTGTCCAGGGAAGCAATCGCATGGGCGTAATCGCCGAGCGCGACCATGGCCTTCACCCGAGGCAGAGCCGCGGCGGAAGACTCGGGAGAAAACTCCTCCACTGCATCGTATTCAGCCAGGGCCTCAGTCCAGCGGTGCGCCTCGGCGAAAACGTAGCCGCGCCTTAAAGCGAGGTTGATTTGAAAACTGATATCCATCCGGTCCCCAAGTGAAGTGCTCTCCGCAATCCGCTCCAGCGCGCCTTCGGTATCGCCTTTTCGCGCCAGCACGTAGCCGAGGTCGCGGAGCAGGCTGATCCGCCCTACCCCTGCGGGCGTCGCGGCCAGCGCGGCTTGGAATTCGCTGGCAGCTTCCTCCAGGCGGCCGGAATTTCGCAGCGTGCGAGCGAGTGCAGTCCTTGCGTTCGGATTGGCCGGTTCCAAAGCTAGGGCCTCCTTGAGCACTGCTGCGGCGCGGGCGCCAGACCGAGGCGCAGCGCCGTTGCGGGCGATCGAATCCGCCCGCTCGATCAAGATCGCTGCCGTGATCAGCGAAGGAATTTCCAGTGCGCGTAGCGCCCAGCGTTCATCGTTGGAAAAAGTCGGGCCCTCCCGATTTGCTTCCTCGACCAGGCTTACGAGTTTCGCCCGGGCGTCGGATGTTCCGGGCTCTTTCTCACTCCGTTTGAGGTAGGAGGCGCATGTTCCCGCGACCTGCACAAAGAGATTCCGCCATTCCTGCCGCAGCGAACCGAGATGAGGAAGGATGCCATCCCGGAGAACCCGATCCCGCGCGGGGAAACTATTGTGACTCAGCAAGCTCGCGCGCAGCGCGATCAGGTTCGGAGCTTTAGCCTCAGGTGTCCACTTTTCAGGGAAGGTGAGCGCGTAGAGCCGTAACTGATCGACTGACGCGCCGCGGAGATCGGGATGCGCTGCGAGGAACTTGCGAACCCGCCCGAGGAGTTCGTCGAGCCGTCCAAAAAGGTCGCCAGCCGCACCGGCTTTGGTGAGCTGCTCGAAGTCCGTGACGAGCTGCCGCGCGATTGGCACGAGGTCGTCCGCGGCCGGAACGGCGAGCGGAGGCACGTGCGTAACGCCACCGGCGGGACGAGGAAATGGTTCGAGCTGATAGTTCTTCCCAAGCTTCTGAAGCGTCGCAGCCTGGAGACCTTTCTGAAACTCATCCAGTTTTTCCCCATCCGGCGCGCGTGAGACCCGAACGCGATTATCGTCGGATTGGATCGCCAACACCCCGCCTCCGGTGAAAGCTTTTGTCACCCCTGTTCCCGGCGCCAGATTGAAGAGTTCCGCGATGCTCTTGAGCTTTAGAATCGCCCCAGACTTCGCGCCATTGAGCTTATAGACGGTAAGCTCCCCTTTCGGCCCGATGGCAAAAAGGTGACTGCAATCGTCGGTGGCAAAAGCAAGTGTGGCTATCCCCTCGCGTGGCACGGGGAACTGCATGGAGGGTTCATTGGATGGCGCTTCCGGGTTCAGCGAGAAAATCTCGATCTTTCCATGCTGGGGAACGAAGTGAGCGAACTGGCCGCCATCGGGAGAAAAAGCCACGGCGTCCGTCTCCGCCGACCGGTCACCTTGGGGCGTCGAACCTTTCTCGACCGTCGCAGTCTCCGGCTGCGGGACCTCGATCTCGCAAAGAATGCGATTCAACTTCAGATCAAGGATACTCAACCCGCCCGCGGCCCGAGAAAATACCAGACGCCGGCCGTCCGCGCTCAGGAGGCAAGTCTTGGCATCCGTGGGAAGCGGGTCACCGACCGGTCGCCACGGCCCGTCCCCCTCAGCCTGCCAGACGCGATACGATCGCTTTGCTTCCTCCGCGGATCCAGTGCGCCGAGAGACGACAGCGGTGAGTCGCATCTGCTTCTCGTCGCTGACGGCAAACGCCGCGAGCTCGCCCGGAGGTAAATCGAATCGCTCCGCACGCACGCGCCCCCCGGAGTTTTCGACCACGCGCAGCGCGCGGACAGGCGACGTCCACGCCAGGACCAGCAAGCCTCCGTTGCGGCTCAGGGCAAAGGTGTTTACGTCATCGTAAGCTCCGATGCGTTCCATCTGGGGTTTCCAGAAATCGACGGCGCCATCGGCTCTTGCACCTGCCAGGACTCCATCCGGCCGCAATGCAAGTTGCCCATATTCCCCGGTGCCTTCCTCCGTTCCCGGCAGCAACTGCCGCGCGGCGTCGCCTTCCCAAAACTCTACGCCGTGTCCTTGCAATGCGTAGAACTGGCGGAGCCCATGGGATTCTGCGTCTCCTCTGCTTAAAACGGCCGCGTTGACCCGGTCCGGCGCAGACTGGGCATCGAGCGGGCGCACCTTGATGGAGATCTTCTCTCCATCGCTCTTCAGCTTGACCTCACGCGCCACAGATTTAGCCGCGGCAGGTGCGTTGGCGGTGGTCTCGGCCTTGGAACGAGATTCGCCTCCCAATTGCTGACGGCGATCGGTGCCCACTTCGGTCCAAGGTAAGAGGAGGAACCAACTCGCCCCCAGCACAGCAGGGGGTCCCTTCCGGATCGAGACCACCCGGGGCACCCCCGTCCCGGACCCCTGCTCGCCCTCGACGGGGAGGGCCACCATGTCACGCATGTCGAACGTCCAGAAAGAGTAGCCATCTCCGCGGGCGGAAATAAGAATTTCGCCACTCGCGCCGCCGAAGCTGAGAGCGGTCGTCGAGGGGTCCGGCCGGCGCTTGTCGGCCTCCTTGCTCTTTCCTCGCGGGGTCACCACGTACTCGCCTTCCACACGTTCAGGAGTCTCCGAATTTAACTCGGCTGGATTCCTCCGATTGCTGGAAACCCACATCCGGTTAGTGCTCACCAACTCAACTTCGATCGGAGCATCACGCGCCTGGCGGTCGGAAGGAAGCGCATAGATTTCGATGGTGTTGTCTGCACGGGCAACCGCGAGGCCAAGGCCATCGAGTGTGAAGGCAAGAGGCAGTTTCAAGGAGTCCACGGACGGCGCCTCGACTTTTGGCAGGAGCAGTGTCGCCATGCGCCTTCCGCCTTTCGATTCACGGAGTTCCATCTCGTTCTCACGCGTGCGCAACGCCACCACCGGGTGGGATGCGGGACCGAAGGCAAACGACTGCACCGGCTCTGCGTCAGGCGACCACGGAGAGAAATCGCCACCGCCGCTCTCGAGCCCCAAAAGCTCGTCGGACTCCGTGAGTAACAGCAACAGAGCCCCATCGGGACTATACTCGAGTTGGCGTGCCGGAGAGTACGGGGCGCTAGAAGGAAGGCGCAGCGCGCCGGCATGCTCATACGGCAATTGCATGAAGACGCCCAGCGTGGCCGGTGGCGGGAGAACCTTGAGCAACTCACGATTCCCGGGGTCTGTGTGCGCTCCGTGCCAAAGCAGCGTGGCGCCGGCGACGTTCGGAGGACTGAGATCCAGTTCTCCCTCAATCATCCTCCTGAGAAGGAAGTAGGCAATGAGGTCGTTTTGCTCCGCGATCTTCGCATTCATCCTGTCCTTCTCGCCCTCGCGCAGATGCCAGTAGCCGCCGCCCGCGCCGAGTGAAAGCAGCAGAGCCAGCGCGACCGCGCTGACGAGGATCCATTTGAGGTTTTTGCGCCGCCGCTCGCGCTTACGCCGCCGGGGCGCGACCACTTTGGTGAGAATGTCGTGGGTGAGCTCGACGATGGGGCGGCCATCCACGCGGTCGAACTGCACCAGCCGCCTGGCTTGGAGTTGATCAAAGGCCGCTCGCGCCGAACTCTCGGGCACACCGCGCGCCGCGAGCTTTTTGATCAGCGTGGCGAGCGGCGTCTTTTGCCGATGCTCATCGCCGGAGAGGAGATCGTTTTCCACGACTTCCTCGATGCGCTTCCGCCGGGGCAGCTCCGCGAAGCAGCGGTCGTAGAATTTCTCGAGGATGTCATTCGCTCGCGCCTTGACCAGCGCTTCGGTGATCTCCCCCTCCTTGCGCACGGTGCGCCGCTCCTCGTTCAGCTCCGAGCAGAGCAGGCTGAGCAGCGCCGGGCTGACGTGCCGCTCGCGTTGCGAGGGGATGCCGCCCACGCGCGTGCTCTCGCCGGCGGCGAAGTCCACGATGAGCTGCGCGACTCCTGGCTTCACGATCTCACGCCCCGGCTCGCTCACGGCGAGACGCGCCTGCGCCGAACTCATGGGCAGCAGCCGGTAGCGGCTGCGGCTGATCGATGGGATCCCCGTGGCGAAGCTCTCGAGGTGCGCGAGGTAATCTTCGCGCAGGCTCAGGATGATGCGGTAATCCTGTGTGTCGAAATCGAATCGCTCGATCAGTCCCGGGTCGCGCTCGATCTCACGCTCCACCTCGGCGGGCACGCGATTTTCCGCGAGGTCCGCGAGCATCTCGACGAAGCTCGTCCGCGCCCATTGCTGCGCCGGTTCGCCGCCTCCCTGGATGAAGATTTCCTCGAATTGATCGAACACGAGCACGATGTCCGCACCGGCTCCTTTGCGCTCGCGATCGCGGACATTGAGCGCGGGCTGGTGGAAGTAGCTCCAGAGATTTTCCTCCGCCTCCGGCGGGCGGGCGGCGTCGTAACGCGGATGGCTCAGTCCGCGGCGGATGGCGGCGCGCACCTGCTCGATGAGGTCGAGGCGCGGCGTCGCCGCGTCGCCCTGCCCGATGGCTTTGTGATCGAGCCGGATGAGCACGGGGAGAAAGCCTTGGTCGCGCAGCCGGGGGAAGAGCCCGGCCTGGAGCAGCGAGGTCTTTCCCAGGCCCGAGACGCCGAAGAGCACAGTCAGCGGGGCGCTTCGCAGTCGTTCGAGCAGAGCGCCGATCTCCGCATCGCGCCCGTAGAAGAATCCAGCGGCGTCCTCGGGAAACGCGTCGAGGCTCGGCCACGGATTTTGCGGGTTGAGGCGGACCTTCCGGCGCTCGATGGAAACACCCGAAACCGCGGCGCGGGACTCGGCGGAATCAGCGTCCATGATTCCCCTCCAAACGGCGGCGCACCTTCTCGACGAGCGTCGCGGCAAAATCCTGCGACACCTCGCCGTCGCGCAGCAGAGTCACCTGCGCGGCGTTGAAGGAGGGCGGCACTTCGCGATGGGGCGGGTCATCCACGGCGATGGGGATGATGAACTCGTAGGTGTGCGAGTTATTCATCGTGCCGGCGTCGGCGAGGTTCCATTCCTTGCGAAAATAGCGGTCGTGGAGCGCCTGCTCGGTCTGGCGTGAGACGACCGGCAGGAAGAAAAGGCAGGCCTTCAGATTTTGAAGGATCTTCATGTCCCACTGATCGCCGGCCTTGAGTTTCGCCGTGTCGAACCACACCTCGACCTCGAGCCCCGCTTCGCGCAGCGCGCGGTCCAGCCCTGCCTTGATCCGCGCCACCGGCTCGGTGTCCTCATGCGCGTAGCTGAGGAAGAGCGCGTGCCTAGGCATCAGCGCCGGCGGCGGCGGCGCCTGCTCGTTCTTCGGTGGCGGAAATTGCCTCACCCACTCGTCGCGCAGCGCGCCGATGAACGCGACGGAACTTCGTGACGAGAGCAGCGTCGGCGAGGCGAAGTCGCGCAGGAAATCGGCCAGGCTCGCCTCGGCGAAATTGCCGCCGACGAAGTAGTCGCAGATGTCCACGCCCTCAAGGCGACCCGGGCGCGCATTGCGGAGGAAGAAGCGCGCGACCCAGTCGTTCCACATGCCGCCCAGAAAGAGCAGCGGCCGGCTCCGCAGCGCGGCGAGCAGCCGGCTCAGCGAGGCGTCGGCCTGGTGAAACTGGTAGCAAAACTCCAGCAGATCCTCCTCGGAGAGCACGCAGCTATTCGGCATGATCGAGAGCAATCCAAAGGGATGGACGACGACCGCCTCATTGGGCGCGAGCTCTTCAAAAGGCCGCGGTAAATCATCCGGCTTGCTCAACTGAAAGGAGATCGATTGCGCCCCCTTGCTCCCGCCAAAACGCACTTCATCGATCGCCTGTTCCAGCAGCCGATCCGGTGTCGTGCTAATGAAGAGCCGGAAGCCGCGCACCTCCGCGAGCCGGCGCAGCGCGTCGGAGGGTTTCGGATCGAGGTCCGCCATTATTTTCTTCAAGAGCGGCAGCAGTTGCGCCGGCTTCTTCCCGGTGCGGCGCTTGAAGGCCGCGGCGACTTCGGGGAGCGGATTCGGGCCGGGTGAAGGCGCCGGCAGACCTTGCTTTGCGGCGAGGAGCTCTGCCACGCGCTGGTAAAGCGGCACCGTCTTTCCCTCGACTTCGATCGTGAGCAGGTCCGGGCCAGCCACCGGAATCACTCCGCCTTTGCGATCGTCGCCACCTTCGATCCGCGCGATCAACTCCATCCAAAGCGTCTCGTCCCACGGCTCATCGTCCAGCGGCGCGATCAATCCGCGCGGTGAGGCGAGAGCATCTTCCGCAATAAAGTCTGAATGCGAGCCGGTCATGACAAATCCTCCGGAAGTGAGAAGGACGGGAACCCCGCGAGGGGTCAAGTGTCGTGTGCGCACTTCCGATCTATTCACCGACAGGAACAAATGCCTCAACGCCTCACGGCCTCTCAAGCAGGCTGTTTTCGAAATCGCATCCGGGCGCATCCATGCGTCGTGCATGAATCCCGCCGCAAGCAGCAGTTGTCTCCCGCGCGATTTGAGACAACACTCGTTTTGTCGCGAGCGATTCCCGGCGAATCCCGCGCCATCCATCCCAATACCTCCAGTTATGGCCAGTCTCCGACTCAAGTTCCCCGAAAAAGAAGAACCCACGGTGATCGTCCTCAGCGGTGCGCGCGTCACGCTCGGCCGGCTCCCGCTCAATACGATCCAGATCATCGACCGCACGCTCTCCGGTTTTCATGCGGAGTTCGTCCTCGAGGAAGATCACTATCGCCTGCACGACCGGGGCTCCACCAACGGCACTTTCGTCAACGGCGAATCGGTGACCGACTTCCACCTGCGCGAGGCGTGCAAGGTCGCCTTCGGCGCGCTCGAATGCGAATACAGCCCGGAGACGCTGGCGGCCGCGGAGAGCGGGAATGTCGAGGCGCTGCCCACCCGCAGTGAAATCAATGCCGTCAGGCTGGAGAATGCGGAACTGAAGAATCGCGTGGAGTCGCTCCGCGAGGAAGTCGAGGCGCTGGGCAAGGCCCACTCCGCCGCCGCGGGCGCAGGCAAGGTGGTGGCTCAGGAGGAATACGACAAGCTGGTCGCCGAGCGCGAATCGCTCAAGGAAGCGCAGTACGCCGCGCAGCAGGAGATCACCCAGCTCAAGACCGACCTCGCCCTCATGCAGCGCGATCGTGAAAACTTGAAGAAGGTCGCCGCGACCGCCCAGGCGGAGTTCGCCAGCTTCCACGCGGAGCCCGCACCTGCGAAGGAAGAAGCGCCGCCGCCGAAAGTCGAAGCCGCAGCCGCTCCGCAGCCGCCCGCCCCAGCCCTCGCGGCTCCGCCTGCCCCCCTCACGCCCGCACCTCTGCCCAAGCCCTCATTTCCGCTCCCCGCCGCCGCGAAGCTCGCGCCGAAGCCGCCCGGGGCGCTGCCCACCGCACCTTCCAGATTGCCGCTCACGCCGGGGAGCGGCCTGCGCCCCGTCCCCGTCTCAAGTCCCGCGCCTGCCGCGAAGCCAGCGCCCGGGCCGGTGCCGGTCGCGGCCTCCGCTCCGAAGCCTTTCCAAAAGCTCCCCACCGCACCGGCTCCCGCCGCCAAGGGTGGCACGCAAAAGATCGATCCTGCAGCGGTCTCCGCGATCAAGCCGGTCGCACCGATGGCCAAAGTCCCGATGAAGCCGCCGGTCAAACTGCCGCTTCAGCCCACCGTGAAATTGCAGTCCGGGATTCATCCATCCAAGCCGGGCGTACCGATCAAGACCGGACCCGCGGCGGACGAAAACGCCGCAGGCTGAGCGCGACATTCAGCTGCTAGGGAATCTCGGGCCGCAGACCCACCCGGGCGCCGGCTTCGACCGCGGACATGCAATCCGGGCAGATGCCGTGGGAAAAATCGGTGCCGGTCTGGAGGTGAATGTACTCGTCGATCTCCTGCCAGTAGGTGGGATCCTTGCGCACCCGCTTGCAATACATGCAGATCGGCAGCAGCCGCTCGAGGTGCCGCACGCGCTCCAGCACTCTTTCGACTTCCTCCACCCGCGCCGCTAGCCGGTGTTCGAGTTCCACGATCCGCTGGCCGCTCTTGAGCCGCGCCAGCAGTTCCGTCGGCTCGAAGGGCTTTCGAATGAAGTCATCCGCGCCAGCCGCAAACGCTTCCGACAAATCTTCCGCGGTGTCGCGCGCCGTGACGAAGATGAAATAAATGTAATGCGCGAAATTTTGTGCGCGGACGCCCCGGCAAAGTTCGATCCCGGTTATTTCCGGCAGCATCCAGTCGATAAGGGCGATCGAAGGTGGATCGAATCCATGAAGGATTTCCCGCGCCTCCGCCCCGCCCGCGACCGCGCTGACACGAAAGCCGTGCCGCTCGAGCAAAGCGGTCACGGCGAACCGGGTGGCAGTGTGATCTTCAGCGACGAGGATTCGAGGCTGTTCTGATGAAGGTTCCGTGATCATGGCTGCTCAGTGCTGCGAGGTTCGCACGACATTCAAATGAAATCCCGCAAACCTATCGCCCGGGAATCTGGCCATGCATCCGGGCGGGCGTCGAGTCTTCATCCGGAGATCCGTCGCAGAAGCGAACGCCGGCCGTAATAATCCACGCCTCTCGGGGGATGTTCCATCGCTTGAGTGCGCGGCTCTCTCCCGCCATGATCGCGTCATGGCGTTCCTATTTTTTCGAAAGTGGCCGCGGCTCCTCGCAGCGGCGATCTGCCTCGCGTGCCTCGCGACGCCGGCCGTCGCAGCCGATGACGCCGCCGATGACGCCGCCGAGGAGCGCACGCGTGCGATGCTCGCGCAGATCGCGGCCGATCTCGACGAATGCACCGCGGCACTGGCCCGGACACCCGACTCGGTGCGCCTCTATTCGCGGCGCGGAGACCGCCATCTTTTCCTCGGCCACTTCGCGGCCGCGGTGGCCGATTTCGAAAAGATGATCGTGCTCGACCCCGCGCAGGACGCGCCGCACTGGCGCCTCGGCATCGCCTATTATTTCGCCGGCGACTTCGGAAAGGCGTCGCGGCAGTTCGAAAAATATCACGCCTACGACGGCGGCGATCGCGAGAATGGCGTCTGGAAATTCCTCTCGCAGGTCCGCGGCGAAAGCCTCGCGAAGGCAAGGGCGGAGATGCTCGTTTATACCCGCTTTGATCGCGAGCCATTCCCCGCACTTTACGAGATGTTCGCCGGCCGGCGGACGACCGGCGAAGTCTTCGCAGAGCTCGAACGCAAGGGCCTCGCCGGCGATGAGCGGGTCATGTTTTTCGCGAACTATTACGGAGGCCTGAACGAGGCTATCCTCGGCCATCGCGAGCGTGCGCTCGAACTCACCCGCGCGGCCGCCGCCAGCGCCTGGGGACAGACCGCGGAAGGCGGTCCCGCCTACATGTGGCAGGTCGCGCGCCTTCACGCCGCGCGGCTCGCGGCGGGGGAGGAATAGCGGCGCGCAAGTTCCAACCTCCAAATATACGAAGCAGTGAAAGTCGCCGTCTTCAGCACCAAGCCCTACGACCAGCGTTTCATCGAAACGGCGAACCGGCACGCCGGCCACGAGTTCGTCTTCCTGGAGGATCGGCTGAACGAACGCAGCGCCACACTCGCCGCCGGCTGCGCGGCGGTGTGCGCGTTCGTGAATGATGACCTCGGCGCACCCACGCTTCGCGTTCTCGCCGACCAGGGCATCCGCCTGGTCGCCTTGCGTTGCGCGGGCTTCAATCAGGTGGACCTGAAAGCGGCTGAGTCGCTCGGGCTGAGCGTCCGCCGGGTGCCCGCGTATTCGCCCTACGCCGTCGCCGAATTCACCATCGGCCTGATCCTCACCCTGAGCCGCAAATATCACCGCGCGTTCAACCGCGTGCGCGAGGGCAACTTCGGGATCGACGGGTTGATGGGCTTCGATCTGCACGGCCGCACCGTGGGGATCATCGGCACCGGCAGGATCGGTCTGCTCACTGCGAAACCGCTCGGCGCGATGGGTTGCCACCTGCTTGCTTGCGATCCGTTCCCCCAACCCGAATTCGAAGCACTCGGCGGCCGCTACGTCCCGATCGAGACGCTGCTGACGAGCTGCGACATCATCAGCCTGCATTGTCCGCTGACCCCGGAATCGTATCACCTGATCAACGCGCAAACGCTGGCGAAGACAAAGCGCGGCGTGATGATCATCAACACCAGCCGCGGCGCCCTCATCGACGCGGTGGCCATGGTGGAGGCGCTGAAGCGCGGGCAGGTCGGCTTTCTCGGGATCGACGTTTACGAGCAGGAGGCGGACGTTTTTTACGAAGACCTCTCCGGCGAAATCCTCCATGACGACGTGCTCCAGCGGCTGCTCACATTTCCGAACGTGCTCGTGACTTCGCATCAGGCTTGGTTCACCGAAACCGCACTGCAAAAGATCGGCGAAACCACGATCGCCAACCTCGACGATTTCGAGCAGGGACGGACGAGTGAGAACGAAGTGAACTCGGTGAAGGTGCGGAAGTGATGCAATGACTTCTGACTCCTGACTCCTGACACCTGCTTTGCGTCCCTCCACCGAACACACCTGCGCGCGATGCCAGGCCAGGGTCGTGCTCCGCGGCGCGCAGATCTTCGTCCCGCTGCCGTGTCCGTCGTGCGGCAGGGTGGCGCGGGCTCGCGATGAGATCGGCGGCTATCGGCTCCACGAACTGCTGAAACGCAGCGGGCTGGGCGTCATCTTCCGCGCGGAGGACAGCGCCGGTGGATCCCTCGCGGTCAAGATCGTGCAACCGGCCTGCGCCGCGGAGTCCACGGACATCGAATATTTTGTCTCCGAAGTCTGGGCGCTGGCGCGGCTCAATCATCCGAACTGCCTGCGCATCTTCGCCACCGGCGTCGAATGTGGAGTCGCGTGGATCGCAATGGAATGGCTGGCCCACGGTTCTCTCGCCGAGCGCCTCGCCGACCGCGGACGCCTGCGCGAGGCGGAGGTGCTTTCGATCGGGGTGCAAGTCGCATCGGCACTGGGCGCCGCGGCCGCGGCCGACCACACCCATCGCGACCTCGAGCCGAACAACCTTGTCTTCGCCGACGCCCTGACCGTGAAGGTCACCGACTTCGGCCAGGCTGCCCTTTACCAAATCGCCGCCGACGATCTCGGGACGATGTGGGGATGCACGTGGTATGTCTCGCCCGAGCGGCTGCGCAACGAGCCCGAGGAGGCCCACAGCGAGATCTACTCGCTCGGGGCCGTGCTTTTTCATGCGCTCACCGGCACGCCATTGCACGGGGGCGAGCCCGCCGCACAGATCACGCTCGAGCTGATCGAGAGCGGCGAGATTCGCGTCCAGGACTTCGTGGATTCGCTCCACGAACAGACAGCGGACATTCTGAACCGGATGCTCGCTTCCGAACCGTCGCAGCGTTTCCAGTATTGGAGCGAGGTGGTAACGCAACTCCACCAGGCCGGAGCACTCGTGGCCCGCCGGGATGCGCCGTCGCGCATTCGCGCGCCGGCGCCCGCAAAAGCCCCCGCGCCCACGACGACACCCCGTGCGTTACCGTCCTCCAGACTGCCTTGGGCGTTGGTAACGCTGGCGTTCGTCGCGCTCACGGTCGCGGCCGGAATCTTCGGTTCGAAACATCGGCCCGCCCCGCCGCCGCCTCAGCCGGCCCCCGCGGCACCACGATCCCCCGCGGCGTCGCCGGCGCCGAGTCCATCGCCCGCGCCGGTGGCCGCCACGCCCGACGCGGCAGTCACGCCGGAGCGACGCGCTCCCGCGCGTCGAGTCCCATCCATCCGAAAATAAGCTTACTCTCCAGCCGGACGCCGCATCGCTTCCTCGATCTCCTCGGCCTCGATCGGAATCCCCGCCATCAAGTCCAGCGGTCCGCGCTCCCCGACGACGATGATGTTTTCGAGGCGCACCGCGAAGCCTTCCTCCTTGAGATAAATGCCCGGCTCCACAGTGAGCACCCAGCCCTCCTGCATCGGCGCGCTCATGAAGCCCACGTCATGCACATCGAGCCCGATCGGATGCCCGACGCCGTGCATGAAGTACTTCTTCAACGCCGGACGATCCGGGTCCTGCTTGCGAATCTGGCTCTTCTTCAGCAGCCCGAGATCGAGGAGTTCCTTCTCCATCAGCGCCTCCGCTTCCTTCTGCCAGTCCCGCGGAAGCTTGCCCGGCACCGCGAGCTGGATCGTCCCGCGCAGCACGCGCAGCACGGCGTCATAGATCTGCCGCTGGCGGCGGGAAAAGCGGCCGCTCACAGGAATCGTGCGGGTCAGATCGGAGCGGTAGTTTGCATAACTCGCCGCGACATCGAGCAGCAGCAGGTGCCCTTTTTTCAAAACCTGATCATTGTCCACGTAGTGCAAAATGCAGGCGTTCGGGCCGGACGCGATGATCGGGCCGTAGGCAAAGCCGCCCCCCCCGCGGATGAACTCGTGCGCGAACTCCGCTTCGATTTCCACCTCGTTCACGCCCGGTTTCACAAACTTCACCACCCGCTCGAATCCACGCGCGGTCAACGCCGTCGCCTTGCGGATCAGCTCGATCTCAAACGCCGACTTCACCACCCGCAGCCGGTGCATCAGCCGCGCGAGCCGCTGGTACTCGTGCAGCGGAAATCGCTCCCGCACCTGCCGCACGAACCGTGCGTCGCGCGACTCCACTTCCGCGGACGCGCGTTTATGTTCATTGGAATTCAGGAACACCCGCTCCGCCTCGCACATCAATCCGCGGAAGAGCATCGGGAATTCCGAGAGCCAGCGCACCTCCTTGATCCCCGTCCGCTTCCGCGCCTCCTCCTTCGTGAGCTTGTGGCCTTCCCATGTCGCGATGTCGTCGCTCGTCTCGCGCAGAAAGAGCATCTCGCGGAACTTCTCATCCTGCGCATCGGGTTGGAGCATCAGGATCGTTTCCTCCTGATCCACGCCCGTGAGGTAGAAGAGGTCGGAGTTCTGGACAAAGCCGAGCGTGCCGTCGGCATTCGTCGGCGGGATGTCATTCGCATTCACCACCGCCAGCGAGCGGGGTGGCAGCAGTTGCTTCAGCCGCGCGCGATTTTCCACGAAGAGCTGCGGATCAATGGGGGCGTAACGCATCGCGCGATTCTACGCGGCGGCCGCTCTCCGCCAACTACGAACCAGCGCGGGCGGCGAGCGTTTGGGCTTTGCGCACCGCACCCTGCGCCTCCGCGGGGCGGCCGAGTTGCTGGAGCACCGCGCCGAGTTCGAGATAGTGCGTCGGCCGCTGCGGATCGCGCGCGATTGCGGAGCATTGGGCGGCAAGCGCAGCCTCGGGGCGGTTCCGCGCGAGTTCGATCTCCGCGACCCCGGCGAGCGGACGGCCATTGTAAAGATCGAGCGCCGCGGCTTGCTTGAGGGCGGCGATCGCACCGTCGGGATCCCCGACGGCAAAGCGCAACCGGCCGAGCGTGAACCACGCATCGAGGTGCCACCAGCGCTCGGCTGCATAACGTTCCACCCCTGCAAGCGCGGCGCGGGCTCCCTCCTCATCGCGCAGCAGATCGCTCTGGTATCGCACGATTTCCCAGACCTCGGGAAAGCGGTCGTGCGCTTCACGCAGGATCGAGAGCGCCGCATCCACCTCCCCTGCCTGCTGGCGCAATCTCGCGAGATTGACCGCAGCCGGCCAGGTCCGGGGAAAGCGGCGGGCCGTCTCCGCGGCGGCCGGCGCCGGGAGGTCGAGCAGCGCTTCCGCCTCCGGCGCACGGCCTTGCTGCGCGAGGCAGATGCCGAGATGGATTCGGGCCGGCGTGTAATCCGGGTAGCGCACCAGCATTCGCCGCAGGATGTCCTCCTGCTTTGCCCACTCGCCCTTCGTCGCGTAGATGGCCGCCAGCGTGCTCAGGATGCGCGGCGACGCGCCACCCGCGTCGATCGTGCGGCGGCAAAACGTTTCCGCATCGACCCAGTCGCCGCTGCGCACCGCGGTGCGCGCGGCGAGGGCGACGATGGCCATCGTCGCCATCCCGCACGCCCATCGCTGCGCTCGCGCAGGCCAGGCGAAAACGACCCCTGCGCCAAGGACGATGGCCCCGATGCTTGCGAGATAGATCCAGTGCTCGGCGACTTCGGCATTGAGCGGGAAAAGATTCGAAATCGGGAGGAACGCGATCCCGAACCACGCCGCACCGGCAATTCGCATAGATCGGCCCGGCGCGCGCCAGCGACAGAGCTTCACCGCACCGAGGAAGGCCAGCAGACCGATGACCGACAGCCATTCGCCGCGCGCATGCGTCCGCCAGAGCGCCGCGCTTTGCTCCACTCCCTCATCCACGAGACTTCGTTCCATGTGGAGAGTATCCGGAAAGACGATGAGTCCCGTGTAATCGCCCAAAGCCCGCAACATCAGGAGCACGCGTGCCGCGAGTGGAGCCGGCGGCCCATTTTCCATCGGGACACGGTGAGCCGGGAGCGAATGCAAAACGGCATAGACTATCACCACCGCTAGCACCGCCGCCGTGGTCACGAGTTTCGTGCGCACTCCCTCCCGTCCCTGCCACCACTGGTGCGCGAGGAAAAGCACCAGCCACATCAACGCGATTTCCTTCGCACACAACGCCACCAGCATTACGACACCGGCCACCACGGCCCAGAGGCTACGACACCCGGCTTCTTTTGCCTCCTGCGCCCTCAGCGCGAGCAGCCAGGCGAGCAAGGCAAAAACCGCCGCGAGGCTGTCCGCGCGGCCGGAGATGTAGGCGACGGCAGCGTTGTGGATCGGATGCACGACCCACAGAAGTGAGATGAACACTGCCGCGACCGAGGTCCAGGTCGCCGGGCGCTCCGTTTCGCGCCTCAGCAGTTCAGGCAGCAAGCGCTGCAACAAGATGCAGAGCAAAAACCCCGCGCCCGCATGCAGTCCGATATTAGTCAGGTGATAACCCGCAGTGTTGCCACGCCAGAGCCAGTAGTCCCAAATGTAGGACCAGTTTTGGACCGGTCGGTAGTAAGTGGAGAAGGAATCGAAGAAGAGATAGTGCCGAAAGACTTCAAGACAGAACACGGGGCTCTTGAAGAACGGATTCTGACCCACGAGATAGGCATCATCCCAGATCAGGCCACCACTCACCGCCGGCGCATAGGCCGCCACTGCTGCTGCAAAGCACAAGAGCAGGATCAACAACCGGTGCCGACACCAGGACGCGACACCACCGAACGGGCCGTGATGTCGGATGGCAAATGTCTTCATCGACCCTAACTAGTTAGGCGAGTTCACCGACAAAGTGTCAGCCGTCCGCCTCGGTGTGGCGGTCGGGGGCGCACGTGGGGGGTGTAAGGAGTCCGAGACTGCG
>JANOAZ010000069.1:0-38164 GCA_031411395.1 Chthoniobacteraceae bacterium
GACTGCTGGAACTACGTCGCGGAAAATGCCCACGGCGTTGACGGCTCGCTCGAGTGCGTGGATCAGCGCGCCATCTTCAACATCACCGGCAAGAATCCGTGGCGTTACGAAAAAGAGACGCCCGTGGTCGATGCATACCAAAAGGAGCACGACGATCTTTTCCACGCGATTACCAACAACCTCGACTACAACGAAGCCGAGCGCGGCGCGAACAGCACCATGACCGCGATCCTCGGCCGCATGGCCGCCTACTCCGGTAAGGAACTCGAATGGAAAGCCGCACTGGAATCCAAAATCGAGTTACTGCCCAAGGAACTCGGCTTCGACAAGCCCGCCCCGGTCAACCCCGGCCCCGACGGCCTTTACCCGCGCGCCATCCCTGGCAAAACGCAGGTGATCTGATCGCCCTCAAATAACTCAACAACGCCCCGCTTTGCGGTGCCCGTGTTCCGGGCGAAGGGTCGCGACGAGTGTCCGACCCGAATTGGCGTGTCGATGGCAACGCTGGACGCTGCTCAGCCGGGCTCGTACTGCTTGATCTTGTCGCGGATCTGCGCCGCGGATTCGTAGTCCTCGGAGGCCACGGCCTTGCGCAGCGTGCGCTGCAATTCCTTCAGCTGATTCTCCCGCTCCATCGTGCGCGCGAGCCGCTGCGGTACCTTGCCGACGTGCTCCGTGCCCTTGTGCATCTGCTTGATCAGCGTCCCGAGCGCATCCGCGAAAGTCTCGTAGCACTGCGGACAACCGAGCCGCCCGGTCTTCTTGAAATCCGCCTGGCTAAAACCACAGCCGGGGCATTTCGCCACGCCGCTCCCCTTCTCGATTTCCTGCGCTGCGCCGAGCCCGAGCAGCAGATCCGCGAGCGCAAAACCCGTCGGATCGGTCACCCCTTTCTCTTTTGAACACGATTCGCAGAGGTTCACCTTTTGCATTTTGCCGTCCACGATCTGGGTCAGGAAGACCGTCGCGGCATTTTGTTTGCAGACGTCGCAGTTCATTTTTTGAAGGAAGCAGTCAACAGGAGTCAGACTCTTTGCCTGCCACCCCTGCTCACTTCTTCCTCAGGAATAAATGGGGGTCCCTGTGCTCTGCGTCAACTCGCGGAAGCGCGCGATGATCCGATTCGTGATCGATCCCGGCTTGCCGTCGCCGATCGGGCGGCTGTCCAGCTTCACGGCCGCGATCACTTCAGCGGCCGTGCCGGTCAGGAAAAACTCGTCAGCCGTGTAGATGTCGTAGCGAGTCATTTCCTGCACCTTCACCGTCAGCCCCAACTCCGCGGCGATATCGAGCACCGCCTGCCACGTGATGCCGCACAGCGCCCCCGAATAAACCGGCGGCGTGTAGAGCACTCCGCGCTTCACGATGAAAACATTGTCGCCCGTGCATTCCGCCACGTAGCCCTGCTCGTTGAGCATCAGCCCCTCGTCGGCCTTCGCGATGTTCGCCTCCACCTTGGCCATGATGTTGTTGAGATAATTCAGGCTCTTCACCGCCGGGCTCAGCGCGGCCGAGGAAGCGCGGCGCGTCCCGCACGTCACCACCACCATGCCGCGCTCATACGCCTCGGGCGGATAAAGCTGGATCGTCGCCGCGATGATGATCACCGACGCCTTCGGGCAGCGGTCCGGGCTCAGCCCGAGATTGCCCTTTCCGCGAGTCACCAGCAGCCGGATGTAGCCGTCGCGCAGGTTATTTCGCCGGATTGTTTCCAATGTCGCCTCCTCCATTTCCTGCATCGTCATCGGGATTGTCAGCGCCAGCGCGCGGGCGGAATCCCAGAGCCGCGCGAGATGTTCATCGAGCTTGAAGACGCGCCCATTGTAAAAGCGGATGCCCTCGAAAATCCCGTCTCCATAAAGCAGACCGTGGTCGAACACGGACACCTTCGCGTCCGCTTCGGGATAGAATGCACCGTCGATGTAGATTTGTAGTTCCATGGCGGGAGCCGGGGAAGGTGGCAGTCGTCCCCGGTCAAATCAAGCCTTCAAGCCACCAGCAAGCCGTCGCGGATCTCCAGCCGCCGATCGCCCCGCTGTGCGAGCTGTGCGTCGTGCGTCACCACCACCAGCGTCGTACCCTTCTCGCGGACAAAGCCGAGCAGCAACTCCACGATCCCCTCGCCCGTTTTTGAGTCCAGATTCCCCGTCGGTTCGTCCGCGTAGATGATCGACGGATCATTGATGATCGCCCGCGCGATCGCCACCCGCTGCTGTTCGCCGCCCGAGAGTTCCGCCGGCAGATGCTGCATCCGATCCTTCAATCCCACCCGCTCCAACGCGCGTTCCGCCGCCTCCGGTTTCAGGTGCCGTCCGATCATCGTCGGCATCAGCACATTCTCCAGCGCGGTGAGTTCCGGGAGGAGAAAGTAGCCTTGGAAAACGAAGCCGATGCGCTCGTTGCGGATGCGCGACTGGATCCGCTCGTCGCCCTCGTAGAGGCGGCGTCCTTCAAATTCCACCGTCCCCGACTCCGGCGTTTCCAGTCCCGCAAAAGTATAAAGCAGCGTCGTCTTCCCGGCGCCGGAGGCACCGCACAGAAACACCGCTTCGCCGGGGAAAATCTCCGTGCTGATTCCGCGCAGCACTTCGATTTTGCGCGGGCCGAGTTGGAAGGAGCGGCGCAACTCCCGGGCAATGAGTTGAGGCGCGGGCGTGGTCGTCATGGTTCGCCGCGCTCTATGCCCACGACTCCCCTTCCCCGCAAGCCGCATCGCGCGCCGCCCTACAATTCCGGCTTCGCCCCACGCTTTCCACCCAGGCCGAAGGTGACTTCGCGGGCGAGGTCTTCGAGCCATTGGCGGCGGCCGGTCGCGGGGACTTCTAGCTTGCGAGTGGCTGGCTCGTGCTTCGGGTAGCCCCCGACTTCATCCTGGCTGTCGATGATCCGGGCCGCGCCGGTGAGCGCCTCGCGGACGATGCGCTCGTCGATCGCATCGCGCTCCGCGGGCCGTGCGCCGGCAAATCGCGCGACGTGCCAGAGCGCGCCGGCGGCGCTGCGCGGCTGCAGGCCTTCCGGCCAGACGGGCGGCTCGGTGAGCGTGGCGGTGCTTGGCGGGCGAATTTCCGGGATGCTTTCGCCCTGCCAGTCGAAGCCCTCGTTTCCTTTCACGAACGCCTCCGCGACACCCTCGAAAACGCCCGCGGCCTTCTTCGTCTTTTCGCCGAAGAGCACGATATTGCCGACGACGGCGAGGCGGGCGTTGGGGAAGTTCGGGCTTTCGGCGTTGGCCGCGTGCGCGTGGACGGCGCGCTGGCCGGGATTGGCGATCACGTTGTTCACCACCACGCCGGAGTTGCCGGCCTGGAAGACGGGATTCCGTTCGACGTTGCTGGAGAAGAGATTGCCGACGATGGCGACGTGCTGTGTGCCGCCGAAGACGAGGGTGCCCTTGGAGTGTGGGCCTTTCGCGTGCGAGGCGTCGTTCAGGCCTTCGGCGATGATGCAGTTGCGGATGAAGATGCGGCGCGCGGGCTCGCCTGTCGGGGATTTGTAAGTCGTGGCGGAGATCTGCTCGTCGAGCGCCCAGGTGGCGGAACAGTGGTCGATCCATACATCCACCGGCGCGCCCACGGTGCTGATGCCATCGGGTTCCCAGCCGCTTTTTTTTGCCTGGGCGGCGTCGCCGGGTCGCACGCGCAGATGTTGCACCACGGTCTGGTCGCCGAAGATGCGCAGGCCGCCGCGGATCAAGGTGATGCCTGGCTTCGGCGCGGTCTGCCCGGCGATCACGGCCTGCGGCTCGCGGAGATCGAGCCCCTTCATCCCGAGATCGATCACACCGCCGACATCGAAGACGACGATCCGCGGCCCCTTCACTTTCAACGCCTCCGCGAGCGATCCCGCGCCCTTCGCTTCGACCGAAGTGACATGCACCACCTGCGCGGCATCGAGATCGAATCCCACGTCCGGCACGAGCGCATCCTGCCACTGCCACGGTGTGGTGTCCGCTGCGCGGGAAATTTCCGCGACGATCGTGACCGCGAGGCACAATGCGGCGGGGAGCAGGCGTGGGAAGATTTTCCGGGCGATTGAGTTCATGGGGCGTGAATTCAGGGTGCCACGGAGGCGGATCGGCGGGCAGATATTTCTTCGCTTCCGCACTTGCGCCGCATCGGCAGAGGACGACGTTTTTCACCGGCACCGGCGATGGCGACGCCGGAACAATACAGAAAGGAGGAAGTATGAAATTCATCCTGAAAACCGCGACGGTTGCAGCAGCCGCAATCGCGCTCACCGCAGGAACGGCGTTCGCGCGGGACTTGCAGCCCGTGAGCTACATGAACGCTCATGGTCAATACGTGACGTTCTATCGCCACGCGCCCGAGTCGGGCGCCACCATTGGCTTCTTTGGCCGTGGACGTGGCGTGGGAGAGAAGAAGATGATGTGGCAGGGTCGCGAACTGACCAAGCCCGAGGTGATGCACGATTCGAAAGGCCGCGCCTTCGTCGTGTTTCGGACGAACCGATAAGCCCGCGCGAGCGGACCGGGGCGGCTGAGGGGAAGGCCGCTCCCGGGGCGCGTGAATGGTCCACGCGCCCTTAGTGGGCGTCTAAAAAGTCGGGATCGGGCACTCTTACTCTTTGTCTTGCTCCTGCTCCTGCTCTTCCGAACTTCATGAGAGCAAGTGCATGACAAAGAGTAAGAGGAGGCGCCCTTCATCGGGTGAACTTCCCGGTTGCGCGACGATGGGCTTGTGATTTTGTGGCCGCTCGTGCGCGTCAAATTCGTTCTGCTCGCTTCACTTCTCCTCATCGCTCTCACGCCCGGACTGCGCGCGCAGCCGGCATCCGCCGTCCCCTTCCAATATCGGAACGGTCTTCTCTGGATTGAAGTATTCGCGGCGGGCTCGCCCCGGCCGCTGCGCTTCCTCGTCGATTCCGGCGCGTCGCACAGCGTGATCGACCTGGCCGCGGCGCGGCGTTGCGGCTTGCGGCTCGGTCGAGCGGAACTCGTGAAGGGCGTCGGCTGCGAGACCGAGGCCCGCCACGTGGACGGCTTCCGCGCGCAGGTCGCCGGCCAGCCCCTGCCCTCGGCGCTCCTCGCGCTCAGCCTCGACAATGTGAGCGCCGCCACCGGCCAGCACATCGATGGACTGCTCGGCGCCGATTTTTTCCGGAGCCGCATCGTGCAGATCGACTTCGCCGCGCGGCAGCTCCGCCTGCTCGGCACCTGCCCCTCGCCGGCCCGTGCGTTCACGCTTCCCACCCGGAATCTGAACCAGGCGATCTGCGTGCCGATCGCGGTGAACGGTCGCGGATCCCAATGGGTCCGCGTGGATACCGGCTGCGATGAAGCGCTGCAATGGGTCGCGTCCGGCATGCGCGCGAGCGGCTCGAAGCGCAAGGTGTCGATCGGTGTCGCGGGCGCTTCGCTCAGTTTTGCAAACACGGACGTGAAGATCGGCAGCCAGCTTTTTTCCGGGATTCGCACCGGACTGCACCGCCGCGAAATTTTCCCCGGCGAAGACGGGCTGCTCGGCAACGGGCTGCTCTCGCGATTCCGACTGACGTTCGATGGGGTCGGACACCGCGTCGTGTTCGAGCGGCTGTAGGGGGGAGGGGTCTGGGACGCGACGGAGCGCGTCCCTCCAGGGGGGCGTCTGCGTCGGTCGTGGGATGGCAGGCGCTCTGCTTAGCCAACGCCGCCGCTCCGAACATGAACCCGCATTCGCCCACGATCTCCGGCCGACGCCTCCCGGGCTCGATCCTCTGCCAGCTCGCCGCCGTTTGCCTCGTCATCGTCGGCTGCAAGCTGTGGCTGATTGGCTCCTTCAGTTCGCCGCTCCCTTTTCTCGATCAGTGGAAAGGCGAGGGCGCCCAGGTGCTGCGGCTCTGGATGAATGGCAACCTGCACATCAGCGATCTTCTTGCGCCCTTCAACGAACACCGCATCGTTCCGAGCCGCCTCCTGGTGCTGGCGATCTTCGAGGCAAACGCGCGGCAGTGGGACGCGCAGGTGCAGATGGTCGCCGGCGCGCTGCTCCATGCCGCGTGTGCCTTCGTCCTCGGTGCCGTGCTCGTGGCGCGCCTCGGCCCGAGGCACAAGTGGCCGATCTTCGCCGCGCTCCTCGTCCTCTTCTGCCTGCCCTTCGACTGGCAAAATACGCTGTGGGGATTCCAGTCGCAGTTCTATTTTTTGATCCTCTTCAGCGCGCTGGCATTTTGGGGTCTCGGCGGACATGGCGCCGGGAGCGCACGATGGTGGTGCGGACTCGGGGCGGCTTTTCTCGCGTGCGTCAGCATGGGCTCTGGCGGGTTCGCGGGGCTCGCGCTTGGCGGCTGGCTCGGGGTGAAATTCCTCATCGATCCGGACGCGCGACGTCAGCGGGGAAGCTGGGTGACGCTCGGCGTTTCGCTGGCACTCGGCGCGCTGGGCTTTGCGCTCTACACACCGCCCGCCGCCGCCTCCCTCGCCGCCATGCACGTGCAATCGACCGGCGCATTTGTCCGCGGCCTCGGCATCCATCTCAGTTGGCCAAATAGCGCGTCGCCCTTCCTCGCGCTCATCGCTTTCGCGCCGCTCGCGATCCTCGCCGTGATCCACCTGCGCGAGCTGCGCCGCAGTCCCGGCGTGGAGCAGTCGGTGGAAAATTTTCTCTTTCCGCTCGGCCTCTGGGTCCTCCTGCAAGCAGCCGCCCTCGCCTGGTCGCGCAACCATGCGATGGCCTCCGTCATCTCGCGTTACATGGATCTCCTCGCGCTCGGCGCCTTGGTGAATTTCTGCGCACTCCTGCGTCTCGTGGAATTCGCCGGGCGTCGGCCATCCGTCCGCTGGGCCGCAGTGGCCTGGTGCGGCCTCGTCATCGCCGGGTTGATTCCGCTGCTCCAGCGGAATCTTCGGCTCGACCTGCCGAGCTTGAATCAGATCCATCGCGTGCAGGCCGCGGCGGTGCGCCAGTTCCTCACCACCGATCGGGTCGCCGATCTCGGCGGCAAGCCCGTCTTCGGCTTACCTCCCGGGGATCTCGACCTGCTCGCCGAGTTGCTCCGCGATCCCGTCATTCAAGACATCCTGCCCACCGGCATCGGCGTCCGCCGCGTGCTCGTCCCGCCCGGACCGCTCACCACCGCCAGCCGCGTGCTGACCGATGGCTGGGTACTCGTGCTCGGTGCCGGATTCCTGATCTTCATCCTCACGGAGAGGATGTACCGGAAGTCCCGCCGCGTGCAGCGCGAACCAAAACCCCGTCATTCTGAGCTTGCGAATAACCTCTGATCTCCGTGGGCCGAGGAGGCGGAGGGGAATAGCGGGGGACGGTGGGTGGGCGAGAAAGCGGTGGTGCGGAGCCAGTGTCGCGGGAGAAGCTCCGCACCGCCGCTGCCCAAGGAAGTCAGTGATCCTTCCCCAAGCTCAGGAAGACGGTTTTTTCGATGGGCGCTACGCGCCAGTGTGTTCGTCCCGCACACATCGCCTCACTTCCATTACACCCTCTGAGATGAACGAACGGCTGATCCGGCGCCGGCAAACGGCTGCCGCTCACCGGCCCGCGCGGGCCCCCGAGATCTGCCGCATTCCTTCGTAGAGCACGATCCCCACGGAGGTCGCGAGGTTCAGGCTGCGCGTCTGGGCCGTCATCGGGATGGTCAGGCAACTCTCCGGGTGCGCCGCGAGCAGCGGCTCCGGCAGGCCCTTCGTTTCCCGACCGAAGACCAGGAAATCACCCGGCTGAAACATCACGTCCCAGTAGGCGCGCGTCGATTTCGTCGTGAGAAAAAACCAACGCGACTCCGCGGCCTGCGCTGCCTGGAGAGCGGCAAAGGATTCCCACAGCGTGACCTTCACCTCCGCCCAATAATCCAGCCCCGCGCGCTTCAGCGTCCGATCGTCGATGTCGAATCCCAGCGGTTTCACGAGATGCAATTCCGCGCCGGTCGCGAGGCAGAGCCGCCCGATGTTGCCCGTATTCGGCGGGATCTCCGGCTCGACGAGGACGATGTGAAACACGCGTTACGGGATGTCGATCCGCAGCAGCGCCTGCGTCTTGTCGGTGAACGTCGCGAGCACGGCCACCGAGCCGGTCGCATTGTAGCTGCGCCGGCTGCCGAAGCTGCCGGGCAGCGCGTCGAGCAGGCGGAAGCTGAGCACTTTCTTGATCACGCCCGGAGACACCGTCACGTCCTGATCGGCCCGCAGGAGTTGGCGGATCTGGTGTGCGCTGTCCTCGGCCCAGAGGCCCGGCTTGTTCTTCGCGGACACTGCCGTGCCGCTCACTTCGGCGGTGAAGATCACGCCGGCGCCGGTTCCATCGGGCAGGGCGTAGTTGGTGAATTTCTTGAAGGCCGTGTTGGCCAGCGGCGTCGCGGCGGGGCCGTTCGCCGCCGCGCCGCCGCGCACGATCTCCGACTGCGCGTAACCCGCATCCCATGAGAAAAGCGCCGTGTCGCCGGGCGCCTTGAGGCCGGCGGCGGCAAACTTGGCGAGGAAGACGGCGGACGGCGCATCATTCACCACCGGGTCGTTGAAGCTGACGAAGCTCGCGCCACCAGCGGGAATCGGATCGCCCGCCGAGGTGATGTGATCGAAGGGCTGATTGGTGGAGGTGAAGATGATCGAATCGAAAGTCTTCGTGGCCGGGGGGAACTTCGCCGTGATCCGCGAGGCGGTGCCGGTTCCGGCCGTGCTGGGGATCAGGATCTTCGTCGCCTGCGCGCCGAGCGTGGGGTCCGCCGCGCTCGTTTTGAGCAGCACGGTCTTGGCGCCGGCATCGTCGATGAGCACGAGTTGATCGCCCGCCGTGTCCGTCTTCACCCGCACGACCACGCCCGCGTCGGCATGGGTGCGGCCCTGTCCTTTAGAAAACTGCGCGGGCAAAAATGCGGCAATCGCCAGTGCGATGGGGCCGTTCGTCGGCTCGCCGGTGCGGAGCAGTTTCGTGGCGGCTGCGGGACCGGTGAGGAGCAGCAGCGCCACGTCGTTCTTCGCGGTCACGAGGCCCGGCTTTGCGTTCAATTTCACCAGCGCGAGCAGTTCGCCGATCCGCGGCGACAGGCTCAGCACGCTCTTCAACGTCACGCCCATTGGCAGCCCCGGCACCTGCTCGCCTTCGCGGAGCACGGGCGCGAGCGCGCCGAAGACCTCGGTCCACACGCCCTCGTCGTGGGTCGTCTTGAGTCCCCCGCCCTTCACCGTGGCGGCGAAGGTCACGTTTCCATTCGGATCGAGCAGCGGGTCGCGGAAGGTCTTGAAGGTGACGCCGACCGCGAGGCCATCCGCTGGTTTCCCCTCGAAGGCCGCAAGCACGCCCGCGCCGGTGGGATCCTCCACGTAGATGGCCCCGAGCTTTTTCTTCGCTGCGATCAAGGTCGCGCGCGCCGCGAAATCGCGATAGTCACTGATCGCCGGCGTGAAGAATGCGCCGAGCGTCGCATCGGCCGCGAGCCCGCCGGTGCCCGCGCCGGGAGCGGGCGCACCCGTCGGCAGCGTCTTCACGATCGGGCCGGCGTTCGCGCTCGCGGTAATAACGGGCGCGGGAGGACGAACGAAGGTGAAGATGGTGCGAGTGGCGACGGCACTCAGCACCAGTCCGTCGCTCACCCGCACCGCCACCGTGCGGGTGCCCGCGGTGGGCGTGGCACTATCATCCCGATAAGTAATACTGCGTAACACCGCCTGAAAATCCGCGCGTGGAGCCGAGCCTGCACTCGCCGTGACGGTCAGCACATTCCCCACAAACGCGACCGTGTCCGCGCCGCCGCTCGCCGTCGCCGCAAGGATCTCCATGCCGGCGTCCAGCACTCCACCGAGCGTGGCGGTGAGTGAGAAAACTCTGTCCGTCGTATCGTCGGTGATCGTGGCATCGGCGTCGGCGATCTTTGCGGCAGCAGGCGGGTTGAGCACCACGGGCGGACCTTGGAAATCCACACTCCCGCCCGGTCCGTCCAGATCCACGAGGGGCGCGTCATTCACCCCCGCCACGTGCACCGTCACGGTCCCCGTGGCCGTCTCGCCGTTTTGGTCTTTCACTGTGTAGGAGAAGGTGTCCACGCCGAGTTCATCCTGACCCAGCGCCTGGAGTCCCGCGCTGGCCGAGGGATCGTAGGTGAAGGAGCCACCGGCCAGGATCGAAAAGGTCGCGCCGAGCGCGCTGGCCGCCGGTCCCGCCGGCGCGGTATCGAGCGTGTCGCCCACGTCCGGGTCGTTGTCATTCCCCAGCAGCCCGGAGAAGGTCTGCTGTAGCGAATCTTCCGTGGCGATCTCGGCCGCGCGGGTAAACTTGAAGAGCGTTTTGGGGGTGGCATCTCCCTTTCCAGTCACTCCGTACAGCTTCCCGTCTGCGAGCATCGTGAGGGATGAGAAATTTCTCCCCGTGTTGCCGATCGACTTCGCCGTCGCGTTCCGCACATCCACCTGGACCAGCACCCGTCCCGTGACGCCGGTCACTTTCGCGATCCCGTAAATGCTCCCCGTCACGGGATCGGTGGTCAGCGCATTGAAGCCCGTCGGCGTGACGGCGCCGCCATCGAGCGTCACCGCGCGAAGGCTCAGCGTTGCCGCGTTGGCCGGGTCGATCTCGATGAGCTTATTCGCGAAAGGATTAGCGCCGAAGACTCGCGTGCCTGCGAGCGCGAGACCGCGGACGTCAATTTCAACGGGAGGCTGTTCCCGATCAAAGGTCGTGCCGATCACGGGACCGCAGACTCCGTCGGTCGTCATGGTGAACAGTTGGCTGAGGATGTTCGTGCGAAGGAATTTCCCGACCGGGGGATACCAAACCAGGCCGAAGGTCTCGCCCCCGGGGGTTCCCGACACGGGGATGTTCGTCACCGGAGTAAACGGGGCCGTGGATGGAAACCTCTCGAACACCAGAGTGGAATTCCCCGAGGTGTGGTAGATCATCTGATCCTCCGGGTTGAACGCGATGACCTCGCCATCCGTGCCGTTGCCCAGAGGGATCGCCAGGGTGTTCACCGCCGTGGGTAGCGGGGAAAACACATCAGCGCCCGCCACCGGAGGCGCGGCCGCGACGAACGGGGAAAAGGCTGCGAGGAAAACTCCCGCGACAACAACCCGGAAACCGGCACGGAGGGAATGTTCGGAGCTTCTCATAGGGTGGCGGCAGGAATTCGAGATGGGAGGATTACTCGCTTTTTCCGCGGACGCAGCATCGCAATTCAGCGTGCGGAAAGGAGCTTGACCGAAGCCTGCGCCGCCGACGCGAAAGAGAATCCGCGAATCGCCAAAGGGTTGCGCCAGCGGGGAAAGCAGTGTTTACATCCCGTCCCAACAAAAGTGCGCTACTTCAAGGCCACCCTCATTCTCGGCTCCCTCATCAGTGGACTCGTCGCGCTTCTCATCGCCACGCGAGTCTTCGCGCCGCTGGACGCCGCCCTCGCAGAGTTCCTGAAAATACCGGCGTCCGGCCCGGGCAATCCGTTCATCCAGTATGGGGTCGCGACCCTCCTCGCCTTCCTCATCGCGTGGACCACGATCGACATCCCGCGGCCCTCGCTCAAATACGTCGTGGCGTTCGCCGCCTTCATGGAAGTGCTCGCCATGACCGCGATCCTCAAGATCTTCGGCCACTATTTTTCGCCCTTTGCCAGCCTCGCCGCCATCGCCGGCAGCTTCGCGATCGGGTTCTTTTATTCGCGGAGCGAAGCCGGCAGCCGCAAACGCATCCTCCGCCAGATCCTCGGCGATCGCGTTTCCGAGGAGACCTTCACGAAGCTCATCGACTCCGCCGAACCGCTCAATCTCGAAGGCGAGCGGCGCGAGGTCACGATCATCGTCTGCGAGATTTTCAATCACGACGAACTCGAGGACGCCCTGCCCGCGCCCGACTACGTGGCGCTCACGAACTCCTTCCGCCGCAACGTCGCCGACCTCCTCGTCGAGCGCGGCGGGTATCTCGACGAGTGCGACGGCGAGAGCGTCCGGGTCGTCTTCGGCGCGCCGCTCCACGACATGCATCACGGTCCGAATGCCTGCGAAGCGGCGCTGGCGCTCGAGGATCGGCTCAATGCCGTGAACCGCGAATGCCACACGATCTGGAAGCAGATGTTCGACTTTCGCATCGGCGTGAACAGCGGCGAGATGGTCCTCGGCGCGTATGGTTCGCGCCGTCTGGGAAATTACAGCGTCGCCGGCGAGCCGGTGGAATTTGGCCGCCGCCTCTGCCGCGCCAATCTCATCTACGGCTCGCGCATCCTGCTCGGCGCCGGCACTTTTTATTTCGCCGAACCCTCGATCGAAGTGCGCCCGATGGAAATGATCCAGCGCTTCGACGACGGCAGCCGCGAGGAAATCTACGAACTGCTCGGCATGCGCGACGTGCTTTCCTTCGACGAACTCGAGCGGCGCGATCTTTTCTGGAAGGGAGTCGTCTATTACCGCGAGCAACTCTGGGAAGAGGCGCTCGATCTCTTCTACAGCGCGCGCGCCACGAAGGGGGCCGACGGTCCGGTCGAGTTTTACATTCGCCGCATCGAACAACTCCGCACGGGAATGGCGGCGCTGGATTGGAACTCGGCGCGACTCTAGCGCGCGATGAAGCGAGTCGAATATCCTGCCGCCATCAAGGCTCTCGTCGCCGAACTCAAGCGCATGCCCGGCGTCGGTCCGCGCAGTGCGGAGCGCATCGCCCTGTGGATGATCCAGTCGCGCGATGCCCGCGCCGGTGAGATCGCGCGGGCGATCGGCGACGCCACGCAGACCATCAAGCCATGCGTACGGTGCGGTTTCTTCACCACAGAGCCGCTCTGCGAGATTTGCTCCGATCCCGCGCGCGACGCTTCGCTGATCTGTGTCGTCGAGCAGCCCACTGAGATTTTGCCGCTCGAAAAAACCGGCGCCTTTCGCGGACACTACCATGCGCTCGGCGGGCGGATCGCTCCGCTCGACCACGTCGGGCCGGAAGACCTGCGGATCGACGCGCTGCTTGAACGCATTCGCACCGAACAACCGGCCGAAATTATCCTCGCCGTCGGTGCCGACGTCGAAGGCGAGGCCACCGCGAGCTATCTCGCCGGGGTCCTCCGCGAGCTGCCGGTGAAAGTCACCCGCCTCGCGCAAGGCCTGCCCGCGGGCGGCGGCCTGGAACACGCCGACGAACTCACGCTCAGCCGCGCGATGTCCGGCCGGACGACAGTGACCCGCTGACGCGTCGGTGCGGCCCCCGGCGGCGTATCGAAGCGATGTCCACCGCTCTCCACTGGTTCCGCCGCGACCTTCGGCTCAGCGATAACACCGCCCTCTCCGCGGCGCTCGCCGCGCACGATCACGTCATTCCCGTTTACGTCCTCAGCACTTGGACGAAGGCACATCGCTGGACCGGCGCACCGCGGCAGGAATTTCTTTGCGGCTGCCTCGCGTCGCTCGCGCGGAATCTCGAAGCCAAGGGAGGCCGGTTGATCATTCGCCGCGGCCCCGCGAACGAGGCGCTCCTCGCGCTCGCACGCGAAACCGGCGCGGAGGCCATCTATTTCAACCGAGACCCCGACCCCTTCGGCCGAGCGATGGAGGCGCAGTTGACCGCGGCCGTGAGAAACGCCGGGGTCGCGGTGCATGCGCATCAGGACGTCGCGCTGCACGAACGCGACGAGGTGCTGACCGGCGGGGGAACTCCTTTCCGCGTCTTCACCCCGTATGCGAAGGCGTGGTTGAAACTCGAGAAACCGAAGCCCCGTGGGACCATCGCGAGAATTTCGACTCCCCCGGCGATCGCCAGCGATCCACTGCCGACACTCGAGACGTGGGGGCTTTCACCGGAGGCAAAGATCATCGAGCCGGGCGAGGCCGCCGCGCGCAAACGGCTTTCCCGTTTCCTCGACGGCCCCATCTTCGAATACGCGGCCCGGCGCGATCTCCCCTCGGAAGGTGCGACCTCCCGGCTGTCACAGGATCTCCGCCACGGCACGCTTTCCATTCGAGAGATCCACGAAAAATGCGGGGTCGCCGCCGCCAAAGGAACTGCCGGGCAACGTCGCGATGTGCAGGTCTTCATCAATGAATTGATCTGGCGTGAATTCTACATGCAGGTGCTGTGGCACTGGCCGGAGGTGCTCGATCACGAGTTCAAGGAAGATTACCGCGGCCTCCCGTGGCGGAATGAGGCCGGTCACTTCGCCCGCTGGTGCGCTGGAGAGACGGGTTTTCCGATCGTCGATGCGGGCATGCGCCAGCTCGCCGCGACCGGCTTCATGCACAATCGGGTGCGGATGATCGTGGCGATGTTCCTGACGAAGGATCTGCACCTCGACTGGCGCATGGGCGAGAGCTGGTTCATGCAGCGGCTCGTCGATGGCGAGATCGCATCGAACAACGGCGGCTGGCAATGGAGCGCGAGCACGGGCACCGATGCCGCGCCCTACTTTCGCATCCAGAATCCGTGGTCGCAGACCGCACGCTTCGACCCCGACGGCGTTTATATCAAACACTGGGTGCCGGAACTGCGCGACGTCCCCGGCCGTAAGCTCTCCGAGCCGCCGACACCCGGCCTGCCGCTCGCCCGAGGTTATCCGCTGCCCATCGTGGACCATGCGCGCGAACGCGACGTCGCGCTCGACATGTATCGGCTTTGAACTCGAATCACCATCGACGCCCGACGCATCCGCATTCCAAGATTGCTTATGAATTTGCTCCGCCTCCTGCTCCTGCTCGCGCTCTTCTGCGCGGGATGCAGCGATCCGCGGACGCGCGCCATGAAGCTGCTGCGCAACGGCGGAGCAGAGCGCTTGCGCTACGACGCAGCGCTCATCTGCAAGGCAACTTTCGGCGGGCACGGAGCTGCCTTCGTGGTGATCCGTCCGCGAAACTGGCCCGCCTCCTTCCATGCCTTTGCGCCACGCCGTGTCGGCGCGTATCAGGACGGCGTCACCCTTGCGCTCGGGACGAGCCACGATCTCGATCGCGGGCTCTACATCGTGCCGCAATCAATGGATCACGAACCGAGGGTCGCGCCGGGAACGCGTTACGAAAAAATTGCCGACGGGATTTACTGGTACTCGTTCGGCGATTAGGGCGCGTCCCGTTCAAAAAGAAAGAAGCGCTTCGGCCCGGAGACCGAAGCGCTTCCTCTAGAGGGAAAGTTTCCCGGAAATCAGTTCGACGACGCGGCCTTGGCGACCGGATCGACGTTCACCCGGCGACCTTCGCGATCGAAACGCACGGTGCCATCGACCAGCGCCCAGATCGTGTAGTCGGTCCCGAGGCCGACATTCTTGCCGGGCAGGAACTTCGTGCCGCGCTGGCGGATGATGATGTTGCCGGCGATGACCGCCTGGCTGCCGAATTTCTTAACGCCGAGACGTTTGCTGACGCTGTCGCGCCCGTTCTTGACTGAGCCTTGACCTTTCTTATGAGCCATAAAACAAGTGGAGAGATGAGGGTTGAGTGTGGAGAGGCGAACTTAGGCGCCGATGCTCGTGATCTTCACGCGAGTGAGCTTCTGGCGATGGCCGACCGTGCGATGATAGCCTTTGCGGCGGCGGAACTTGAAGGCGATGACCTTGTCGGCCTTGATCGGCCCGATCACTTCGGCGACGACGGTTGCGCCTTTGAGGTCAGCCGCGAGTTTGAAGTCGCCGCCCGCGCCGAGGAAGAGCACTTCGGAGAATTTGGCTTCGGAGCCGGGTTCGCCGTCCAGCTTCTCCACGTCGATGACGTCGCCTTCGACGACGCGGTATTGTTTGCCGCCAGTTTTGAAAATTGCGTATGCCATAGTGTCTTCTCGGTTGGAAAAAGGACGGGGAGGCTGCCACAGGTGCCCAAGTGCGGCAAGGGCTTTTTCCCTGATTTTTATGAGCTTGTCTGGCGGCACGATCAGGAGTGAACGCAGCGCATCAGCCGCGGTATTACCTTGGGTGAAAATGCCGCCTTCAAACATGAATCCCCTCACCTTCCTCGCCCGCCTCAGCCTGGTACTGCTGACCTCAATCCACCTCGCGCCCGCCGCCGCCGTGAGCCTCCCGCGCAGCACGCCCGAGGCGCAGGGGGTTTCATCGAGCGGCATCCGCGCGTTTGTGGAGGCCGCGGCTCAGCAGGTGGACACGATGCACAGCTTCATGCTCGTGCGGCATGGGCATGTCGTCGCGGAGGCGTGGTGGAAACCGGAAGCGGCGGAAAAGCCGCACGTGATGCACTCCTTGAGCAAGAGCTTCACCTCCACGGCCGTGGGGCTGGCGGTCGCGGAGGGCAAGCTGAGCATCGATGACCCGGTGCTGAAGTTCTTTCCGGATGACGCGCCCGCCGCTCCGTCGAAAAACCTTCAAGCCATGCGCGTGCGTGATCTTCTCACCATGTCTGCGGGACATCAGAGGGAACCGAAGTTCGCCGCGGAAACGCCGTGGGTGAAAACGTTTCTCTCGCATCCTGTCGAGCACAAGCCCGGGGCGCATTTCAAGTACAGCAGCGCCGCCACGCACATGCAGTCGGCGATCGTGCGGAAGGTCACGGGAGAAACCGTGCTGGACTATCTCCGTCCGCGTTTGTTCGAGCCGCTCGGGATCGAAAACCCGGAGTGGGGCGCAAGTCCGCAGGGCAATACTCTTGGTGGTTGGGGACTCAAGATTCGCACTGAAGATATCGCGAAGTTCGGCCAGTTGTATTTGCAGAAGGGCCGGTGGAACGGGAAGCAACTCGTGCCTGCGTCATGGGTCGCGCAGGCCACCGCGCGGCAGGTGTCCAACGGGAGCGATCCCACAAAGGATTGGGACCAGGGTTACGGTTTTCAGTTCTGGCGCTGCCGCCACGGTGCCTACCGCGGCGACGGTGCGCACGGCCAGTTTTGCATCGTGCTGCCGGAGCAGGATGCCGTGATCGCCATTACCGCCAACACCGGCGACATGCAGGCCGAACTCAATGTCGTCTGGGACAAACTCCTCCCGGCGATGCAGTCCGCACCATTGCCGGAGAACGCCGAAGAGCAGGCGAAACTCAGACACACGCTGGCAAATCTCGCCGTTCCCGCCACGCACGTGGATCTCGCCATCAAGCTGCCTGGCACGCCCGATCTAGAACGACGTTAGTCCACAAAACGAAAACGCGGAGCCAGGCGCACCCGGCTCCGCGTTTCGTGAAGCTGCTGCGGTTACGAAATCTTGTACTCGCTCTTCGGGTTCATCCCGGGCTCGGGCACGGGATACTTGCCGTCGGCGTCGTGCTGCACGGGCGCGGGGCTCTTGTAGTCCATCTTGTCCACGTCGGGCGCCATCTCGTGCTGCCAGTTGAGGGCTTCGTCGTAGGTGATCTTCTGCCCGGTATGCGCGGCCATCCGCCCCATGGCGGTGACAAGGCTGGCCTTCACGCCGCGTTCCACTTCGTTGTAAGGCGTGTTCGTGCGGATGGCGTCGATGAGTTCATCCCACTCGAGTTGGTAGGGGTTCGGCTCGGGCTGCGGGAAAGACCAGACGAGGTCTTCGGTCTTCATGTTCTGACCCTTGAAGATCGCGCTCCGCGCCGGGGTGTGGGAGGCGCGGGAGAAGACGACGAGGCCCTTGGTGCCGTGCGCGTAGCAGGCGAATTCGGCATTGCAGCCATTGATCGTGCGCCCCTCGAAGTTCATCTTCGTGCCGTCCGGGAAGGTGTATTCCACCGCGTAGCTGTCGAAGTTTTGATCCACCCAATCCTCGCGATAGTGCCGGCCGCCGCTCGCCTTGGCCTCGATCGGGAAGTCGCCCTTGATCATGCAGCCTTCGTCGATGCCGTGAATGTTGAAGTCCGAGAAGCAGCCGCCGCTCGCCCAGATGAAGCTGTGGAAGTTTTTGATCTGGTAGATGACCTCGGAGGTTTCGGTCTCGGGCATGCGCTTCGTGCGGAAGGAGGCGATCGGGCCCTGCTGGCGATAGGCGCGGATGAGCATGATGTCGCCGACTTCGCCGGCGCGGACTTTCTCCACCGTGGCCTGCCGCGCCTTGCAGTGGCGGCACATCAGGCCCACGCCGACCTTCATGTTTTTCGCTTTCGCGAGTTCATTCAGCGCGAACATCCGGCGCGCAGTCGGGCCGTCGGTGCAGACCGGCTTTTCCATGAAGACATTGATCCCGCGGTCGATGGCCTGCTTGTAATGCACCCAGCGAAAGGCGGGCGGTGTGGTGAGGATGACGACCCCGTTTTTGCCCACCGCTTCCATGGCGTGTTTGTAGCCGTCGAAGCCCATGAACTCGCGGTCCTTGGTATCGATCTGGTTGGGAAATTTGTTGTTCAGTGAGTTGAGCGTGCCCTTGAGCTTGCTCTCGACCACATCGGCCACGGCTACGAGCTTGATCGGCGGTCCGCTCACGGAGAGCGCATTCTGCGCGGCGCCACCGCCGCGTCCGCCACAGCCGACGAGCGCGACTTTGGTGGTGTTGTCCTCCGCCGCGTGGACGAAGGGAATCTTGATGCCGGCGAGCACGGAGACGGCCGCGGCGCTTTTGATGAAATGACGACGGGAGGTCGCCGGGTAGTGGGAGGCTTTCATGGGATAAATAACGGTGGTGGGAGTGGGAGGGTTCTGTCAATTGCGGACGCGGATGAAAAATTGGGCGGAACGATCGGGCCGCGCGCAGTCTGCAAACCGGGGCGCGACTTCTGGCGCGGTCCGTGTGACGATCGGGCGAATGAAGGCCTTCCTCCCCCTGCTCTTCGCCCTGCTGCTGGCTCCACTGGCGGCGCTTTCCGCGGCAGACGCGCGGCCGAATGTGCTGCTCATCGTCTCCGACGACCTCGCCGCCACACTCGGCTGCTACGGATTCCCCGCGGCGAAGACGCCGAATCTCGACGCCCTGGCCACGCGCGGCGTGCGCTTCGAGCGCGCGTATTGCCAGTTCCCTCACTGCAATCCCTCGCGCTCGTCCTTTCTGACCGGACTGCGGCCAGGCACCACGCGAGTGACCAACAACGAGGACAACCTCTACCACAATCTCCCGGGCGTGATGACGATGCCTCATCACTCCCGCGAGCACGGCTACGCCACTGCGCGATGCGGGAAGATCTTCCACCTCGGCGTGCCGAGCGGCGAGGAAAGCATGGACGATCCGCGGGCCTGGGACTTCGGCACGCCCTTCAAAAGCGAGCTGCCCTATCCGCCGAAACGCGAGAGCGCGGTGCGGGTGAAGACTGGGAAGAAGGAGGGATTGGGCTGGCAGGAAATCCCGCGCGACGACGATGACCTCATCGATGGCGAGCATGCGCGGGCGGCGGTCGGCTGGCTGGAGCAACGCGACGCGAACAAGCCGTTCTTCCTCGCGGTTGGCTTTCACCGGCCGCACCTCCCGCTGGTCGCGCCGGCGAAATACTTCGACCTTTACCCGCTCGACGCGATCACGCTTCCGACCGAGCCCGCGGACGACGAGGCCGACATTCCCCCACCCGCGCGGAATGGCGCGGTGCCCGGCTACACGCTCACCGCCACGCCGGAGCAGCGCCGCGCGGCGATCCGCGCCTACCTCGCCGCGGTCAGCTACATGGATGCGCAGGCGGGACGGGTGCTCGACGCGATCGCGCGGCAGGGTGTCGCGGAGAAAACGATCGTCGTCTTCACCAGCGACCACGGCTGGCATCTCGGCGAGCACGGGATCTGGCACAAGCGCAGCCTTTTCGAGGAAAGCGCACGCGTGCCGCTGATCGTCAGCAATCCGGGAATGAAGACGCGCGGCCAGACGAGCGCGGGCCTCGTCGAGTTGCTCGATCTTTTTCCCACGCTCTGCGACCTCACCGGCGTCCCGCCACTGCCGACGCTGCAGGGCAAAAGCCTGCGCCCGCTCCTCGACGATCCGCGTGCGGCGGTGCATGACGCTGCATTCACCCAGGCGCGGCGGGGCAAGAATGCGGAGTTCTGGGGCCGCAGCGTGCGCACCGCGCGCTGGCGCTGCACGGAGTGGGATGAAGGGCGCAACGGCATCGAGCTTTACGATCACGACGCCGATCCGCACGAATACACCAATCTCGCCAACGACCCGCGACACGCTGCGGCCCTCGCCGAATTGCGCGCGCTGCTCGCCGCCCGGCTTTCGCCCATCACCCGCGATCCTTGAGCCATCGGGCGTTTCGCCCCGGGCGGAGTCGCGACGAATTCTTTTCCGGCTTCGTGTAACGCCGCGCCCCGCTCGCGTTACAGTGCGAGTGAATGGCCCCGTTTTCCCCCGACCTTCCAGAACCGACCGACGCCGAGTTGGTCGCGCGGGTGCGTGGCGGCGAGGCAGAGGCATTCGCGCCGCTGGTGCGAAGGCACCTGGCGGCGGTGCGGGCGTTCGTGGCGATGAAGCTGCCGGTGGCGCATCTTGCGGATGAGATCACGCACGAGAGTTTCGTCTTCGCGTTTGGGAATCTCGACGCGCTCAACTCTGCGGGATCGTTCCGCGCGTGGCTGCGGGCGATCGCGTGGAATCTCGTGCGCAAGGAACTGCTGCGCTTTGCCCGCGAGCAGGCGAATCTTTCCCGGCTCGAACAGGCGCAGCTCGCGGACCTCGCCGCAGTCGCCGCGCCGAGCGGATCCAGGGATGAGGCGATGTTTCTGGAGGAATGCCTCGCGAGTCTGCCGGACACGGCGCGGCATCTCGTGCAGGAGCGTTACCGGCGCGGGCTTTCCAACGAGGAACTCGCCGCAGCGATGGGGCGGACGGCGGAGTGGGTGCGCGTGACGCTCTTCCGCATCCGGGCGCAATTGCGCGAATGCGTCACGGGAAAACTCGAGCAAGCTACGTATGAAAACTGACGAAGAAATCGCCGCGTATCTCGCGGGCGCGATGGATGAAGCCGTTTGCGCGGAGTTGGAAGCGGAGGCGCTTGTGGATGCCGGGTTGCGCCGCCAGTTGCTCGATCAACGCTGTGTGTCCACGGGCTTGCACGCGTTGCTGGGCGACAGCGCGGAGTTGGAAAATGGAATCCTCAGTGCGCTCGCTGCGCCATCGACGGAGCGGTCGGTGGCGCGCGTGGTCGCGGAGACGGCACTTGCGCCCGCTCCCGGCAAGATCGTGCGGATGCCCGCAAACTCATGGGCGCGCTGGACGATCGCCGCGGCTGCGGTGCTCGTGGCGGCGGCGCTCGTCGTCGCGGTGTGGCCTTCGCGTGAGGCGAGCCAGAATCGTGTCGCGCGCCCCGGCCAGGATGTCGCTGCGAAGCGGGTTGGGCCGGTGCCGCTCGTGATCGACAGCGGCACGGCAGAGCTGGATTTTGCGAATGGCGCGCGGGTAACAGTTTACGGCCCGGCGCGCGTGGAGTCGCTCGGGCCTGCTGAGGCGAGGCTCGTGAGCGGACGCCTCACGGCCTTAGTGCCGGCCGCCGCGCGGGGATTTGCGGTGGACACGTCGGCGGGCCGCGTGGTGGACCTGGGCACGCGATTCGGTGTCGCGACGGGAGCGGCGGAGTCCGTCGAGGTGCAGGTCTTCGAGGGCCGCGTGGAAGTGACGACGCGGCAGCAGGAGCGCATCCCGCTCGCCGCGGGTGAAGCGGCGGTGCTCGATCCCGCGCGCGGCGGCGTGGAGCGCACGACAGCGGATGAAGCGAAATTCATCGCCGCCGCGCCGACCGGTGCAAAACGCGGCGCACGTTTCACCGAGCTTTACGCGGCGCTGCACGATCCTGCGAATGGCTACTTCAGCCGCGACGGCATCCCGTATCACTCACGCGAAACGCTCATCTGCGAAGCGCCGGACTACGGGCATCTCACCACGTCGGAGACTTTCTCCTACTGGCTCCAGTTGGAAGCGATGCAGGGGCGCGCGAGCGGCGACTGGGGCCAGCTCACGTCCGCGTGGGACACGATGGAGCGCGTGATGATCCCGTCGCACGAGGAGCAGCGGACGAGCGGCTACAACGCGGGCAAGCCATCCTCCTACGCGGCCGAGTGGGAGCAGCCGCAGAAGTATCCCGCGAAGATCGAGAGCGGTAGTCCTGCCGGCCGCGATCCGCTTTTTGCCGAACTCCAAAAAACCTACGGCACGCCCGACCTCTACGGCATGCACTGGCTGCTCGATGTGGACAATTGGTACGGCTACGGACGCCGCGGCGAGGCGGGCACGAGCGCGGGTTTCATCAATAGCTTCCAACGCGGTCCCGAGGAATCGGTGTGGGAAACGGTGCCGCATCCTTCGTGGGAAAACTTCGCCGCGGGCGGGCCGAACGGTTTCCTCGATCTCTTCGCGACGAACAACGGCTACGCCAAACAGTGGCGCTACACGAATGCGCCGGACGCCGACGCGCGCGCCGTGCAGGCGATCTATTGGGCAAAAAAATGGGCGGATGAAAAAGGCGGCGCACCCGAGGTCGAAGCACTCGCCGCGAAGGCCGCGCGGATGGGCGACTGCCTGCGCTACGCGATGTTCGACAAACACTTCCGCAAGATCGGATCGCCGAGCGAACCGGGCAGCGGACGCACCGCCGCCCATCAACTGCTCGGGTGGTATTACGCATGGGGCGGCTCGTTGGAGACGAAGGGCGGATGGGCCTTCCGCATCGGGGGGAGCCATGTGCATTCCGGCTACCAGAATCCGCTCGCCGCCTTCGCGCTGAGCGAGACGCCCGCGCTCACGCCGAAATCGCCGAGTGCGCGCGGCGACTGGAAAGCCAGCCTCGACCGGCAGCTGGAGTTCTATCGCTGGCTGCAGAGCACGGAGGGCGCGATCGCGGGGGGCGCGACGAACTCGTGGAATGGCCGTTACGAAGCGCCGCCATCCGATGCCGCGACCTTTTACGGCATGACCTACGAGGCACATCCGGTGTATCGCGATCCCGGCAGCAATTCGTGGTTCGGCATCCAGGCGTGGTCCATGCAGCGCGTCTCGGAGCTTTACTTCACAAGCGGAAATCCCGCGGCGAAGCAGGTGCTCGACCGCTGGATCGCGTGGGTCCTCGCCTCGGTGCAGCTTCCGCCCGATGGCTCCTTCACCGTGCCTTCGACCCTCGAGTGGAGCGGCCAGCCCAACCCATGGAATGCGGCCGCGCCGGGCGCAAATGCGGCGCTGCACGTCACCGTCCGCTCGCACTCGCAGGATGTCGGCATCGCCGCGAGCGTCGCGCGCTCCCTGCTCTACTACAGCGCGGGGGAAAAGCGCTGGGCCGGCAAGCCGCACGCCGCAGCAAGGGCGGCGGCGGCAACCTTGCTCGACCGCATTTGGCCACGCGGGCGCGACGAACGCGGCGTCTCACTGCCCGAGCGTCGCGCCGACTATCGGCGGTTCTTCGAGGAGAAGGTTTTCATCCCAAATGGCTGGACCGGAAAACTTCCCACCGGTGCGGAAGTGAAAAGGGGGGCGACGTTCCTGAGCCTGCGCCCGCAATATCGCAAAGACCCGGCGTTCCCCGCGCTGGAGCAGGCCTGGAACCAATGGAATCGCGGCGGACGCAAAGGCGAGTTCGTCTCGCCGGAGTATCGCTACCACCGCTTCTGGGCGCAGGTGGAAGTGGCGCTCGCCAATGCCGAATACGACATACTTTTCCCGCAGGAATAAGCCATCCGTCGGTCTCTTCGCCCGCCACAGCCTCCCGCTTTTTTCACCCACATCCATGAAACCAATCTGCCTCCGCGCGTTCGTCGCCACCTTCATCGCCGCGCTTTCCTCCACCGGCGCCCTCACTGCGGCGCCAGGGGGCGAGCACCTGGACAATCCGTTTGTCGGCGCGTCCTTCTACCGCAACATCGATTATGTGGCTTCGGTCAACGCCGCGGCCGCTCTTCACGGTGGCGCCGTGGGACAGCAGATGCGGCGGGTGGCGAATTATCCCACCTTCCTCTGGCTCGATAGCATCGCCGCCGTGAATGGCACGGGAGCTTATCCGCGCGGTCTGGCCGGTCATCTCGATCAGGCGCTGATGCAAGGGGCCAATGCCATCGGCATCGTCATTTACAACCTACCGAACCGTGATGGCTCGGCGCTGGCTTCAAATGGCGAACTACTGATCGCGCAGAACGGCCTCTATCGCTACAAGACGGAATACATCGACGTGATCTACAGCATCGTCAGCCAGGCGAAATACAGCGGCCTGCGCATCGTGATGGTCATCGAGCCGGACTCGCTGCCGAACCTGATCACGAACCTGAGTTTCCCCAAAGTCGCGGAGGCAAACTCGACCGGTGCGTATGTCCAAGGCGTGCAGTATGCCATCGGCACGCTGCGCTCACTCATCAATACTTATGCTTACATTGATGTAGCTCATGCTGGATGGCTGGGCTGGTCAAGCAACCTCACGCCCTTTGCCAACCTGCTGAAGCAAGTCGGCGCGGGCATTCCGGGCGGCAACAGCAAGGTTGACGGCTTCATCAGCAACACGGCGAACTACAATGTCTTCGTGGAGCCATACATGACTGCGAACCAGTTGATCGGTGGCCAGCCCGTCCGTTCGACGCCGATTTGGTATGACTGGAATGACCACATCGAAGAGCGGAGCTTTGCCCTTGCCCTGCGCACGGCTTTGACCACTGGCAGCGATGCGTATCCGACCAGCGTTGGCTTGCTGCTCGACACTTCCCGCAACGGCTGGGGCGGCGCTGCCCGTCCAATCGGCCCGAGCACATCGACGGTGCGGAACACCTTCGTGCGTGCGACGACGCTCGACCGACGCATCCACAAGGGTAACTGGGGCAACCAAAGCGGTGCCGGCATCGGTGCCCGGCCCATGGCGAATCCATCGGCCAATTACGATGCCTTTGTCTGGGTGAAGCCACCCGGTGAATCGGATGGCTCCAGCTCCTTGATCCCCGTCGGCCCCGAGAACCCCGATGGCAAAGGCTTCGACCGGATGTGCGACCCCACTTACCACGGCAATTCGCTCAATGGCAATCAACTCACCGGCGCCCTGCCAAACGCTCCTGTCTCAGGCCGGTGGTTTCAGTCACAGTTTGTCGAGTTGGTCCAGAATGCCTACCCGGCTTTTATCGCCAGCACGGCGGTTTCCTTTGTCATCACGAGCACCTGGGCCACAGGCTACAATGGCGAGATCACCGTGACCAACAATGGCGACACCGCCGTGAGTGGCTGGACGCTGGAGTTCGACTTCACGGGCACCATTACAAACATCTGGAATGGAAGCATCACCAGCCATGTGGGAACGCATTACGTCATTCAGAACGCGACCTACAACGCCGCCATCGCCGTGGGTGCCAGTGTCGCCGTGGGATTCAGTGCGGACCCAGCCAATCAAGCGCAACCGCCGACCAACTACATTTTCAACGGCGTGGCCGTGGGTGGCAGCACGTCGAATCCAACGATCACGACCAGCACACTGCCGGGAGGAGTCGTTGCCAGCGCATATTCGCAAACGCTCGCGGCAACAGGCGGCACCGGGCCTTACGCTTGGACCATCAGCGGCGGCGCATTGCCAAATGGCATCACGCTCAACAACGCAGGTGTGCTCAGCGGCACACCCAGCGGCACAGGCACAGCCAATTTCACCGTGCAGGTGAGCGACAGTTCCTTACCGGTGAAGATGGCGACGAAGGCGCTCTCAATCGTCGTCACTACACCGCCGACGATCTCGATCAGCGACGTGGCCGTGACGCTCGCGGGATCCACCGGAGTCACGGGTGTCTTATCGACCAGCGGCAATCAGATCGTGGACTCGGCGGGCAATCCGGTGCGCATCACGGGCATCAATTGGTTCGGTTTTGAGACGACTAATCAAGTGTTACACGGATTATGGGCGCGTGGTTACAAGTCAGCGCTCGATCAGATCAAGGGACTCGGCTTCAACACGCTGCGCATCCCGTATTCCAATGCGATGCTGCGTGCGGGTGCGGCCACGAACAGCATTAACTTCGCGCTCAACCCAGACCTCCAGGGACTCACCCCACTGCAATGCCTCGACAAGATTGTGGATTACTGCGGGCAGATCGGGCTGCGCATTTTCCTCGACCGCCACTCGGCCAATGCGGGCGGTTACTTGAGCGAAAACGTCTGGTTCATCAGCGGTGACGCCTATTACACGGAGCAGCGCTGGATAGATGACTGGGTGATGCTGGCGACACGCTACGCGGGCAATCCAACCATCATCGGGGCGGACCTATTCAACGAACCCAAGCGCACCGCGACCTGGGGCACCAGCGCGCCGCTCACCGATTGGAACAAGGCGGCCGAGCGCTGTGGCAATGCCATCCTCGCTGCTAACCCGAATTGGCTGATCATCGTCGAGGGCGTCGAACAGTTCGCGGGCGACGCCTATTGGTGGGGTGGCAATCTCATCGGCGCGTCAAGCTATCCCGTGGTGCTCAATGCACCGAACAAGCTGGTCTATTCAATCCACGATTATCCCGCGAGCGTCTCGGCGCAGCCTTGGTTCAGCGCAGGGAACTACCCGCAAAATCTCGGTGGTGTGTGGGACACACACTGGGGCTACCTCTTCAAGAATAACATCGCACCAGTCATCGTCGGTGAGTTTGGCAGCAAACTCGCAACCAGCTCAGATCAGGTCTGGATGGACAAGCTGACAGACTATATGGACGGCGATTTTGATCTCAATGGCAGCAGCGACCTCCTTGCACGCGAGAAAGGAATCAGTTGGACGACGTGGTGCTTCAATCCGAACAGCGGCGACACCGGCGGCATCGTGCTCGACGACTGGACGACCGTGAACCAGACCAAGCTCGGCTACATCCAGGCGAGCATGGCGCCGTTGCTCAGCGGCGGGGGGACGGCGCAGACGGTGAGCTTCACGGTGACGCTGTCCACCGCCTCCGCGCAGGCCGTGAGCGTGGCGTGGGCGACGATGAATGGCTCAGCAGTCGCGGGCACGGATTTCACGGCGACGAGCGGGACGCTGAATTTCGCCGCGGGTGAGACGAGCAAGACGATCATGGTCTCGCTGCTGCGAAACGCCGCGCCTGCGGGAACAAAAACATTCTCGGTGCAACTCAGCAGCCCGGGCGGCGCGACGATCTCCGACACGACGGGGGTGGGCACGCTGGTCGCCAGTCTCACGCCGACGCCGTGGCAGCTTTGGCAGTCAGGAAAGTTCACCGGCGCCGAACTGGCCGACCTCACCATCTCCGGTTCGAGCGCCGATTGCGATCACGACGGTCTCTCCAACTTCCTTGAATTCACGCTCGGCACCGCGCCAAAGACGGCCAATGCGCCGCCCGCCGTCGGCAAGGCTGGCGGACGATTGACGGTCACCCTCACCCGCAATACGAACGCCACCGATACCACGATCTCCGTGCAGGGAGCGGACGATCCGGGCGGACCGTGGACGGACCTCGCGCGTTCGACTTCGGGCAGTGTCACCAGCGTTCTCGTGATCGGCGCCGCGGTGAGCGAGTCTCCGACCGGGACGGTGCGGACGGTCGAAGTGCGCGACGCATTCCTGATGAACGACCCGGCGCATCCGCGGCGATTTCTGAGAGTCCAGGCCGTACCGCTCTGAGCACGAGCGGCTGCGGCTACCGGCTCCGCACCACCGCTGCCCGCGGAGATCAGTGGTTCTTCGCTAGCTCAGAATGACTGGGTTTTCGGGCCAAATCCGCTGAGAGAATCGGTTTCATTGCATGGGAACTTTCCGTGCCGCGTGTTGTTTCCTTCGCAGGCTGCCCTGCCCGCTGCCACACTCCCTCCATCGCTCCCCGCCCATGAACCGCCGCATCCATTTCCTCCTTCCGCTCTGCCTCCTCGCTTTCCTCCCCTCATCGAACGCCGCCGCGCGCAAACCGAACATCCTCGTCATCGTCGGCGACGACATGGGTTACGCCGATGTCGGTTTCCATCACTGCAAAGACATCCCGACGCCGCACCTCGATGCGCTCGCGGCTTCGGGCGTGCGCTTCACGAATGGCTATGTCTCCGGGCCGTATTGCTCGCCGACGCGCGCGGGGTTGCTCACCGGCCGTTATCAGCAACGCTTCGGGCATGAGTTCAATCCCGGCGGCGGCGAGCAGGGCCTGCCGCTCACCGAGAAGACACTCGCGGATCGACTGAGGGCGGCGGGCTACAAGACCGGCCTCGTCGGGAAGTGGCATCTCGGCGCGCAGGAGGCGATGCATCCGCAGAAGCGCGGGTTCGATGAATTCTTCGGCTTCCTCGGTGGCGCGCATAGTTACTTCAAAGCTGGGAGTATCCTGCGCGGCACGGCGCCAGTGACGGAGATGGACTACACGACCGACGCGTTCGGCCGCGAGGCGGTCGCCTTCATCGAACGGCACAAGGCGGAGCCGTGGTTCCTCTACCTCGCCTTCAACGCGGTCCACACGCCGATGGACGCGACAGAGGACCGCCTCGCGAAATTCCCCAACGTCGCCGACACGAAACGCCGCACCTACAACGCGATGATGCTCGCGATGGATGACGCGATCGGCGCGGTGCGCAAGAAGCTCACCGATGCCGGACTGGAAAATGACACGCTCGTCACCTTCATCAGCGACAATGGCGGACCGACGATGACGGGCGTGACCGTGAACGGCTCCTCGAACACTCCGCTGCGGGGCAGCAAGCGCACCACGCTCGAGGGCGGCGTGCGCGTGCCGTTCGTCGTCTCGTGGCCGGGGCGGGTGAAGCCGGGCGTCTTCGAACCGCCCGCGATCCAGCTCGATCTCCACGCCACCGCCCTCGCCGCCGCCGGCGCCATGGCGCCGCCGGAGTGGAAACTCGACGGCGTGAATCTGCTCCCGTTTCTCTCCGGCGAAAAATCCGGCGCCCCGCACGACGCGCTCTACTGGCGCTTCGGCCAGCAAATGGCGCTGCGCTCCGGCGACTTCAAGCTCGTCCGCTACGACAGCAACGCCGACACGCAGACCGGCGCACGCCAGCCCGTCACTGCCGCGAAACTTTACAACCTCCGCGACGACCTCGGCGAAACCAAAGACCTCGCGGCCACGCAGCCTGACAAGCTGAAGGAACTCCAGGCGAAATGGGACGCGTGGAATGCCACTCTCGCCAAGCCGCTCTGGGGAGGTGGCAGGGCCGACAGCGACGGCGCGGAACCGGGCGCGCCGGAAAAACCGCGGCGGAAGAAGAAGAACCCGTGACGCCATGAACGCGGAAAATTTTACGCGCCGTGAAGCGCTGAAGATCGGACTCGCGGGCGTCGCCGCGGTCGGCGTGGGCCGCGCACTTTCCACCCGCGCGGTGGCGGCGGATGCGGGGCGTCCATTCCTCACGCCAGCCGGTGATTTTCAGGATGTCTCGCGCGGGAATCCCAAGCCGCACACGCTCACCGGCGACGCGCTCGTGCGGGCGCGGCTCACGCCGGAGACCTGGCGGCTGGAGATCGCCGCGGATGACGCGGCGAAGGAAGGCATCAAGGAAATCGCGAAGATCGGCCAACCACTCACGCTCGATCTCGCCGCGGTGCATGAGTTGGGGCGCAGGCATGGCGTCAAATTTCTCAAGGCCATGCAGTGCCTGAACATCGCGACGCCGCTGGGGCAGGGCTTGTGGGAAGGCGTGCCGCTGCGCGAGGTGCTGCGGCTCTGCGGTGCGATGAGCAATGTGCGGCGCGTGTACTACTGGGGCTTTCACAACGACGATCCGAAGCAGCTTTTCCAGTCCTCGCTCAGCTACTCGCAAGTCATGGAGACGCCGCCCGGGGAACTGCCTGTCTTCCTCGCCTACCGGCTCAATGGTGAGCCGCTCACGCTCGAACGTGGCGGGCCCGTGCGCATGGTCGTGCCGTGGGCGCACGGATTCAAATCCATCAAGTGGCTCCAGCACATCGTCCTCACGAACGACTACCGCGCGAACGACACCTACGCGGAAAAGAACAACGACCCGGAATCGCACCTCAAGACCGCCGCCTACATGGACGACCTCGCGGCGACATTTCCCGCGCGCGAGCCGGTGTCGGTCGGCGGACTCGCCATCGCGGGATGGTCCGGCTTGCAGCGCGTGGAATACTGGCTGCGCCCCGCCGCGCCCGACATCGCCGACGACGATCCGGCGTGGGCCGCGGCGAAATGGATCCCGGCTCAGCTCGCCGAGCCGCCAGCGGATTGGAGCACCGTGTTTCCCGCGGGCGTGGCTTCGCGTGACGTGCTCGGATTCGATCGCAAGACCGGCCAGCCGCTGACCTGGCCGCTGCGCTACAGCATGGTCGCGTGGTCCGCCGCGCTGCGCGATCTCGCGCCCGGCAAATACGAGATCCGCGCGCGGGCCGTGGACCTCAACGGCTACGCGCAACCCGAGCCGCGGCCAATGGCAAAGACCGGCCGCAACGGCGTTCAGGTGCGGCGCTTCGCGGTCGCATAGGCCCGCACCTTTCTCCCCATGAAACACCCGCTCACCGCGCTGCTGCTGGCGCACCTGATCACGCTGTCTGCCGCTCGCGCTGGCGAAGTATTCCTGGAGGCGGAGAGCTTCAAATCATCCGGAGGTTGGGAGGTGATGACCGGGCCGGCGGCCAGGGAGGCGTCCGGCCTGGCGGTGCTCGGGGGCGCGGGCGGAGCGAAGGATGGCATGGCCACGGCGACCGTGGGAATCAAGGACGGGGGGCGATACCACGTCTGGGTGCGCTACAGCAGCCATCCGAAATGGCGCGGGCCGTTTCATCTCACCGCATTGTCCGGAGAGCGGGTGCTCGGCGATGGGTTGTTCGATGCGGAGTTTGAAGGCAAGAGCGCGCGGGATGCGGAGACGTGGCGTTCGTTTGCCGTCGATCTGCCCGAGGGCGAGGTGACGCTCCGTCTGAGCAAGCACGAGAACCAGAACGCCTCCGGCATCGCGCGCCGGGTCGATTGCCTGCTGCTCACCATGGATGACAAGCTGGTGCCGAATCATCTGCACTACGGCGCGCAGACGTTTGTGCGGATCACCCTCGGCGAGGGTTACGCGAAGCCGGCTTACCTCCATGTCTTCGCCGATCACTACCACGCGCCGTGGTACCAGCACTACGCGCTCGCGCGCAGCGGCGCCGTCCCGGGGCTGGCGCCGAAGAAGGAGGATCTGCTCCAGCCCGGCGAGCGCACCGCGTGGTGCAACCTCACGCCGATGATCTACCAGGACTCCGGCGCGATGCTGCACATCACCGCGCGGCACACCTACCATGAATACGCGGAGCGGCTGCGCGCGACGTTCGAGTTCGCCACGGCACCGGATGAAAAGTCGATCGTGCGCACGCTGCAGATCGACAACCAACCCGGCACCGTCGCCATCTTCACGCCGCCAAATCTTCTCTCCAAAGAGAACCGCGATCTGCTCAAGACGGACCTCGAGATCGCGGAAGCCACGGGCCAGCTCGCCGATGCCCATCCGTGGCCGACTCATGGGAAGCCGCGGGAGAAATTCCCGTTCTTCGTCACCGCCTCGATCGAGAACAAGTTCACCCCTCGCGCCGCTCCGGTGCTGGCCCGCGAACAAAAGACGCTCGCCTACTTTGGCTTCACCCCATCGCATCTCAATCATATCGGCGGAGCGTGGCTGATGAAGGACAAGTCCTACTGCCATCCTGATCTGGAGAAGATGCAGAAGACTTTCGAGGCGAAGGCCGCGGAATTCAAAAAGGAAGGCGGCAAGGTGCAGGACATTGTCTTCTGTGAACTCACCGACGAGCCGACGGGCCAGCCGTTGGAGTTCGCCGCGGCGGACCCGTCGTATGCCGTGCGCTTCCCCGCGTGGCTGAAGTCGATGGGCACGACGCCCGCCGACCTGCTGGTGAAGGACTGGGACGCGGTGAAGATCGTCACCGACGCGCAGCGCGATGAGTTCCCCGCGCTCTATTACTTCTCGCAGCGTTTCCGCACCCGCGCGCTCGGCGACTTCATGGCCGCGCAGCGCCGGCTCGCGGAGGCTGCCTATGGCGGCACCTTTCCGGTGCTCGCGAACTTCAGCGACGGCGCCGTGTATGCCGGAAATTTCTACTCCCAAGGCGTGGACTATTTCGAGCTGCTCGACTCGTCCGGCCAAAACGCGATCTGGGGCGAGGACTGGTCGAACGGCGCGTCCACGTATCAGTGCGCGTCGTTCAATGTCGATCTGATGCGCGCCGCGGCCCGCGAGCGCGGGCAGGTGATCGGGCATCACCTCGTCGCGCACGCCGGACGCAAGCCGTGGGACATCAAGCTCAAGGCGACCAGCGAACTCGCGCGCGGGGTAAAGATCCTGAACAACTATTGCTACGGCCCGAGTTGGGCCACGCACGAAGGCGGACCGTACTGGCGCGCCCACGTCTGGCAGGCCAAGCCCGAGACCTGGACCGCGAACGCCGCGCTCACCCGCGAAGTCGGCGCGGTGGAAGATCTGCTCCTCACCGCGATGCCGGCGCCCGCGAAGGTCGCGCTGCTTTACAGCTCCTCCAGCGACGTGTGGACGCTCCACGGAAACCTCGCCTACGGCTTCGATCGAATGCACACTTGGCTCGCGCTCACTCACGCGCAGATGCCCGTGGACATCGTCTCCGAGGCGCAGGCGGCGAAGGGCGGTCTCGATTCATACTCCGTCTGCTATCTCACCGGCCCGAATCTGACCCGCGCCGCCGCGGAGAGACTGAAGCAATGGGTGCAGCGCGGCGGGACCCTCTGGCTCACCGCCGGCGCCGCCTCGCGCGATGAATTCAACCGCCCCCTGCCCCTGCTCGACGATCTGCTGCCCGCCGATCGCGGCGAAGCGCTCGACCTGCAAAAGCACGCCTCCTCGGGTCGCTACCTCGCGCTGCTTTCGGCGAAAGATGAAGTGCAGTGGGATGCCGGCGCCGCTGGCGTGCTCGCGGTGAAGCAACCCCTCACCGCGCGCAGCGGCGCGACCACGCTCGCCACCTTCAAAGATGGCTCCCCTGCCCTCGTGCGCGGCCCCGCGGGCCAGGGCACCATCTACTGCGCCGGCTTCCTGCCCGCGCTCTCCTACATCAAGCACGCGCTCGATGCGCGGAACACCTTGCAAAAGAAAGTCGATGACGGCGCGAACCTCTCGGCAACGGAGGAGCAGGAAGCCGCCTTGCTCCAGCGCACCTCCAACCCGTGGAAGTTCCCCGCCGACGTGCGCGACCTCCTGCTCACGCCCGCCCGCGCAGCGAAGGTCACCCCACCGCTCACCTGCACCGCGCCGCTCGTGGACGCGGTCTTCATGCTCCACGACCGGGGCATCCTCATCCCTCTCGCGAACTACACCGCCGAACCCATCGCGCAGCTCACTCTCCATGTCACCGTCCCCCGAACGGTCGCGAAGGCGGAATCCGCCGTGCGGGGCAACATCGCGTTCCGGCAAATCTCGCCGCACACCGTCGAGTTTTCTCTGCCCCTTGAGAACAATGACTTCGTGAAGCTCTACTTCAAATGACGACCGGCCCCAAAGATCCGGCGCGCTCCTCCAAAGCGCCACGTTGGGAACGCGCAAAGTGGTCCGCAAGCCAGTGTCGCTGGTAACGGCTACGGCCCCTGCTCGGCGTAAAGATACTTTTGGAAACCGGCGAAGAACTTGCCGATTTCCTCTGGCTTGCCGCCGAGGTCGGCGACCGCGTCGGTGATGGAGTCGCGGTATTTCAAACGAAGCAAGGGGTTGAGTTTGCTTTGCTCCAGTTCTTCCACGCCTTCGGTGACGTAGTGCTGGAGGACGAAGTCGAGAAATGCCTGCTGTTTGGCGTTGAAGTTGGAATTGATATAGACTCGCGCATGGTCGGCGCGCTCGGCCCGCGTCACCGGGGGCAGCAGATAGGCCACGTAGGCGAGCACGTCGAAGAGGTCGCTCTTCTCGGCGTCGATGAGTTGCTGCATGGCCACCAGCTTGTCGTGGCCGAAATCTTAGTCGGCCAGGCCTTGCAGGAGTTTGGCCCGCGTGTCGGGGGCGCTCCAGAGGTCGCGGAGTTCGGCTTCGCTCTGGAAGAAGTCGGGCAGCTTGCCGAAGAGCAGTTCCATGAACTGCTGCGCGGACATCGGCGTTCCATCGGGATGCCAGAACGTCGTCATCATCATGTGCTGGATCGTGCGTTCCTTGCCGTCGGCGAGCTTCACTTTCACCTTCTTCTTTTTCTCACACACGCACCGGACCTCGCCGCAGACCTCGCACCGCTCCTTGGGACACTCGCACGGGGACTTGCCGCATTTCGCGCACGGCTCGGGCGGCGGCGCTACACAGGCACAAGGCCGCTAGCCGCATTTCGCGCACGGCTCTTCCTCGATCGGTTCGCCGTCCCACTCCGGATCGCTGAAATGCAGGTGCGCCTTCACGAAGTCGTAAATCGTGAAGTAATCCTTCCCGTCGTAGAGTCGCGTGCCGCGCCCGATGATCTGTTTGAACTCGATCATCGAATGGATCGGGCGCATCAGGACGATGTTGCGGATGTTCCGGGCGTCCACGCCGGTGGAGAGCTTCTGCGATGTGGTCAGGATCGTGGGAATGGCTTTTTCGTTGTCCTGAAAATCCCGCAGATGCTGCTCGCCGAGCGCGCCGTCGTCCGCCGTGACGCGCTGGCAATAGTTCGGGTCATTGCTCGTCTTGAGCTGATTGATGAGGTCGCGCACCAGCAGCGCGTGCGCCTGGTTCGCGCAGAAGACCAGCGTCTTCTCGCTCTGGTTGATCTGCGAAAGGAAGATCTCCACGCGCTTCTTCTCCCGCTCACGGATCTCGATGCTGCGGTTGAAGTCCGCTTCCTCGTAAACTTTTCCTTCTTCGATCTCGCCCTCCACCACCGCGTCGTCGGAGGTGTAAACGTAGTAATCAATCGTCGTCTGAACCTGCTTCACCTTGAACGGCGTGAGGAAGCCGTCGTTGATGCCTTCCTTGAGCGAATAGACATACACCGGGTCGCCGAAATAGGCGTAGGTGTCCACGTTGTCTTTGCGCTTCGGCGTGGCGGTGAGGCCGAGTTGCACGGCGGGCGCGAAATAATCGAGGATGCCGCGCCAGTTGCTTTCGTCGTTCGCGCCACCGCGATGGCACTCGTCGATGACGATGAAATCGAAGAAGTCCGGCGGATACTCGCCGAAGTACGGCGTGTTCTCCGGCCCGCTCATGAAGGTCTGGAAGATGGTGAAGAACAGGCTGCCGTTCTTCGGCACTTTGCCTTTCTTGCGGATGTCGGCTGGCTCGATGCGCACCAGTGCATCTTCGGGGAACGCCGAGAACGCATTGTATGCCTGATTCGCCAGAATGTTGCGGTCGGCGAGGAAGAGAATGCGCGGGCGTCTCTCCGGCTGGCGGCTCAAGTTCCAGCGGGCGTGAAAGAGTTTCCACGCGATCTGAAATGCGATGAAGGTCTTGCCCGTGCCGGTGGCGAGCGTGAGCAGGATGCGCTGCTTGTTCTCCGCGATGGCCTGCATCACCCGCTCGATGGCGATGTCCTGATAATACCGCCCCGGATGCGAGCCGCCCTTGTCCTCGTAAGCCACGGCGGCGAAGCGGTCGCGCCAGGCGTTCGCCTCGGCGAAGCTCATGGCCCACAGTTCATCCGGCGTAGGATAGGCGGCGATTTCGCCTTCCTGGCCCGTCTCCATGTCGATGGCGTAGATGCCCTGGCCGTTGGTGGCGTAGGCGAAGCGCACGGCCATCTTGCCCGCGTAATCCTTGGCCTGGCCCACGCCTTCCGTCAGCGGTTTGTCCCACGCCTTGGCTTCGTCCACGGCCAGCTTGCGGTTGCGATAGACCAGCACGTAATCGGCGGCGAGCGCCTTGCCGCGTTTGCCGTGGCCCTCGATGCGGCCCGGCGTGATGGGATATTCGCGGAGGATTTTGCTGCCCTCGACGACGCCCCAGCCCGCCGCTTTCAACGCGGGGTAAATGTGCTCGGCTCTGGTCTCGGCTTCGTTCATGGCTTCGGGCGTTTGGGCTTATTCGGCTTGGGCAACTTCAGCAATAGCTTCACCGCCGCCTCGAAATCGGCGTCCACCGGGCGCGACTGGGCGTCGGCGAGCGCCTTGAACTTGTCGTATTCCAGCTCGGCCTTGGCCTGGGCCATTTCGTGCGAGATGCGCCCGGCGTGAGTGAGAATGTCGCGCTCGTTCAGCGTGAGAAAGGCATCCAGCTTTTTGATCCAATCCGCCATGTGCATGGGAATGCGCCGCATGGCCTGACCTTGGGCGAAAATGAGGTATTGCTCGACGAGGTTGTTCAGCGCCTCGAGTTCCGGCTCGGTGAGATAGTTCTTGGCGATGACGACATCTGGTTTGCGGATCACCGCGCCGCGCCAGTTTGTCAGGCCGAGGTTGGGCTTGGCCGCATCCACCCGACCATGGACGATCTCGGCGGCAGTCTGGCCGGTGATCGCCCAATGCACCTTGTTCTGCAACGTCTTGAAAAAGAGCAGGCTGACTTCCTGCGTGGGGTCGTAATCAATGCTCGTCGCGTAAATGTCCGTGATCTTCTGGTAGAACCGCCGCTCCGAAGTGCGGATGTCCTGAATCCGCCGCATCAACTCCTCGAAATAATCGAACGGCTGGTCCGGGTTTTTCAGGCGCTCGTCGTCGAGCACGAAGCCCTTGACGATGTATTCCCGCAAAAGCTGCGTGGCCCAGATGCGGAATTGCGTGGCGACGCCGGATTTCACGCGGTAGCCGACGGAGATAATGGCATCGAGGTTGTAGAAATCCACGCGGCGCTGGACGGATCGCGAGCCCTCCTGGCGAACTGACAAGAAATCCTTGTGAGTTGCCCCGAGCTGCAATTCACCCTCCGCGTAAATGTTTTGCAGGTGCAGGCTGATGTTTTGCTGAGTCGTCTGAAAAAGCTCTGCCATGTGTTGCTGCGTGAGCCAGACGGTTTCGCCTTCAAATCGCACGTCAATTTTCAGCCGCCCGTCGTCCGTTTGATAGACGAGGAACTGGCCGCCGGGCGGTGGGGATGGCTGGGAATTGTCACTCATGGCAGGAACTCCAGAATCGGTGAGCGCGGTGAACTTGTAAGCGAGCCTTACAAGTTGGGACGGCCGGACGAACTATTCGATATTGTCGAATAGTTGCCTCCGTCTGGTAGAGGATGATGCTGGATTGCGGTGAAGGTTCGCCGGGCATGGTCACAGTTCTCCGGTGAAGGCTTGGTGCAGCAGCGACTTCTTCAACGCCTCCAGCGCGGCGAGCTTCCGCTCGTAGAGGCGGTCGAGCGTTGGGTTTCGGCGGCGACGAGGGCGGGCGCGATGTCGACGGGAGCGGGCACGATGGCGTTCCGTCCATTTACCCCAACGGGGTAAAATCCATCAGCCCAGGGTTGCCGAGTCCGCGAGGCTACCCTGGGTGAATGCGGAAAAATAACCTCAACCCCACCGGGGTTGCATCGGGCGGGTGACGCGATGGTGATGCAACCCCGTTGGGGTTGGGGAAAATGATGGGGCGCGTGACCCAGGGTAGCGCGCGGCGCGCAACCCTGGGCTGAAGGATGCAATCCCGTTGGGATTGAAGAGGGCGCGGGCGGTTTCATTTCACAGTGCGCCGGTGAAGGCTTGGTGCAGCAGCGACTTCTTCAGCGCCTCCAGCGCGGCGTGCTTCCGCTCGTAGAGGCGGGCGAGGCGTTGGGTTTCGGTGGCGAGTTTTTCATACTTGGCAACCAAGCGACGCATGACTGGAAGTGGAGGGATCGGAATCTCGAAGCGGGCAAGCGCTTCTCCAGTGAGGTGCTGAATTCCAGTGCCGGTAAAGTATTGGTTCAGTTCCCCATCGAGATGCTGAGCATACAAGAAATAGACGAACCATTTATTGTGTTCCGGCTCATGGAAGCGAACCCGATGGAGCGCTTTCTGGAAATATATCGGGTAGTCCTCGTTCCAAATTGCTGCGCGGCCTGGATATCCTCCTTCGCAGATCAGCACGTCCCCTTTGATCGCGGTATATTTGGGAGTCTCCTCGGGGAGAAACCGCATCTCAAGAAGGTCCGACAAATCGAAGTCGAACCAGCGGACATTGACGTTTCTCAGATAGCGTTGTGGTTCGCCTTTATTCTTTGCCTTATCGAGCATCTTCCCCAAGGAATGCTCTGCGATTTCGCTGACAGTTTTGATTTGCCATCCTTGCTTGGTGGCAGCTTTTCGGAGAGTCAGAAGATTCATTGTTGGGGCTTGTTCCTGTGCTGGAGACGCGCGCGCGTCATCCGCTCCCGCAGGCCGCCCTCCTTTAGGAAGTCCTTTTCCAAGCGGCGGATTTGCTGGTCGAGCAGAAAGTTGGTCTGGTGGATGAGGCAGAGGGCGATGTTGGCTACTACTTCGGACGGGCGGGTCTCGAAGGTGTTCTTGATGACGATGCCGGCGCGGCCTCCGGCCTTGAGGATTTTAATGAAGTGCTGGAGGAAGAGGAACGCGGTCTCGCCGGTGCGGATGGGGAAGTTTTGCTGCACTTCCTTGCGCTCTTTGCCGCCGAAGGGCGGATTGGCGACGATGATGTGGAAGCGGTCCTTTTCCTGCACGTCGGCGAGG
>JANOAZ010000070.1:0-13087 GCA_031411395.1 Chthoniobacteraceae bacterium
TCCAAGAGCTTCCATTCGGCATCGGTGAGATCACTGGGATAGGGTTCTTTGGTCAGCATCCCAAGCCTTCCACCCTATCTCTCCAAAAAGTACAAGAACTAAAATTACTGGAGCACCGACTTTTTAGACGGTCACTTAGACAGAAGGTCATTCTATTGTCTCTGTATTTGGAGCAGCCAACTGAGCGTGCATCGCGGTTCCATAGTCTCGATGTTGGTTCGGCGTTCGGCTGAAACGCGACGCGACTGGTGGCGTAGAAATCAAGGCATTCGTCGGCGCAGAGGTAGCGCCGCCCGATTCGCAGACCCCGCGCACCCGCGCTCCGCAGCGATGAAAGTTCCCGCCACCTTACCCTCCGCCCAGATGCAGCCGGATGAATGCCCCCGGCGTCACTGGCTGTGGCTTGTAGCCGCTGCCGCGCAGCGCATCGAAGTGATGGTCTTCGGTGATGATGAAGTCCGCCTCGGCCACAATCGCGCAGTCGGCAAAGGCATCGTCATCCGCGTCGCCCGTGATGGTGCGGAAGCGGTAGGAAGGCGCGACCTCGCGGATCGTCCCGTGCAGCAGACTGATGAGGGCGAACATGCGGGCCACATCCTCCCAGCGGGCGGGGCTGGAATAGCGACAGACGACTTCCTCGTATTCCAACAGGATCGGCGTGGAGACGGCGAGCACCAGCCGGCCCTCCAGCAGCGCCTGCTTCAGGGCCGCATGAGGCGAGGCCTGTCCGGACATCTGCACCAGCGCGTTCGAGTCGAGCACCACCGTCATCAGGCGGAGCGCTGCCGCAGCGCGGCCCGCGCCTCGCGGATGATCTCCGGCAGCCGCGCCAGCCTCCCAGCGGCGCGATCTGCGTCAAACCCTTCATCCAGCCGCGCCGAGACTTCCTCCAGCTCCAGTTGCAGCGCCACGCGATGCAGCAGCGCCACGCTGTCATCGCGCAGCTTGTCGATCTCCGCATGCAGCAGCGGCCGCAGGTCATTCGGGTCGATATCCGAGAGGGTGCTCATGGGACGAAGCCTGCCACGTCCGTTTGCCAAAGGCAACTCGGTCGCCTCGTGGCGCTGTCGAGCGGCCATTGCCGGGCGCCGGGCAGGCCGAGATCTGAAAGCTCCAGGTCCAGTACCGCGACAAAAACGAACCCTTCGGTCAGAAGAGCCAGCACGTGGAAATCCCCGTCCGGGAGTGAGGCTGCTGACGCGAGTCCTCAATTTGCAAGTTTCAAAGCCTGACCCCACGCACCACTGTCGCAGCCGTGCCCGCTACGGTGCGCTCTTGCGCGACGAGGTCACGCAGACCGTTTCCGACTTGCGTGATCTCGAAGATGAAATCCGCGATCACGTCAGCGGCGGCGCCAGTCGTCGATCGGCAGCCGCAGCCGCGTGTCACAGCAAGGCCAGTTTACCCTTCCTCGCCGGCTTTGTCCCTGCGCAAGCTCAGCGCCCATGGCCGATGTTACGCTCCTCCTCGACGCCATCCATCGCGGCGATCCCGACGCTTCCAGTGGCCTGCTCGAGCAGGTATATGCCGATCTGCGCCAGCTTGCCCGTGCAAAGATGGCCCGCGAGCAACCCGGCCACACCCTCCAGCCGACCGCCCTCGTCCACGAAGCGTGGCTGCGCCTCGGTGAGCAGCGCTTTGAAAACCGCGCCCACTTTTTCATGGCCGCCGCCGAGGCCATGCGCCGCATCCTCATCGACCGCGCGCGGCGCAAACTCGCGGCGAAGAACGGAGCCGGAGCGGACCACGTGGATGCGGGGGGAATCGAGATCGCCGCACCGACGCTCAAGGACGACGAACTCCTCGCCGTCCACGAAGTACTCGACGCTCTCGCCGCGCACGATGCGCAGAAGGCAGAACTGGTGAAGCTGCGTTACTTCGCCGGTTTCACCATCGAGGAAACTGCCGCAGCCCTGGGGATCAGCGAGCGAACCGCGAAGCGGCACTGGGCTTACGCCCGCGCCTGGCTGCTCGACGCGATGAGCACCGGCTGAGGAAAGAATTTTCAAAATGCGTGGCCCTTTTGCTCGAGCGATTACGCATGTCCATGCAAGATGCCTTCCACTCCTCCGATGAATCCGAGCGACGATCTCGTCGAGACGATCTTCCATGCCGCCCTCGAGATCTCGGGGAGCGGGGAGCGCGAGGCGTTCATCAGCGCCGAATGCCGGGATGATGCGGCGCTCGCCGCGCGCGTGCGCCGCTTGCTCGAAGTGCATGAGGACGCGGGCGGTCGGCTCGCGGAGCCGCCGCTGTCTTCGCCGATCGCGCCCGAGTTCGCGCAGATCGGGCCGGAGGAGGCGGGCGAACGCATCGGGCGCTACCGGCTCCTGCAGGAGATTGGCGAGGGCGGATTCGGCACGGTGTGGATGGCCGAGCAGATCGAGCCGGTGTCGCGGCGGGTGGCGCTGAAGATCATCAAGCCGGGCATGGACACGCGCGAGGTCATCGCGCGCTTCGAGGCGGAGCGGCAGGCGCTGGCGATGATGGAACACCCGAACATCGCCAGGGTGCTCGACGGCGGCGCGACGGACAAAGGGCGGCCGTTCTTCGTCATGGAGTTGGTGAAGGGGGTGCCCATCACCCAATACTGCGATGGGGCCGGGCTGGGCACGCGCGAGCGGCTGGCGCTCTTTGGCGATGTGTGCTCGGCGATCAATCACGCGCACCAGAAGGGCGTCATCCACCGCGACATCAAGCCGTCGAACGTCATGGTCACGCTGCACGGCGACAAGCCGGTGGTGAAGGTGATCGACTTCGGCATCGCCAAGGCCACGCAGGGCAGGCTCACCGCCAGGACGCTCTTCACCCGCTTCGAGCAGTTCATCGGCACGCCCGCCTATATGAGCCCGGAGCAGACGGCGCTCAGCGGGCTGGACATCGACACGCGCAGCGACATCTACGCGTTGGGCGTCCTGCTCTACGAGCTGCTGGTGGGCAGGCCGCCCTTCGACGCGAAGTGGCTCGTCTCCGCGGGCTACGAGGAGATGCGGCGGATCATCCGCGAGGTCGAGCCGGTGAAGCCGTCCTCGCGCCTCAGCACCTTGTCCGGTCAAGAGCGCACGCAGCTTGCGAAGGCGCGGCACATCGAGCCGGAGAAGCTCGGCCGCCTCGTCGACCCGGACCTGGACTGGATCGTGATGAAGGCGATCGAGAAGGACCGCACGCGCCGCTACGACACGGCGAATGCGTTTGCCGAAGATATTCGGCGCCACTTCGCGAGCGAGCCGGTCATCGCGTGTCCTCCCAGCGAGCTCTGTCGTTTCCGCAAGCTGGTGCGCCGCAACAAAGTCGCCTTCGCCGTCGGCGGAATTGTGGCATTCTTGATCGCGCTGCTGGCCGCGTTATGGATCGAAAAGGAAAGACAGGGTGCGCGAGAACGGGAGTTTGCCGCCGTCGCCCGGGAGCGGGCCGATTTTGAGCGGAAGCGTGCGGAGAGATTATCCTCCGAAGCAGAACGCACGGGAGCGAGGGTTCGAGCATTGAACGACGCTGCTCAACAATGGAGCGAGGAGAAGATGAGAGAGCGGGTCGCGATCGACGCTTGTATCGCGCGGTTGCTCGCCGGATCTAGGGCGGGAGATTCGACGCTGCTACGCGACGAAATAACTTCCCTTCAAGCGCGGCTCTCCCAGTCCCTCGCGGAGAACGAAAAACTACTCCCGTTAGTTGTGATACCGTTTCAGGTCTTAGAAAAGAAGGAAGATGAAGCGTTTAACGCCGCGCTTGCCGCCGCCGATCCATACGTAAAGGCAGGATTTGCCCTCCGTGACCATTACTGGGCAGGGGACATGAGTATGAAGAAAGCCAAGGCGATCGTGTATCAACTTTTCGAGGGCACCGAATACTGGTTCTGGATGGGAACTGACTCAGCTAACGCGAAGATCTCCATTCATATCTTTGACCCTGAGGGAAACGTCGCGGAATCCGAGTCGTGGCAGACGGGAAATGCAGCTGGGGCGCACGTGCTCACGAAGACCACAGCAAAATACTATTTGCTCGTTGAAGTTGAAAAATCCGATGAGGTTCGAACGGAATGGGCACTCACCTATGGGTATAAAGTAATCAGTCGATGAGTCTGACACTCACAGAATTGCGGTGTGAACCTTCGCTGACCCGAGGGACTGCATCGCCGAACCCAGAGGAGTGCAGCCGCGCTAGCCGAGTACCCTGCACCGGACAAGGCAGCTTGAACAAGCGATCAGCCATCGCACGTACAACTCGAAGCTCAGAAAACACCGCATCTAAGCAATGAACGACATCACGCCGCTCCTCGAAACACCCCAGCACGGTGAGCCGATGGCCGCCGAGGAATTGCTCCTACACGTCTATTCCGAACTGCGCCGGCTCGCCGCGGCGAAAATGTCGTCCGAAGCGTCCGGCCAGACCTTGCAGCCGACCGCACTCGTGCATGAAGCCTGGCTGCGTCTCGTCGGCGACGCTCAGCGTTGGGAAAACCGTGCCCACTTTTTTGGCGCCGCTGCCGAGGCCATGCGCCGGATTCTCATCGACCGCGCCCGCCGCAAGCTCGCCGCCCGCCACGGCGGCGGCAGCGAACACGTGGACGTGGATGAAATCGAGATTGTCGCGCCGGGAAAAGACGAGGAATTGCTCGCCATCCACGAAGGCCTCGAAGCGCTCGCTGCACGAGACGCGCGTAAAGCCGAACTGGTGAAGCTGCGTTGCTTCGCCGGTCTCTCGATCGACGAAGCCGCCGAAATACTTGGTATTTCCGCGCCCGACCGCGAAGCGTTGGTGGGCGTTTGCCCGCGCGTGGTTATTCGCAAACATCCGCGCGCGGTGAGTGCTTTTTCCGGCGGCTTTTCATCACGACCGAACAGAGAGCCCGACTCTTTGCAAACGCCGATCCTGAGCCCCAAGCTCGATCAAAGAATCAGCTGCTAATCCTGACACTACTCCCCACATCGAGTCCATAAACAGCAAACCCAAACCACCCAAATGAAAACACCCATCCTCAAAATCATCACCCGAGCCCTCGCACTAGGCTTGGCGCTCTCCTTTTGTTCGTGCGCGAGCGTCGAACGCACCGCACAACCCGCGCAGACAGACCGGCCGGCTCCTGGCAAGGGACTGGTCACGTTCTATCGCGAGAGCCGCTTCGTCGGTATGGCCGTCGGCTTCAATGTCCGCGAAGATGGAACGAAGATTGGTGGGCTGCCCAACGGGAGCTACTTCGTCCACCAGGCCACCCCGGGCGCGCATCGCTACACTGCGGCAACCGAGTCCACCGACGAGGCCGCGCTCACCGTCCAGGCCGGGAAGAGCTACTATATTCGAGGCGGTATTGGGATGGGTGCGGTCGTCGGCAGGCCGAAACTTACCATCGTAACTCCGGAGGAGGGAGCGGCGAAAGCCCGCGGCCTGCGTCGCGTCGCCCTCAGCCAAGGTGCGGAGTAGTCGAACCACCACACGCGCGAGTTTACCTCATTCTCCGAAAGCACGAACTCCATGAAAACACCCATCACCATGTTTCCACTCGTCCTGTCGCTGGCTCTGACCCTGGCGGCACCCCTGTTGCCGGCGGCCGAGAACACGGCGCCAGCCCAGGCCACGACGCCCGCTGCGGAAATGCAAAGACTCGTCCGAAAGCTCGGAAAACCGGGCCTGACCGCAGCCCTTGTAGAACATAAGCAGGCGATTGCCGATTGGCAGACTCGTATCGATAAGAAAAAGGCGGTTGAGCCACTCGTGTTGCAACTAGGGCCGTCCCCCGTTGGAATGCCGATCAAGACCTCAACCGTCCAGGGAGCGCTGGGTAAACCAACCCGAAAGACGACGGATTCCATGCCGGGTCTTGTCGATCGGTCGGGGAAACTGCATCAGATCCCCGTTTACTGGTATGGAAACGTGGGATTCGGCTTTGCTCAAGGCGATGGATTCGACCTCGGTCTCTGCATGATCAAGCTGGAGCAGAGCAAATAGGAACACTTCCAACTTTCGGATCGACTCTGAATCGCAATACCAACCCCCAACCAAGAACGAACCACATGCACCAGTCACTACCACCGAGTTTCAGCGCTCCGCGTTCAGAAGATTGCGAACCCGTGCCGTCAAGCGTTTCCTGCCGGCTGAACGATCTCGCCCGCCCCCGTCCTACCGCGACCTTCAAGGAGAGGAAGATGGGCGGAAGGGCGTATCTCCTCTCGATGGCCAGTGGATTGATCCTGCTGACTCTGACGGGGTGCATCGCTCCGCGATCCTACCTCGATGGTAAATATCACAGCGCCAGCCAGAGCCCGAGGCGCTCATCTCAGGCGCGCCCCGTCAGCCTCACTGTCATAGGGCAAACGAACGGTCGGCCAAATCCCGGCGCGACCCGCTTTTGGAAGAGTCAGGTCGAGAAAGAGCTGACTTCCTCGGGCTGTTTCGTGATCGGTCCTTCGAGCGATCAACTGACCATCACGATCAATAACCTTGGCGACATGGGTGCGGCCGCCGGCAGAGGATTAGCCACTGGCCTGACGCTGGGAGCGGTCGGGACGAATGTCACCGACAGATATGTCATGACCGTGAATTACAGCCGAACCACAGGAAGCAAGTTTTCCCGCTCTTACGAACATGCCGTGCATTCGGTCATTGGAAACGCATCCGCTCCGGCGGGCGCGATCGGTCCGATGTCGCCGGTCGAAGCTGCCACTCGTGTCGCCGAAGATTTGGTCCGCCGTTTCCTCAAGGACGTCCAATAGCTGAACGACCGGTGCTCAATCTCCATGGGGTAAAAGGAACCGGTATCAAAGCCAGCCACCTCCCTCTTTAGCCCTGATCTGAGCGCAGACTGTTTTCGCTCTCTGCGGCCAGCAAATCGCGAATTCCTATCCGAAAAATGAACTCTCTAAAACGACATCTTGTTACCCCCGGGCTCGCATTCTGCGGACTCGGAATCGCCCTTTTGCTTCACCCGATTTCGGCCCACGCCGGAACGATCCGTGATGACGTGCAAGATAGCCTCTACACCGCTCTCGCCGCTCAGCCAGAGTATGCAGCGGTCGGGAAGATTTCGACCACCATCCCGTCTAATACGTTTGTCGGTTCCGGGACAATGGTCGGGTCGGAATGGGTGCTCACCGCCGCCCACCTTGTGAGTGCCTGGGAATTGAGCGCTGATCCGACGAGCGTTGTCTTTAGTATCAACGGGACCGATTACACGGCGATGGAATGGATTCCGAACGCCAGCTTCAACGGTGCTTTGTCATCGTATCCTCCAGGCGATCTTGCCTTGGTCCGCCTTTCCGGTCCGGTGTCGGGAATCGCGCCCGCGATGCGCTTCACGGGAGCCTCGGAAGTCGGTTCCACGGCAACAATCGTGGGATACGGCACGACAGGCACCGGGGTGAACGGCTACCAGGACAATACCTATGGCACCAAACGTGCAGGGCAGAACGTGCTCGACGCTCTCGGATCAAATATCAACTTAGCGGGCGTAACCTTGGCCGACGACTATGTTCTGGCTGACTTTGATCGACCGGGTGTCCAGTCAGAGAGTTCGCTCGGCGCATCCATTCCCCTGATGCTTAAGTATTCCAGCGCACCGGGAGACAGCGGCGGCGGGGTCTTCATCAATGACGGCGGGCAGACGCGCTTGGCTGGCGTGATCGCTTTCGGTTATCAAGTGTTCGATACCTATACCAATGCCGATTATGGCGACGGAATGGGTTTCACGCGCGTCAACCAGTTCAACGGTTGGATCGACGATCAACTGAGCGCGATTTACTGGAGCAATGGCGTCAGTGGTTCCCTTGCCAATGGGGCCAACTGGATCAACGGAGCGGTACCGGGCGCCGGGAACGTCGCGGTCTTTAAGGGCCCCGGCACCTACACCGTGACGCTCGCGGGTGCGACCAGCAACAAGCGCATGCGGGTTCTCACGGGAGCCGTTACGTTCGATCTGGCCGGGCAGAATTTCACCTTGGCAAACACCGCGCAGGAGCCTTCCATTCTGGTGGCAAAAGTGGATGCCGACGACGCCCTTCTTACTCTTACCAATGGGACTGTTTCCGCGGTCGATGTGGTCGTCGCGCAAAGCGGCGTGTCCAAAGGGCGACTGATAGTCTCAGGAGCCGGTACACACCTGAATTTGTCGGGTTCAGCAACAGTTGGGAGCGGAGTTGCCCCTTCGTCTTCTGGAATTGGTCTGATCAAGGTCGATGGCGGTGCGTCCGTGTCCATCGCTGGAAGGTTGAACATTGGCTTCACGGGCACCGTGGATGCCTTGGCGGGGACGATCGGTCTTACCGCATTTGACCTCAGTGGCAAATTGGCTGTGGCGGGCCCGCTCACCGTTTCCGCCGACAGCACTTGGACCTCTGGGGAGATGTCAGGAGCCGGTGTGACGACTATTCCGTTGGGCCGGAAGCTGACAATCAGTTCGTCTAGCAACTACAGCAAGGTATTAAGTGGGCGGACGCTTGAGAACGCCGGCACGATCGTCTGGAGTGGTAGCGGGAGCATTTATGGCGCAGGCACGAACGCGACGATCAATAACTTATCCGGTGGACTTTTCGACATTCAGTCTAACAACTTTTTGAGTACTCTAAATGGGTCTGGCCAGACGTTCAATAACGCGGGCACGCTCCGTCAGTCAGCCGGAGCAGGAACATCGGTGTCTGGTTGGACAGTCAATAATACCGGCACGGTGGAAGTGCTGGGCAGCTTGGTTCTACAAAGTGGCGGCACAGAGAGTGGCGCCTTCAATATTGCCTCGGGAGGGGGACTCCAGTTTGCCGGAGGTACCTACGCCCTCAATGCCGGTACGAGTTTTATCAACTCGGGTAACATCAGAATCGACGCGAATGCGACGGTCAATGTCAACGTGCCTCTGACATTACCCGGAAACTGGACGCTCACCAGCAACAACGGAACCCTCGCGGGGGCTGGGACCGCGACATTCGACAATCTCACTTGGAGCGAAGGCATAATGTCGGGGGCTGGGATTACGAAGATCGGGTCCGGAGGAACATTTCTGATCAACAATTTCAGGAGCAAATTCATGATTAGCCGGGTGGTAGAGAACCTGGGCACGATGACTTGGATTGACACGGGAGGGATTTTCGCCTTGGGAACGGGAGTAACGATCAACAACCAGATCGGCGGGATCTTCGATATTCAGAACAACGCGTCGATCGCCGTGAGTAGCGGTTCCGGTCATGTTTTCAGCAACGCGGGGATCGTACGCAAGTCTGCTGGAACGGGAACGACCACGGTGAGCTGGGGCTTCAGCAATACCGGGACCGTGGAAGTCCAGACGGGCACGCTGTCGCTGGCTGGAGCGGTATCACAACGCTCGGGCAGCACGCTCACCGACGGAACGTGGAAGGTGTTCGCCAACTCCACACTTAGCCTCGGCGGCGGCAACATCACGACGAATCAAGCCAACGTGCTCCTCAGCGGCTCGGGCTCAACCTTTGCAGAGATCAACTCGGTGACCAACAATCAGGGCAATTTCGCGGTCAGCGATGGCCGCGCATTCTCCACCGCCGGGGCGCTGAGCAACTCGGGCACGCTGCGGGTGAGCGCGGGCGGGACACTGACCGTCGCCTCCACCTACACGCAGACAGGGGGCGTCACCGAACTCGATGGCGGAGTCCTGGCGTCCAGTTCCCCGTTCAGCCTTCAGACCGGCCTGCTCGCCGGCTCGGGGACGGTGAACGCGAACATCAGCAGCAGCGGCACGATCGCCCCCGGGAGTTCGCCGGGCGCGCTGACGGTGAACGGCAGCCTTACCCTGCTGGCCGGTGGCGAATTGCGAATGGAAATCGGCGGCCTCTTCCAAGGCACCAGTATGACTACGTTGATGTCAACGGCACGGTGTCGCTCGGCGGGCAACTCGTTCTCTCCTTCCTGAATGGTTTCCAGTCGTTCGTCTCGGGCGGCGCCATCTTCACTCTGTTAACCGCCGATTTCCCGCTCACCGGCGCCTTTTCCGACGTGGCCAACGGAGCCCGGCTCGCCACGATCGACGGACTCGGTTCGTTCGTCGTTCATTATGGGGCGGGAAGCGCCTACGGGGCAAACAACCTGGTCCTGACCAGTGCCATCCCGGAGCCTTCGAGCTTTGCGTTGCTGCTCGGCGGCGCAGGCGTGCTGGGGCTGTTCCGCCGCCGCAGCCGTCACGCTGAGAATCGGCTCGGAGGAATGGCTGCGTGCTCGAGGATGTCGAATACGCAGGCCGGTGGGGTGGCGCATTTGTCGCCGTGCATGGTCGCGGCTGAGTGGACATCGTCGGTGGCATGAAATCGATCCCGCGACTTCGACTGACGTTCGGGGGCCTTTTGTTCGGCGGGTTGCTGGCGTGCGCGGTGCGAATCGCGATGGCGCAAGACCCGTATCAGTCTTCGGCGGATTTTGGAAAATACTCGCGGATGCTTCGCGAGAAAGCGCTGTTGAAGCTGGAGCCGGTGGTCTTGATTCCCTCGGCGGACCGGCCGCTCAATCACCCCCGCTATCCGTGGAAGAACAATATCGTGACGACGACTTTTTGGGTGGGGGAATCCGCTTCGGCGAAGAAAACAGTCAGGAACTATGCGAGTTGCTGGGATCTGAACTGGTCTGCGAGTTACGGCGGTTTCGACAACCCAAACCCCAGCGCGCGAAGAGGGTTCGTTCCGGCAGCGTTTATTCCGATGCAGAATCCGTTTTATTGCTCGCTGCCTTACAACGACATTGTCGGCAACAAGTCGAAACCGGAGGCGAAGACGGTGATTCCATGGTTCCACGAGGCATTCGAGCGGGAAGGACGCTCGGTCTGCCGCGACCGTTGGTTGCGCATGCGGAACCGTGCGGGCAAGGATTGTTACGCGCAATGGAGCGATTGCGGGCCGTTCCGTGCGAACCACTGGCAGTATGTCTTCGGTGATGAGCGCCCAAAGCCCAATCGGAACCAGGGCGCCGGGCTCGGCGTCTCGCCCGCGGTACGCGATTATCTCGCGCTCTCATCGACGGACGTGACGGACTGGCAATTCGTGGACTTTAGGGACGTGCCGCGCGGCCCGTGGGCGATGTATGGGGAAAACAACACCTTCGTTCGGCAAGCTCGGTTGCCGCCAGGCCAGCGTGCCAAACTAGCTACTCCGATTCCGACGAAACATCCGGCCGAATCGGAGCCTGTGATATTAGGGAGATAGAAAGACGCTTCAATCCGTGGCTCTCGTGAATCTCGATTCCGGTTCTTGGGCTTAGCTGGCGAAGGTGTATTCCCTGGGTCCGGGGGCGGGATGGGTGATTCGCCGAATGCGCCGGAGCGCGAGGACCGTGGAGGCCAGGATGGCGAGTCCGACCGGCCAGCCGACGAGGGGTGGGGACTTGGCCCAGATCGCGGCGACGATCACGTTCACGAGCGAGAGCGGGAGCAGGAATTTCCAGGCGAAATCCATCAACTGATCGGCGCGCAGCCGTGGCAGCGTGCCGCGCACCCAGATGAAGACCCACACGACGATCATCAGTTTTCCAAAGAACCAAATCCACGACGGCACGAATGCGAGCCACGGCAGCGGCGCGTGATAGCCGCCGAGGAAGAGGGTGATGCCGAGACCGCTGATCGCCATCATCCCGAGATACTCGGCCATGAAAAAGAGCGCGTATTTGAAGCCGGAATATTCGGTGAGGTGTCCGGCGATCAACTCGGACTCGGCTTCGGGCAGGTCGAAGGGGGCGCGATTCGACTCCGCGAGCGCGCAGACGATGAAGCTGAAAAATCCCGCCAGACCCCACGGAGTGACAACGTGCCAGTGCCAGAATCCGCCGGTCTGTTTCTCCACGATGGCAACGGTATCGAGCGACCCGGCGACGAGGATCACAGCAATCGTATTGAGGATCATGGGCAGCTCGTAGCTGATCATTTGCGCGATGGCGCGGATCGCGCCGAGCAGCGAGTACTTGTTGTGGCTGGACCAGCCGGCCATGAAGATCGAGAGCTCCGTCGAGGCGCTGAGCGCGAGGAAAAGCAGCACGCCCGCCGGATAGTCGATGGCGACGAGATTGCGCCCAAGCGGGATTACGGAGAAGACGAGGAGGGACGGGACGATGAGCGCGACCGGGGCGAGGAAGTGCAACACCTTGTCCGCCTCGCGCGGCACGATGTCCTCCTTCACGAGCATCTTCACGCCATCGGCGATGGGCTGGAGCAGGCCCCACGGGCCGACGCGATTTGGGCCGAGCCGGTTTTGGATTCGTCCGAGGCCCTTGCGTTCCATCCAGGTGATGAGCGCGAACAGCCCGGCGAATACGCCGATGATCGCGGAGATCGAGATGAGCATCGACGCCCAGGGGCGCAGCACTTCGGGGAGCAATCCAACGACGAAATGCTTGAGCGTGATCGGGGCTTGATCGAGGCCGTCCCAGAACGTCATGAGGCGGGTGGGGGCGCGGCGGCTTTCGCGGCGGCGGCGGCCTGGCGTTTTTCCTCAGCCACGCGCTGCTCCTCTGCGAGCCGCGCATCGACCTCCGCGGCTTCGGTCGGTTTGATGCCGTGAAAGTATTCGTTGGATTTCGCGAGGTCGTGCTTGTGTTCGACGAGGCCGGCGAAGCGATCCTGCACTGCGATCTCGAAGACGTGGTCCATCTTGATCGCCTCGAACGGGCAGGCCTCGACGCAGATGCCGCAGCTCATGCAGACCGCGATGTCGATGTCGAAGACCTCGGGATGCTTGACCAGCTTTCCCTTTTCGTCCCGCCCCTGCACAATGCGGATGCACTGCGGCGGACATTCCTTTTCGCAAATCTTGCAGGACACGCAGCGCATGCCGGCCATCGGGTCGGTGCCGTCGAAAACGAGGAAGGGGAAATTGCGGTAGTTCTCCTTGAGCTGTGTCTTCTCCTCCGGGTACTCGCGAGTGGTCATGCGGTCGCGGAAGAAGAAGCTCCCGACCGCGTTGCGGGCGGTTTCGCGCAGGCCGCTCAAGATTCCTTGTCCGATCATGGGGGCGAGGCTGGCGGATTGGGGAGAGTGCGGAAATCTGCTCCGTCATTCCGACCGGAGCGAAGCGAAGTGGAGGAATCTCTCGTATCAGAGGGCGGAGGTGGCGCGGAGCGGGCGCGAATCGGCTCCGCACCGCCGCTGCCCTCTGATGCG
>JANOAZ010000071.1:0-15648 GCA_031411395.1 Chthoniobacteraceae bacterium
GCCGAAACGGGCGCGGTCGATGGTGGTATTTGCGCCGATTTCCACGTCGTCGTCGATTTGCACGATCCCGGATTGGGGGATTTTCACATGCCGGCCCCCAGACAACTCGAAGCCAAAGCCATCGCTGCCGATGACCACTCCGCTGTGGAAGATCGCCCGGTTCCCAATGATGCACCGGGAGCCAATCGTCACACGTGGAGCAAAGTGGCAGGCCGCACCGATGCTTGCCCCGTGGCCTACGTAACCTTGGGCGCCGATCACCGTTCCGGCACCGATTTTCGCCCCATCTTCGATCACGACATGCGGCTGAATCGATACGCCCTCGCCGAGCTGAACATCGCGCCCGATAACCGCACTCGGGTGCACGCCAGGGGAGAAGACGACCGGTGGCGGAGCGAAACGCTCGACGACCTTCGCGAAGGCGAGTGAAGGATTCGCGACGCGGATGGCGACTGCGGGAATTTCCTCAGCGAAGTCGAGCGGCACCAGCGCTGCAGTCGCGTTGGTGGTCTTGAGTTGCGGGAGGTACTTCGCGTTGCCGAGGAAGGTCATATCACCCGCGCCGGCTTCGCGCGCTCCCGCGACGCCGGTGATCATTTTCGAACCCTCGGCCGTGATGCCAAACTGGCCGCCCACGAGGGCGGCCAGTTCTTGAACCGTGAATTGCACGGTGGTCAAAGTGTTGCCGGACTACTTCTTGGCGGGCTTCTTGTCGCCAGCTTCAGTCTTGGCTGGCGCGTCGGAACTCGCCTCCTTGCCCTTGTTCTTGTTCAGAGCGGCCACGACGTCGTTCGTGAATTCATAGGTATCGCGCGAAAAAAGCACGATCGGCACGCCGTTGAGACTCGGGCCGGACTTGTCGAAGACGAGGTCGTAGTTTTCCGCCTTAACCTTGGCTTCCACGATCTTGTTGATCTCTTCCACGATGCCAGCGCGCATGCGGACGGACTGTTCCTGGAGCTGTTTCTCGCGGGAAGATTGGAATTCCCGGATTTCCCGATCCATCGTCTGAAGTTCCCCTGCTTTCTCACCACGGACCTTGGTCTTCTGTTCCTTTGCTTCCTTGCCCAATTCGGGGCGGGCGATGTCTTCGTCGAGCTTCTTTACTTCCTCCAAAACCCGCTTCGCCTGGTCCATGCGATCCTCGAGTTCCTTCTTCGCGTTGTTCCGAGCCTCATTGATCTTCGACTCGGCGTCCTTGGTTTTGTAATAGCTCTCGAAGACTTTCTTCATGTCCACCGTGCCAATGCGGATGGTGACGGATTGAGCTGAAGCCGTCCCTGGCATGAGGGCCAGTGCGGTCGCGGCGACAACGGAGAGAACGAGGTATTTTTTCATACAGATGGTTGGTGGGTAAAACGGAGAGGCTCAGACGCCCGGAGGGGCGATGCGTTCAAAATTCCGCGAGAGCGGCTAGAACTGGTAACCGATATTGAACTGAAACTTTCCGCTGGAATCGTTATATTTGTCGGCCTGAATCGGAATGCCGTAGTCGAGCCGGACGGGGCCAATGGGCAGGTCGAGGCGGACGCCGATGCCGACATCGCTGTTCACCGCACTGCCGTATTCGAAGCTGCCCGAACCGACGGAACCCGCGTCGTAAAAGAGAGCGCCACGGATTTTTTCCACGATCGGGAAGGTGTATTCCACGGTCACGCGCCAGAGAGAATTGCCGCCGATGGGCTCGCCGTTTTCGTCCTTGGGCCCCACGTCGCGGAACTTGAATCCCCGCAGGTTGTTTGCACCGCCGAGATAGAGGCGATCGTAGATCGGAACCTGAGTCGAGCCCGCCCAGGTGGTGACCCCGGCGATCTCGCCAGCGAAAGTGAGGATCGTATCCCACGGCAGCAGAATGTACTTCGATGCCTCGAGGTCGAATCCGTAGATGTCGGTGTTACCGCCGAGGAAGCCACCGGCGACATAACCCGAGAGATCGACCACCTCACCCTTCCGAGTGAGGAAGACGGAATCACGCGTGTCGTATCGGACGCCCGCAGAAACCTCGCTCTTCAAACGATCGCCTTCCTCGGCCTTGATCGTCGCCGAGGCGCTTTCATCGACATTGAAGATGCCGATATTCTCAAGGCGGTAGCCCACCCGGCCGGACGTGAATTGCCCAAAGCGTTTGCGGGCCGTGATCGCACCGCCGTAACGCTTTTCATCATAGACCGAGGAGGTAAACGAAGCTTCGCGGTAAAAGAGCTCGCCGCCCACCGAGATCTCGCGATCCATGAAGTAGGGCTCCGTGAGCGCGATGATGAAATCCTTGCGCTTCGTTCCATATTGGACCCGCATGCGGAACTTCTGGCCTCCCCCCGTCAGATATGGCCAGCGGGTCACGTCGAAGTTCCCCTGCGTGATTTCCGCAAAACCGAGCAGGTTTTCGATCGAACTGAATCCCGCGCCAAAGTTGAACGACCCGGTGCGCTTTTCTTCGACAAGAACATTCAGGTCTTTGCGCCCGGGGACGAGCGTGTCGGATGGATACCCCTCGACCTTCGAGAAATAGTTCAGGTTGCGCAGCCGCTCCTTCGACGCATCCACACGCACGGTATTGAAGACGTCGCCCGGTGCGACGGCCAGTTCCCGCCGGATCACCTTGTCCTTGGTGCGCGTATTGCCCGAAATGTTCACCCGCTCGACGTAGCTTTGCACGCCCTCATCGAGGGAGAAATTCACGTTGACCGTGTGGTCCGGGCCCGGCGCCGTGTTGGCTCCCGCCTGAAAGTCGATGTAACCGCGGGACCCATACATGTCCTGAATCGTCTTCACGTCGCTCCGCACGGCCTGCGGGGAGTAAACCTCGCCAGCCTTGATCTTCGCGCTCTTCTCCAATTCGTCCACCGTGAAGACACCCGCGCCGCTGTAGCTGACCTTGCCGACCCGGTAGAGCTGGCCTTCGGTGATGGAGAAGACCACGTCCACCTTGTTGCCCTCGCGCGTCACCCGGGGCGGAGCCACCTGCGCATCCACGTACCCCTTGCTCTGGTAAAGCTCCCGAATCGACTTCACGTCCTCGTCGAGCAACTCCGTATTGAGGCGCCCGGATTTGGAGAAAATGTTCAGCAGCGACTTCGACTTGGTCTTCACGACCTTCGCGATCTCGCCGCTTTTCAAGACAGAGTTACCTTCAAATTTCACCGATCGAATCGCCGTTTTCCCCTTCTCATCCACGCTGAAAACGATCCGTGCCGTGCCCAGTTTCTCGTCCACTTCCGTCTTCACGCTCACGCTCGCTTCCGTGAAGCCCTTGGTCGAATAGTAGTCCGCAATCTTCTGCCGATCCTGCTCCACGGCTGACTCATTGAGCGTATCCTTCGGCTTCACGCTGATCTCTTTGCGCAAGCGGCTCTCCTTCACCTGCGACGCACCCTGGATCACGACCTCCGTGACCTGCGCCTTCGCCTGCACGACCACGATCACCTTCACGCCATCCGTCATCGGCTCGCCGAAGATGCGGACGTTCGAAATATTGCCCGTGCCGTAGAGCGTCCGGATGTCTTCCTCCACCGATTGCTCCGAATACGGCTTGCCGACCCGCGTCCGCATGTTCGCCAGGATCTTCTCTTTCGCCATCGCTCCCGAACCCGCGTATTGCACGTCGATCTGACGAACGATGGGAGCCGAGGCCGGGGCCGGTTGCGGAGCCTGCGCGACAGCGCTCCAAACGAGCGCGTATGAGGCGGCAAGAACCGGAAACAGGGTGCGGAAATTCATTAAATTAGGTCGTCTCAAAGTGAGCCCGAAAGCAGGGCTCGGGGCGGAAATCGGGCGTATAAGAGAGGTTGCTACCGGGATCGTCAAGCGCCCATTTGCCCGGGTTTCAGCCGCCCAATCAGCGCTGTGGCATACCCGCTCCCATGCCGGGTGGAACGATCGTTCCTCGCTCAGATTTCGCGCCGGTGTCCTTCCTCGTCGTACTCGTAAACCTTGCCGTCCTCCTCCCCGGCGGTCTTCTTGTGCGAGCCGTCGCAAAAGGGCTGGTTCTTGGAAAGCCCGCAGGTGCAAATCCACACGGACTTCTCCTGCGGCTTGATTTCGAGCGGTTGCCGGTCGGTTTTCAGGATCTTGCGCATGCGCGACCTGAACCCATTTTTCCTCGGAACCTCAAGCCTCAATCCACGAAGGATTTGCACCCGGTTTTTTCGATTGTCGAATTCAGCGGCATGAGTGAAAAAGGGCTTCGACTTTTAGCCTATGGAAATCGCCGGCACCGTCAGCGCGCTTTTGCGTGAAAAAAATCGGTCAATCTGCTCCATCGAATCGAGCGCGACAGTCTATGCCGCGATCGAGTTGATGGCCGGCCACAACATCGGCGCCCTCCCGATTCTTCAGGACGGCAAATTCGTGGGAATGCTTTCCGAGCGCGACTACACGCGGAAGGTCATCTTGAAGGGGCGATCCTCCAAGAACACCCTTGTGTCCGAAATCATGAACCGGCAACCGGCCACGGTGAAGGAAGATGACTCCATCGGCCACTGCATGCGCTTGATCACCGAAGAGCGCGTGCGCCACCTGCCGGTGATGGATGGCGACGAACTGGTGGGCATCATCTCGATCGGCGATCTCGTGAAGTGGATCATCTCCTCGCAGACCGCGACCATCGACCAGCTCACGAAGTACATCTACGGCGAGACGTAGCGCGTGTGGCCCGTCGCCACTGCGACCCGCAGGCGGTGCATCATTGCAGACACGGCCGGTGCGTTCTGCTAATGGCTCTCGGCAATGGAGAGCAATCCGCCTAACTCGGCGCCCCCGATCGCGACGACCCGCTTCGCCGTCCTGCTTTTCAGCGACATCGTCGGCTCCACCGAACTCAAGGCGCGGTACGGCGTGCCTGCTTACAGTGCCGCGCTTCGCACCCACAACGGCCACTTCGAGCGCGTCGCGCGCGAGTGTCGTGGCATTCGCATCCTGCAAAACACAGGCGACGGCTACTTCGCCGAGGCGGCTGGGGTCGCTGAGGCGGTAAAGTTCGCGCTGCTCTTCCAGCACGCGATGCGCGAGGGGCCGTGGGGCGAACTCGTGCTCTCCGCGCGCGCCGGCATCCACGTCGGAGAGGTCGCCGCGCTCGATGCCGAGGGCGGCGGCGTTTTGGTCGCGCCGGCAGCGGATCTGGCGGCGCGCGTCACCAGCCTCGCGGTCGGGGGACAGATTCTCGTCACGCGCTTCCCGTTTGATGAAGCCCGCCATTTCATCCGCGAACATCCGCCGGTCGCGGGTCAGACCATGCCGGCGCTGCGCTGGATGGCGCACGGCCCCTATCTGCTCAAGGGCCGCGACGAGCCGATGGAAATCTTCGAGGTCGGCGCCGAAGGACTCGCCCCGCTGGCCGCCCCGCCCGACACTGAGAAAGCCAAACGCGCCACCCAGAGCGCGGAGCAGGAAACACCCGGTCGTCTTCCCGGCAAGCCACGCCGCGCTGACTTGGGACCGCTGGTCACGAAAATGTGCAATCGCACGGTGGTGCATGAACAGTTCCTGCGCTTCTTTTCGCAGCACTCGCAGCAAAGTCCCGGACGTCCTCAAGTCGTTTTTGTTCGAGGTTGGGAACGCGAGCGGCTCGACAGCCTGGTGACTCGCTTTTGCGGAACGACGCTCCGCCGTCATGCGGAGCGCATCGGCGGAAAATATCACGGCGCAATCGACGAACATTCGATCATCGAGTGGCCCGTTTCGGACACGCCCGAGGCGCGTCACCGCATGATGCTCGAACTTTTGTTCGACCTCTACGACTGCCCATCGGTGCCACCGGATGACGCCTCCGCCGCCGAGGCGATGGTGCGACTGGCCAGGGAGCGTCGGTACCCGTTGGTGGTTCTCCAGTTCCACGTCCGCCTGGGACGATGGAACCGCACGATGCTGCAATTCATCGAACTGTTCCTTCGCTTTTGGGATGCGATCGACCGCGCTCCGACAGCCGGGCCACGAACCGAATTCGTCCTCTTCATTCACCTCGCCTATCCCGAGTTGAGGGGTTTGCGCCGCTGGCTTGGGTGGTGCCTTTTTCGACCGCAGCGAGTCGAGCGCGAATTGACCCGCTTGGTGGATGGGCGGCGAAGTGACGAAACAAATCCTGGCTGCCCCGTGCTGCTCCTCAGCGAACTCGCGCAGGTCGAGCGGGACGACGTCATCCACTGGTTCAAACGCCACCACATCCTGGGCGACAGCATGAAAATCTGGCAGGCGCGGTGCGACGAAATCTTCGGCGACAAACTCAAACTGCCGATGATGGACGTCGAGGACGCGCTCCTCGCCATCTACGAACAACACCTCGAAAAATGCCGCGCGATATGAACGCAGACTTCCACCTTTACTCGGGCAATGGCCTGCCGCTCGCCGACCGCGGCGGCGCACTTCCCGGCTTCATCCCGTCGATCGCCGCCGCCCATCCGGGACTCTATCTGGCCGACGATGGGCTGCGCGATGCGGTGAATGTCGCGCTCGCCCTGGGCCAACCGCTGCTCCTGACGGGCGAACCCGGCACCGGCAAGACCCAGCTCGCCGCGAGCCTCGCGCACGAACTCGGCCTCGGAGAACCGCTCGTCTTTAACGTCAAGACCACCTCCACCGCGCACGATCTGTTTTACCGCTACGATTCGCTGCGACACTTCCATGCCTCCCAATTCGAGCGCACGGAGCAGAAGGCGGAGGACTTCATCACCTACGAAGCGCTCGGCCTCGCCATCCTTCGCACCCTGCCTCCTGGCGACCCGCAGCTACCGCCGGATTTCGCGCACGCGCAGAGCGTCCGATCCGTGGTGCTGATCGACGAGATCGACAAGGCTCCGCGCGATCTCCCCAATGACGTGCTCAACGAATTCGAAGCCATGACTTTCACGGTCAAGGAAACGGGCCGTTCGTTCCGGCCTGATCCGGCGCTCCGCCCGATCCTGGTGATCACCAGCAACTCGGAAAAGCATCTGCCGGACGCCTTTCTGCGCCGCTGCGTTTTCTATCACATCCCGTTTCCCGATGCCGCGCGGTTGAGGCAGATCGTCGATGCCCGGCTCGGGACGGATCATGCGTTCAGCCCGTCCAAACTCGATGCAGCCCTCGCTCACTTCGCCGCGATCCGGGATCTGGGTCTGAAAAAGCAACCGGCCACCGCGGAGTTTCTCGCGTGGGTGCATGTTCTCGCCAGGCTGGATCTCGATGTGAGCAGCCTCCAGAACGGGCAGCGCGAGGCGCTTCTGTTCAGCTATTCGATTCTCGCGAAAACAAAAGAGGACCTGGATCTCCTGCGCTCGCGCGCCGCGAGTGGCGCCCAGAACGAGTGAGCAGATGAGCGCGATGGCCGGGTTGGAGGCGCTTCCCTTCGGGGAATTTCTCGGCGTGCTGCAAGCGCGCGGTTTTGCCATCACGCTCGATCATCACCTGCGCCTCGCACGCTTGCTCGAGCGGACCGGCCCGTCACTCGCTCCGGTGGATTTGAAGCGGCTCCTGAGCCCGATTTTCGCCACGAACGCCAGCGAGCAGGAGGCCTTTTACGCCGCGTGCGACAGTTACTTCGGCACCGTGCTCGCCCAGCCCGCCACCGAGCTGGCGACGATGGTCGCGGCACCGGAAACCCCGAGCGCGGGAACCAGCCAGCCGCGACGCTGGCTCACCTATACGATCGCCGCGTTGCTGGCTCTGATCGCCGGCCTGGCCATTCTCCGCCCCCCGCACCCGCCCGCGGAATTCACACCGACTCCGAAGGCTGTCCTGCCGCCCGGCGCCCTGCCAACCGATCTACCCGCGCCGACTCCGAGCGCGCCCGTCGTGGTCTCGCCCACGCCCGCGCCACCGCCGGGAGGACAGCTCCCCACAGTCGAACCCGCCCCACCTTCACCCTCGATCGTGCCGCTGCCGGAAAGCGTCCCGCTCGGAAGCCGACTCACTGACTTCCTCACCCTCCATCGCACGGAGTCGCAAGCCGCGGTCGTGGCCCTGGTGCTGATCGGCTTCTCGCTCGTCGAATGGCGGCGTTGGCGGCAGCGCGAGTTGCTCATCGAACGCGCACGCAACCGCAAACCGCCGTTTTCCTGGCCGGTGCGCGTGCGCGCTCCGAAAATCCGCGAGTTTCACAGCCAGCCGGTCTACGATGCCGCCCGCGCCATGCGACGGCGGCAGGCGGCCGATACCGAGCACCTCGATCTGCTCGGCACGCTTCAGGCAACGATCCGCGGCGGCGGCCTGCCCCGGCTCGTGTACCGGCGCGGCAGCCGCGTCCCGGAATATCTCGTCCTCATCGATTGCGCCTCTCCCCGCGATCACCAGGCAGCTTTTTTCGATCAACTCGCGGCGGCCCTCGAACGCGAAGGCGTCTTCATCGCCCGCTATTTCTACCGGGGCGACCCGCGCATCTGCTGGGACGAGCGCGCTACCACCTCGCTGGCCGATCTGCGCCGCCTGCACGCCGACCACCGGCTGCTGCTCATAGGCGATGGCGCCGGACTCCTCGATCCACTGACCGGCGAGCCCGCCCCGTGGCTGCCGCTGCTCACCGAATGGCGCGAGCACACTCTGCTCACGCCCGTCCCGTCCGCACGCTGGGGTCTGCGCGAAGAGACGCTCGAAACGTTGCTCCCGGTCCTGCCCGCCACGTTGGAAGCGATCGCCGAAGTCCCCGATCTTCTGGAACGAGGCAGCGTGGAAGCCCGCCTGCGGACCTGGCACGATGATGCGCCGACTCCGCCGAGGGCAGGCCGCCCGGTTTCGATCCAGGCCTTGCGCGAGTATCTGGGCGCTCCAGCCTTCGAGTGGCTTTGCGCCTGCGCGATCTATCCTGAGTTGCAGTGGAATCTCACGCTCTTCCTCGCCGGGCAGTTTTCCAATGCCGGCGATCTCCTCAACGAGACCGTCATCCTCCGGCTCACCCGCCTGCCCTGGTTGCGCGAAGGCGTTCTGCCCGATGAACTCCGCGCCCGCCTCCTCACCGTCCTGCCCGCCGAACGCCAGCTCCGATGCAGGCGCGCGCTCGTCGCACTTCTCGAAGCGAACCCGCCGCCCCGCGACTCGCACGCCGCGGACGCGCGTGAGATCGATATCGCGATTCATCGGAATTGGATCGGCCGGCACGGCAGCGGTCTCCGCACGAAAACGCCCGCCGCCGCACCGCTGCCCTTGGGCGAGCAAACCCGCGACCACTCCGAGTTGCGTCTCCATGAGCCCGACTCCAAATTCGGTCTCGCCTTCCTCCTCCCGCGCCGTCTGCGCGCAGCGATTCACGGCCAGGCTCTCGCGCCCCTCGGCATCCAACCCATCCTCCGCCTCGTCCTCGCGATCCTCCTCGCCTGGGCGGGATGCGTCCTGATTGACCGTGCAGGGCAACCCGATCTAGCCGGACAAACGCTGCCCGCGGAAATTCTCGACTTTGGAAAGGACCCGCTCGCGATGGTGGAGACCGGAGCCCCCGGCACGGTGCCGTTGCCCCTGAAGCCGCCGCCGGCCCCCACTCCGGAGGCCGCGCAGAGTCCCACCCCAACACCCCAACCTCAACCAACCGGCACCCCACCCTCCCTTCCCTTCTCGACGAGGAGCGTGAGCCGCAGCTCGAGTCCTTATCAATCCTCAGTCGAGTTCGAGAATTATGCGCGATTGCTCCGGGAAAAAGCACTGGAGAAGCTCCAACCCGTGGTGCAGATCCCGTCAAGCAACCGCCCGCTCAATCGCTCCCGGTTTCCTTGGAAGAACAACATCGTCACCACCGTCTTTAGCGTGGGCTCCGCAGCGAAGGGAAAACCGAAACGCAACGCGAGCGCCTGGGATCCGAACTGGCGCGAAAGCTTCGGCGGAGTTGACGATCCCAAGCCGGACAAGCGAGGCCCCGGCTACATCGCCCTCGCCTTCAAACCCAAACAAAACCCATTTTACATCGCGCTGCCCTACAACGACGTCACTCGCGGCAAGACCAAACCCGAAGCGAAAACCGTGATTCCGTGGTTTCGCGATGCGTTCGAGAAAGAAGGGCAGTCGGTATGTCGCGATCGATGGATTCGGATTCGCAACCGCACCGGGAAAGATTGCTACGCGCAATGGAGCGATTGCGGACCCTTCGGTACAGACCACTGGCAGTACGTCTTCGGCGATGAACGCCCGAAGCCAAACCTCAACCGGGGAGCCGGCCTGGAAATTTCACCCGCCGTGCGCGACTACCTCGGCCTGAGCGACACCGACGTCACCGACTGGCAATTCGTCGATGTAAAAGACATCCCCCGCGGACCATGGTCGATGTACGGAGAGAATAACGACTTCGTCCAAATGGACCGTGCCCTTCCATCCCGCGTTCTCTCCCCGCCGACGGACCTGCGTCCCCCTCGGCCCACCGAGCCATCGGTGAATTTGGGAAAATGAAATGCGCTACCGAGGAACTCAGCCTCGCCAATCCGTGAACGATCTACTTTCCGAGCAGCAGGAAAATACCCGCGGCGATGGCGAGGATGGGGACCACGATCTGAAGCTGGCCGAGCGAGATCCCGGCCACCCCGATCAATCCCACGAGGATCAGATAGACGGCGAGCAGGAGCATTCCGATGTTGCGCGATTTCATAGGAGGGAACGATGACGCGGGCGGACGCGTGTGGGAAGCATTGCCGCGAAGGAGTTATTTTCGTGGCACGAGCATTTCTTTCGGCGCTCCGCTCTCCCTTGCGTCATTTCACTTGCGGAGGGCGCGAAGCAGGCCTAGAAAACTGCCCGTTCGGACGCCGGCAACGGCCCGCAACCGGAGTTACGCACCGCTAGCTCAATTGGCAGAGCAAGCGACTCTTAATCGCTAGGTTCTTGGTTCGATTCCAAGGCGGTGCACTTCCTCTGCCGGACTCCCCTTCCCCTCTACGGATCGGGCGCGCGCGGGGTAGAACACCACAAGTGACGTTCGTCCCACTCCCTTCCTCCCACGCATGAAACGCATTCTCGCAAGCTTCTTCCTCGCCGCAGCCGCCCAGCTTCACGGCGCGGTGGACGAAGCACTGCGCTCGCTCGCCACCGTCGAACGCGAAGGCCGGGGCAATGAAGCCGCCAGCGCGGCGTGGAAGGAAGTCGTGAAAACTGGACCGTCGGCGCTGCCGGCCTTGCTGGCGGCGGCGGGGAAAGGCAGCGCGGTGGCGGACAACTGGCTGCGACTCGCGGGCGATGTGATCGTGGAAAATGCGAAGCGGGCGAAGCAGCCGCTGCCGCTCGCGGAGGTGGAGGCCTTCCTGAAAGACACCGCGCACGCCGCGGCGGCGCGGCGGCTGGCGTTTGATCTTCTCCACCAAGCGGACCCGACGCGAGCCGATGCGGTCGAGCCGGCGCTGATCGCGGACCCGGTGCAGGAACTCAGGCGCGGCGCGGTGCGGCGGCTGATCGACGCGGCGAAGACGAAGGACGCGGCAGGCATGAAGGCAGGCTATCTTCAGGCGCTCGACGCGGTGCGCGATGAGGATCAGACAAAGTTTCTCGCCGAGGAATTGAAGAAGCTCGGGGTGCCGGTGGATCTGCCGCGGCACTTTGGTTTTCTCATGCAGTGGTGCGTCATCGGGCCCTTCGACAACACGGAGCGCAAGGGCTTCGACATGGACTTTCCACCGGAAAAGGAAATCGCGCTCCAGGCCACCTACCCGGGCAAAGACAAGCAGGTGGGATGGCTGAACTTCGAGAGCAAGGACGACTACGGGAAGATCGATTTGAACAAACCGCTCGGGATGCTCAAGGAAGTCACGGCTTACGCAGTGGCCACCTTTGAGGCGCCATCCGAGCGCGACGCGGAGCTGCGGCTCGGGTGCAAAAATGCGTGGAAAGTGTGGCTCAACGGCGAACTGCTTTTCGGTCGCGACGAATACCACCGCGGCCAGCAGATGGATCAATACAAACTCAAGTGCCGGCTGAAGAAGGGCATCAACACAGTGCTCGTGAAGTGCTGCCAGAACGAGCAGAAGGAGGAGTGGACGGTCGAGTGGGAATTTCAGCTCCGCGTCTGCGACCCGGCCGGCACCGCGATCCTGAGCGCAGCGAACTAAGAGCGTGAAACGCCACGGCTCTCGCGCGGAGCGCGACCCAAACCCCGTCATCCTGAGCTTGCGAAGGATCTCTGACTTCCGCGGGCGGAGGTGGCGCGGAGCGAGTGTCGCGGGAGAAGCTCCGCACCGCCGCTGCCCACCGAAGAATGAGATCCTTCGCAAGCTCAGGATGACGTTTTCGATGCGGCGCTACGCGCCAGGTCGTTCGCTCTCGGATGACCATGCGACTCTCCGCACACCCTCGACACTCCTCACCATGACTCCCCTCCGCTTCGCCTTCGCGCTCGCCGCGTTTTCCGTCACCAGCCTCGCCGCCGACTGGCCACAGTTCCGCGGTCCCGACAGCACGGGCGTCGCCGCGGATGCCACCATTCCTGCGCAGCCGAAGATCGACTGGAGCAAGCCCCTGCCAGGCCGCGGTCTCTCCAGTCCGATCGTGATCGGAGGGAAAGTTTTCGTGACCTGTTCCAGCGGGCCGAAGCAGGAGCGGTTGCATCTCATCTGCTTCGATGCGGCGAACGGCAGCACGCTTTGGGAACGGCAACTCCTCGCGACGGGCCGCACGATGTCGCATCCGAAGACCGCCGTCGCCGCGAGCACTCCCTGCAGCGACGGCCGCCGCATCTTCGCGCTCTGGAGCTGCAACGACCTCGCCGCCTTCGACCTCGCGGGCAACCTGCTCTGGGTGCGCGGCCTCACCGCCGATTATCCGAACGCAAGCAACAGCCTCGGCATGGCCTCGTCGCCCATCGTCATCGGCGAGACGGTCGTCGCGATGATCGAGAACGACAGCGAGAGCTGCACGATCGGCCTCGACGCCAGCACTGGCCGCAACATCTGGAAACTCGATCGCCCGAAAGCCGCAAACTGGACCAGCCCCCTCGCATGGCGCGCCGACGCGAAGACCCCGCCGATCGCCCTTCTCCAATCCTCGAAAGGCATCCTCGCGGTGGACCCCGGCACGGGCAGCCGGCTGTGGGATTACACCGAGGGCGCCTCGACGACGAGCAGCAGCGTCATCGCCGCCGGCGTCATCTACGCGCCGTCGAATGGCATCACCGCCCTCACGCCTCAGGCCAGCGGCGCCGCGCCCGCGCAGCTCTGGCGATCGAAACAACTCAACCCCGCCACGATCAGCCCGCTGGTCCTCGATGGTCGTCTCTTGAGCGTGAACGGCGCCGGCGTCATTACCACTGCCGATGTGAAGACGGGCGATGTCGGCTGGAAGCTGCGCCTCGCCGGCCCCTTCAGCAGCTCACCGGTCGGGGCGGGACAGCGGCTGCTCATGGTGAATGAAAAAGGGCTCGTGCAAATCGTGGACATTTCCGCACCGGAAGGCGCGGTGCTCGGGCAACTCCAGCTCCCGCTCAAGGAAGAGGCAAAGGAAACGATTCTCTGCACGCCGGCACTCAGCGGGCGGCAGGCCTACGTGCGTTCCGACAGCACGCTTTGGCGCCTCGGCGAATAACCAACTTCACTTGAGCAGAAACTCGCGCAGGAACTGAATCGTCGCGAGGAACTGGAAGTCCGCGTTTTTCTTTTTCGCGAAGCCGTGGCCCTCATCCGCGGCCATGAGATACCACGCCGTACCGCCCGCGGCGCGCACCGCCTGGACCATCTGCTCCGCCTCGGTGTAGGGCACGCGCGGATCGTTCCGGCCCTGCACGACGAAGAGCGGACGTTTAATCTCCGTGGCTCGCGCGGTCGGCGAGATTTTCGCGAGGAACGCCGCCATCGCCGGGTCGCGTTCGTCGCCGTATTCCACGCGGCGCAAGTCGCGCCGGTAGTCCTGCGTGTTCTTGAGGAAGGTGAGGAAATTGGAAATGCCGACCACGTCGATCCCGCAACGCAGCCGCGCGCCGTGGTGGATCAAACACGCGAGCGACATGTAGCCGCCGTAGCTGCCGCCCATCACCGCGAACCGCCCGGCATCGAGCGCCTCGTCCTTCCCGAGCGCGTCGAGGAAGGCGGCGATGTCGCGCACGCTGTCCTCGCGTTTCATCCCGTTGTCGAGCGTGAGGAACGTCTTCCCGTAGCCCGCGGAGCCGCGCACGTTCGGATAAAAAAGCGCGATGCCGAGTTCGTTGATCAGGTAGTTGTAGCGCGCCTGGAAGGTCGGCAGCGACTGCCCTTCCGGACCGCCGTGGATGTTCACGAGGCATGGGCGTTTGCCCGGCCAGCGTTTCGCGTCGGGGCGGAAAAGGAAGCCGCTCATCTTCACCCCATCGAAGGATGCAATGCGCACGATTTCCGGTTCGGAAAACGTCGCGGGATTCAGCCCGCCCGTTTCGCTTTCCGTCCAGCGGGTGAGCAGCCCCGTCGCCACATCCAGGGACCACGCATCGGTCGGCGACTTGGCGGAGTTCAGGGAAAAGCCGAGTTCCAGGCTGCCCTCACGCCACTCGAGATTGGCCAGCACGCCCAGCGGCAGCTTCGGCTGCGTGAGCACCGCGCCCGTCTGCGCGTCGAGGATGCGCAGCACGCTCGCACCGTCTTCATTCGACACGATGGCGATGCGTTGGTCATTGGGCGAAAGGGCGAAGTCATCGATGTCCCACGGGATGCCCTCGGTCAGCACCCGCACGGCTTTGGTTTTCAAATCGAGCCGGACGAGCCGCGCGAACTCGCTGCCCTGGTCGCTGAGCGCATAGGCGAAAGTGTCGTCCGGGCCAAACGCCGCCTCGCCCCACGCGACCTTTTCCCCGCCCGGCGGCGTGAGCAGTTCGGTCTTGCCCGTGGACAGATCGAGCAGATGGAGACGGCTCTCGTTGGCGCTGAGATATTCGCCGAGCAGCAGCCGCGTGTGATCGTGCGACCAGCTGTGCACGCCCCAGCCACCACCGTTGACTTGCAGCACCTCGCGATCTTTCTCCGGCGCGAATGGGTCCATCACCCGGATGTCGTTGTCCTTCCCGTTGCGGCGCGTGGACGTGTAGGCGAGCTGCCGGCCGTCGCGCGACCACTCAGCGCCGGTGTTGCGCGATTTTCCGTCGGTGAGCAGCGTCGTGCGGCCGTCCGCGAAATCGTAGCGGTGGAGCTGGTAAAACTCGCCTCCACCGGTGTCCTGGCTGAAGACGAAGGCGCGCCCGAGCTTCGGCTGGGTGGAAGCGCTCGTCACCGGCTCAGCGCCGAAAGTAAGTTGCCGTCGCGCGCCCTCGGGCCGCTTCACCGCGTGGACCTGGGAGGTCTCCGCAAAGCGTGTGGTGATGAGCATCTCGCGCGAAGTGGGCAGCCACGCGCGAAAGCCGGCGGAGCGGAATTCGAGGTATCGCCCGACCTCCGCGCGCAGCGCGTCGGGAATCGGCGGCACCTGATCGGCCGTGAGATTTTCCGGCACAGGCTGCGCAAAGGCGGTGACGGAGAGAAGGGCAAGGAAGAGAAGCGGGCGGAACATAGGTGCGAGTAAAGGTGAGGCGGGCATGCCCTCCAAGACTTGGAACGATGGATTCCAAAAAAAGCCCGTCATTCCGACCGAGCGTAGCGAGCGGAGGAATCTCTCGCATCGGTGGGCAGCGGTGGTCGGAGCAATCCCCTGAGCTCCGAGCCGCCTCCGCCCTCCGATGCGAGAGATTCCTCGGCTTCGCTCGGAATGACGGCCGTTTTTTCGAGCTCCGCACCGGGAAGGGGATCCCCGCCTACACCACGCCCGCGATCTTCTTGTACG
>JANOAZ010000072.1:0-10924 GCA_031411395.1 Chthoniobacteraceae bacterium
CGCTTCGAGCTTTTGCTGGAGGCGAGGTGGCGAAGGCCCGGTTTACGGCGCATGATTTTGCCGGTGCCGGTGATTTTGACGCGCTTGGACGCGGACTTTTTCGTCTTGCGACGTGCAATGGATCGGGGCATGGGGCGCGCAAGGTAGCAGCCGAACCCTTTGTGGCAAGCGCGATTTTGTCCGTTGTGGCGTAGAAGCCGGAGACCCCGTTCCTTTAACGATCGAGCATCTCCCGCACGGCCTGGAGGAGCTGGGCCTGCCGATAGGGCTTCTGCAAGAATGCGCCGCCGATCCGCACCGCCAACTCACGCTCCCCGGGCCTCGAGATAAAGCCACTGCTCAGGATGATCCTGAGCTGGGGTGCTTCCCTCAAAAGCTGCACGGCCAGGTCGCAACCGGAGACTCCGCCGGACATCTGGACGTCGGTCAGGACCAGGTTGATTTCATCGGCATGTTGCTTCCAGACTTCGAGCGCTTGCCGGCCCGTGGCGGCTTCGATGACGCGGTAACCCGCCATTTCCAGGTTCAGCCGCACCATTTTCCTCAACGCGGCTTCGTCATCGACGAGCAGGATCGTCTCCGCCCGACGGGATCCCATGCTGGCCGGCGGGGCTGGCTCGAGGGTCTCTGTGCTGGCGCTGACGGGGAGGAAGATGTCGAACCTCGTGCCCGCTCCGACTTCGCTCGTGACTTCGATCCAGCCCTTGTGCTGCTTGACGATGCCATGCGCGGTGGAAAGGCCGAGGCCCGTGCCGGAGCCGACGTCTTTGGTCGTGAAGAATGGTTCGAAGATCCGGCTCAGCGTTTCGGCGTTCATTCCACAGCCGGTGTCGGATACGGAGAGCCTCGCGAAGCGGCCGGCGCTGGCTTCCCGGCGGCGCTCGAGATCGCGCGGCGTGATCTCGATCTCCCGCGCCTCGACGACCAGCCGGCCGCCATCGGGCATGGCGTCGCGGGCATTCACGGCGAGGCTCACGATCAGTTGCTCGATCATGCTTTCATCGGCCTCGACGCGGACGGCGCCGGGCGATTCGAATTCCACGAGCACGTCCGGCGGCAGTATCCGCCGCAGGATCTCCAGCGTGCCTTTGATTACCCGGTCGAGGTCGCTCGGGCGGAGCTCGATGGCCTGGCGCTGGCTGAAGGTGAGGAGCTGCCGGGTGAGCGTGGCGGCGCGATCCGTCGCTGCCTGCACCTGTTCGACGAACGCAAGGGTGCGCGCATCGGCCGCACTGCGGTCCTTGATCATCCCGGCATAGCCCTGGATGACGGTGAGGAGGTTGTTGAAATTGTGCGCGATGCCGCCGGCGAGCTGCCCGTACGACTCCATCTTTTCCAGCTGCCGAATCTGCGTTTCCGCACGGTGCTTGTAGAGCGCCATTTCGATCGCGATGTGGAGTTCGCGCTCTTCAAATGGCTTGAGGATGTACCCGTGCGGCTCGGTCACCCGGGCGCGTTTCAGGATGGCATCGTCGCTGTGCGAAGTGAGGAAGATGATGGGCAGCCCGAACCGGGCGCGAATCTGTCCGGCGGCTTCGATCCCGTCCATTTCACCAGCGAGCCGGATGTCCATGAGGATCAGGTCCGGCCATCTTTTCTCGGCCAGTTCGATGGCTTTCTCACCCGTGCTCGCGATGCCCGCGATGTCGAACCCCAGACCCGTGAGAGCCTGCTCGATGGTCATCGCAATGATGCTCTCGTCTTCGACAATGAGAATCTTCGCAGCGGTCATGGCTTAATGTGATTAGCGTCGTTCCGATTAGGGGCCTGAAAAGCGATTTTCCAGCGCGTGCCGGTGCCGTTGCTGTGTTCGATGCGGCCGCCCAGTTGACCCGCCAGGCTGGCGACGAGCCGCAGGCCCAGCGTGGCACTCGTGCGGATATCCAGCCTGGGCGGCAGTCCGATGCCGTCGTCGCTCACCACGAGCGCGAGCCGTTCGTCGCTCTCGCGGGCGATCTCGACACGGATGCTCCCGCGGCGGTCTTCCGGAAAGGCGTATTTCAAGGCGTTGGTGACCAGCTCGTTGATGATCAGCCCGCATGGCACGGCGACATCCGCGCTGACCCGGACGCCGCCGGTATCCAGCGCCATGCTGAGGCGGCTGGGATCGACATTGTAGGAGCGAAAGAGGACGGCCGTGAGCTTCTCCGCGTATTGCCCGAAATCGATCTGCGCCAGGTCGGATTGGTAAAGCGTCTGATGCACCAGAGCCATGGTCTTCACGCGGTTTTCGCTTTCTTTAAAAAGAGCACGGATCGCGGGATCCCGAATCTGGCCGGCCTGGAGCTGGAGCAGCCCGCAGACGACCTGGAGGTTGTTCTTCACGCGGTGGTGGATCTCCTGGAGCAGGACTTCCTTTTCCGCGACGTGAGTCTGGAGGGACTGATTGGCCGCATCGAGTTCGGCGGTGCGCTGCGTGACCTGCTCCTCGATCCGGCTGGAGCGCCCGGTGATGACGAAGAGAAAACCGCCGAGAAGCGAAGTCAGCGCCAGGCCACCGGCGAGCACCACCCAGCCCACCCATGAGCGTCGCGCAGCCGCGAACTCCGGGGTGAGCGCACACTCCAGCGCACAGCTCAATCCGGCCAGATCAATGCCGACGCGCTGGACGGGGCCGCCATTGCCGCTCGTGAGCGTGCCCTCGCTCTCGCGCATTTCGGGAAAATTTAGAAGGGCGAGATCCGATGCCGCCGCCTGATTCGCGAGCAGACGGACTTGCATTCCTTCGAGATCGAGGTTGCGAAGCGCCGCCTCCATCATTTCGCGAATGCGGAACACGCCCGCGGCATATCCTTCCAGATTGTGATGACGTTCCTCGGCGGTGTCGTGAGGCGCACCACGGCGGTAAATCGGCTGATAGACGACGAGGCCCGCTCGCGGCGAAGGGTCCGCGATGAGCCGCGCCGTGGTCGCCCTCGACTTCCCCGAATTGCCCGCGAGGATCAAGGCCTTCCTCCGATCCGGGTCCGAGGCGGCGTCGAAGCCGAAAGCCCGTCCGCCTTCCGGAGCCGGTTCCCGGAAATGGATCGGGAAATACTCGGAGCGATCCGCCGCGGCGACGAGCGCTCCCGCTGCATTGAACTCGGTGATTTGGAAGCCGGCCATCCCCTCCTTTCGAATCGCCTCCTCGAAGGACGGGCGCAGCGCGGCGGTCACCCGTGGACCCCAGGACAAAGCCTCGATCCCGGCGTAGCGCGCCCGGAGATCCTGCGTGAACTGAGCGAATTCTTCCCGCTCCACCGCCTTGCTGCTGCCGTAGAGCGCCGCGATCGAGTGCAGCGCGCCGAGATAGTCGCTAAAGGAATTCGTCAACGCGCTCGCGACCGCATCGGCGCGACGCGAGAAGGTGGCATTCAACCGCTCCTGCTCCCAGCGGCTCGCGGAAATAAAGAGCCCCACCGCCGCCGCGAACGTCAGCCCGAGCGGTGTGGCAATCGCGATCAGCCGTGAACGCGCCACGCGCTCCCGGCTGAGCACGAGCATTCCGAGCGGAGCGAAGATGAGCACGCCGATGGTGTCGCCCACCCACCAGGTAGCGACGCTGAAAGGCACGGCCGCGGAGGCCACGATCCCGGCAAGATAGAGCGTGCTGACTCCCGCCGTGGCATTTGCCAGGCAGGCCACCGGTCCGCCGAGGAGGAGAAAGGTGGTGACGCTCCGCCCGTCTTCGAGCGCATTGAGGCGCCCCAAGAATCGACGCACGAGGTACGCACCGATCGCGGCCTGGATGGCTGCACCGGCGCCGATGCCGCCAGCGATTGCGATCGATTTCCAGATCGCCGCAACGCTGCCCGGGTCCAGCGAGGTCCAGAGATTCACCAGAAAAGATCCGAGCCAGACCCCGAGCGTGAGCCGGAATCCGAAACGCAGCACCGCCGCAAGCGCGAGGCCCGCCGCCGGCCACACCGCGGTCGCATACCCTGGCGGGATGGCCAGCAACAGCGCCAGCCGGCCGGCGGCAAAATATATGGCCGCCATCGCCAGCACCGCGCCCACCTCGCGCGCCAACCCCGGAAGAGCGGGGCGCGGCGATCTGCGCACGGGGGGAGAAGGTTGTTCTTCGTGTGGCATCGAAAAAGGAGGCAGATTTAGCACCGCTCATGCCATTTCGGACCGCGATGTCGCCGCATCTTTCCCTTCCCTCCCGCGCGCACCACGTGGTTGATTGACCGTCCGTCATGTCCACCACGCTCCAGTTCGATCCCATCGAAGATGTCATCAAGGAAATCCGCGCCGGCCGCATGGTGGTGGTGACAGATGATGAAGACCGCGAAAATGAGGGGGATCTGGTGATGGCCGCGGAGAAGATCACGCCGGCGGCGGTCAATTTCATGGCCACGCACGGCCGCGGCCTGATCTGCACGCCGATCACCGAGGAACGCGCCGAGCAGCTCGGCCTCCAGCGTATGGTGCTGGAGAACCGCGAGAGTTACCGGACCGATTTCACCGTCTCCGTGGATGCCACCCGCGGCGTCACCACCGGGATCAGCGCGCACGATCGCGCCGCCACCATCCAGGTGCTCGTCGATCCCAAGGCGAAACCCGGCGACCTCGTGCAACCGGGGCACGTCTTCCCTCTGCGCGCCAAGGCGGGCGGCGTCCTCCGGCGCGCCGGCCACACCGAGGCGAGCGTGGACCTCGCGCGCCTGGCGGGGCTGCAACCCGCTGGCGTGCTCTGCGAAATCCTCAACGCCGATGGGACGATGGCCCGGCTCCCCGAGTTGCTGAAATTTCGCAAGAAACATGGCCTGAAACTGTGCAGCATCCGCGACCTGATCGCCTTTCGCCGGAGCAGCGAAAGGCTCGTCGAGCTCGAGCAGGTGATCAATCTGCCGACCGACTACGGCGATTTCGTGCTCCACATGTACCGGTCGGTGGTGGACGGCGGGCATCATCTTGCATTGGTCAAAGGCGAGATCTCCCCGCGCAAGGCGACGCTCGTGCGGGTGCACAGTGAGTGCCTCACCGGCGATGTCTTTGGCTCGCTGCGCTGCGACTGCGGGAATCAACTGCACCGCGCGCTCCAGCAGATCGAAACGGCCGGCGCCGGCGTGCTCCTCTACATGCGGCAGGAGGGCCGCGGGATCGGCCTGCCGGCGAAAATCCACGCATACAAACTCCAGGAGGAAGGGCTCGATACGGTCGAGGCGAACATCAAGCTCGGCTTCGCCCCGGAGCTACGCGATTACGGCCTGGGCGCGCAGATTCTCTTCGATCTCGGAATCCGGAAGATGCGCTTCCTGACCAACAACCCGAAGAAGGTCATCGGCCTCGAGGGATACGGGCTGAAGATCGTCGAAGTGGTCCCGATCAAGGCGATCCCGAATCCGCACAATCTCAAGTATCTGGAAACGAAAAAGGCGAAGATGGGGCATCTGCTGTGAGGAAAGGTATGAGGTATGAAGTATGAGGTATGAAAAAAGACCGGGTTTCCCGGCGCTTCATTTCATAACTCATACCTCATACCTCATACCTCATACCTTTCCCCACCCCTTCCCCCTTGCGCCAGAGCACGCCCGCGCTACCCTGCCCGCCCGCATGTCCAACGTCCTGCCATCCCGTCCGCGCCAGGTGAGCCAAAGGCGCACGTTTGCGCTCGTGGCGAGCGAGTACAATCGCGAATTCGTGACCGGCTTGAGCGAACATGCGGAGCACGAGTTGCGGGCGATCTCCCCCAATTTTCAGGTCATGCATTTCACCGTTCCGGGGGCGTTTGAGATTCCCCTGCTCGTCCAGGAACTCGCCGGGAAAAAGGACATCGACGCGATCATCGCCCTCGGCGTGATCATCGAAGGCGAGACGCAACACGCGGCGCTCATCGGCGCAGCGGTGACCAATTCGCTCCAGCAGATCGCGCTCGCTTTCAGGCTGCCCGTCATCCACGAAGTCCTCCTCGTGAAGAATGCCGAACAGGCGCGGAAACGCTGCATGGAGGATGAACTCAACCGTGGCACCGAGGCGGCGCGGGTGGCGGCGCGGATGGTGCAAATCATGGCCGAAGCGCGCGCCGGCCTGCGCTGATTTCCCATGGGCAAACGACGCGAAGGCCGCGAAGCCGCGGTGCAGTTTCTCTACCAGGCAGACCTAAACGCGGGACAGGAACCGGCGGGCAACAAGGACTTCTGGGAACTGCGCATCGGCTCGGACAAAAAGCAGGTGTCCGCTTCGACACGCACCTTCACCGAGCAACTCGTCACGGGCGTCCAGACGCACATCGCGGAGATCGATGCGCGGATCAAAAAATACGCGGCAAATTACGAGCTGCACCGGATCGCGGCGGTCGATCGGAACATTCTCCGGCTGGCAATCTACGAACTCCTCTACTGCCCGGACATCGCGCCAGTGATCGCGATCAACGAGGCAATCGAGATTGCAAAACGGTTCGGGGCCGAAAAGTCAGGCGGCTTTGTGAACGGCATTCTCGACCGCGTGAAAGGCGAACTAACCCGGCCGGCGCGGGAAGGCTTAAAGCGGCCGGAGCGCTGAATTCAGCCACAGATGAACGCAGATATTCGCAGATGAAAACCCGGGCGTTCCTCTTCATCTGCGTTTCATCCGCGTGCATCTGCGGCTTTTACCGGAGGTCTGCCTAGGATGGCTTTCGGATTCTTCAAATCGCTGATCCAGAAGTTCACCGGCCGACCGGTGGATTGGGACGAACTCGAAGAGGCGCTGATCCGCTCCGATCTCGGCGTGCCGATGACCCAGCGCATCCTGGAAGTGCTCCGCGCGCGCGAGGAACCGTTGACCGCGGAGAGCGTGGTGACGGTGGCGCGCGAGGAGATCCTGAAAGTCCTGCCGCGCGACACGCTCGCGCTGCGGCCGCTGGCATCGAAGACCAAGGTGATCCTGGTCGTGGGCGTGAACGGCACCGGCAAGACGACCTCGACCGCGAAGCTCGCGTATTTCCTCAAACAAAAAGGCCACAGCGTGCTGCTCGCGGCGGCGGATACATTTCGCGCGGCGGCGATCGAGCAGCTCGGGGTATGGTCGGATCGGATCGGCTGCGGGATTGTGCAAGGGCAATATAACGGCGACCCGGCGGCGGTATGCTTCGACGCGTATCAGCGCGCCGATCGGGAGAACATCGAGTACCTGATCTGCGACACCGCGGGGCGGCTGCACACGAAAACGAACCTGATGGGCGAACTCGCCAAGGTGAAACGGATCCTCGCGCGGGCCGATCCCTCGGCGCCGCATGAAACGCTGCTCGTGGTGGATGCCACGACCGGGAGCAACGCGGTGCGCCAGGCCAAGGAATTCCACACCGCCACGGGACTGACCGGGCTGATCGTGACCAAGCTCGACGGGAGCGGCAAAGGCGGCGTGGTGATCTCGATCCAAAATGAGCTCTCGATCCCGACCCGTTTCATCGGCACGGGCGAACAACTCGGCGACTTTTCGTTTTTCGAAAGCCGGGTGTTTGTCGAGAAGATGCTCTGAGCGTGGAGGGCCCCGCTCCGGCGGGGCCGTGGAACGGGACTCGGACGCGACGGAGCGCTTCCCTCCAGGGCGACTCTCGGCCACTTTCTTACGGCCCGAAATCGGGTCGTTCTCACCCCATTCCCATGATCAATCCCATCGCTCCCGCTGTGCGCCTGGCACTCGCGCTCGTCTTCGCCACCCCCGCGTTTGCGGCGGAGAACGTCTCGCCCGCCGAAGCGAAGGCCACGATGCAGAGGGCGACCGTGTTCTTTCGCACCAAGGCCGCCTCGCATGGCGGCTACGTCTATTACTACTCGCCCGACCTCACGCGGCGCTGGGGTGAGGGCAAGGCGACGCCGGAACAAATCTGGGTGCAACCACCGGGCACGCCGACCGTCGGGCTGGCTTTTCTGAAAGCGTTCGAGGCCACCGGTGATTCGTTCTATCTCGACGGCGCTCGCGAGGCGGCGGAGGCGCTCGCGTACGGTCAGCTTGCGTCGGGCGGTTGGGCAAACTGCGTGGACTTCGATCCGAAGGGCTCGCACGTCTCACAGTATCGCAATGGCAAAGGCCGCGGCCGCAACTACTCGACGCTCGACGACGGGATCTCGCAGGGCGCATTGCGGTTGCTCATGCACGCCGACCGCGCGCTGAAATCCAAACATCAGGGAATCCACGAAGCTTCCGAAGTGGCGCGCAAAGCCTTGCTCGCGGCGCAATTCGCCAGCGGCGCCTTTCCGCAGGTGTGGAGCGGGCCTGTGCCGGCCGCGCCGGTCGTGAAGGCGCAGTATCCCGACTACGACTGGCAGACCGAGAATCGCGTCAAAGATTATTGGGACATGCCCACGCTCAACGACGACCTGGCGGGAAGTGTTTCGCGCGTGCTCCTCGATGCGTGGGAGATTTACAAAGATGAACGCTGCCGCGCAGCACTCGCGCGGCTGGGAGATTTCCTGATCCTCGCGCAAATGCCGGAGCCGCAGCCGGCCTGGGCGCAGCAGTACGATTTGAAAATGAGGCCGATCTGGGCGCGGAAGTTTGAGCCACCGGCCATCGCGGGTCGTGAATCGATGGACGCCCTCGAGACGCTGCTCCGCATCCATCGGCTCACCGGCGACGCGAAGTATCTCGAGCCGATTCCCCGCGCACTCGCCTACCTCAAACGCTCGCTCCTGCCCGACGGGCGACTCTCGCGTTACTACGAACTGAAGACCAACAAGCCGCTCTACATGACCAGCGATTACAAGCTGACCCACGACGACGCGAATGTGCCGCAGCACTACGGCTGGAAGACGGAATCACGCATCGACTCCATCGAAGCCGCACTCACCGCCGCCAAGTCCGGAAAAGGCGCGCCTGCGACGCCGCCACTGACCGCGGCGCAGATCACCGGGATCGTGCGCGGCCTCGATGCGGAGGGCCGATGGATGAGCACGTACACCGCCGGAACGATGCTCGTCGGGCAGCCGAAATTTCAGGCGGATGAGAAGTTCATCGCCAGCGAGGTGTTCAGCCGGAACCTCGAAGCGCTGAGCGAATTCGTCGCCCGCTCGCGCTAAGCCGCGTTCACGAATTGCTGGCGATCAGGAAAGCGGAGACGAGGCAAACCGCGGCGGAATGCTTTGCAGCTTCCAGCTTTGGCCACACTGGTTCGCTGATGAGTTTGCGCACGGATGATTTGGTCATCCGCAGCTTCAATCAGGGCCGCAAAGCATAGTGCACACTATACTTCGTGAAGACTTCCTAATGCGCGAAGGCGGCGACCGGCAGTCGTAGCGGGGCGCAGCCAGCGAGAAGTGCGGCGGGTGCCGACGATCGTGCGTTTCCGCCCGAGATCGCGATCAACTCAGGAGTTCCTCGATCACGTGGCCTTCGACGTTGGTCAGGCGGCGTTGCACGCCATTGTGCTCGAAGGTGAGGCGCTCGTGGTCGAGGCCGAGGAGGTGCAGGATCGTGGCGTTGAAATCGTAGAGCGGGTGGATGTCCTTGATGGCTTTCTGGCCGAGTTCGTCGGTGACGCCGTGGCTCACGCCGGGCTTCACGCCGGCGCCGGTCATCCAGCAGGTGAAGCCGTCGGGATTGTGATCGCGGCCCTGCGCGCCTTTTTGAAAGAAGGGCATGCGGCCAAACTCGGTGCACCAGACGACGAGCGTGTCCTCCAGCAGCCCGCGCTGCTTGAGATCGCGAACCAATGCCGCAGCGGGCTGGTCGAGGATCGCGGCGTGTTTGTCGTACTGCTCCTTGAGCTTGTTGTGGCCGTCCCAGTTGAGCTCGCCGCCGCTGGCATACGCACCGTTGAAGAGCTGCACGAAACGCACCCCGCGTTCGATCATGCGCCGCGCGAGGATGCAGTTGCGCGCGAAGCCCGCCTTGTTCGGATTCGAGGTGTCGTCCGCGCCGTACATTTTCAGAATGTGCGCGGGTTCCGTGCTCAGGTCGCTGAGTTCCGGCACGCTGAGCTGCATGCGCGCGGCGAGTTCGTAGCTGGCGATGCGCGCCGCGAGTTTGCCGTCGCCGGGATGCTGCTCGAGGTGGCGCGCGTTCATGCGCTGGAGCAGCGCGCGCGCGGCCTCGTCGCTGCCTTTGGTGATGTCCACCGGCGGCGCGAGATGGCGCACGGGGTCCCGGGCGCTCATCGGCGTGCCTTGGAAAACGGCGGGGAGAAATCCCGGCCCCCAGTTGTTCGACCCTGCCTGCGGCACGCCGCGCGGATCGGGGATCGCCACATACGCGGGCAGATCCTGATTTTCGCTGCCGAGCGCGAAACTCGCCCATGAGCCGATGCTGGGAAAACCATCGAGCACGAAGCCCGTGGAGAGAAAGTTTTCCGCCGGTCCGTGCGTGTTGCTTTTGCTCGTGAGCGAATGGACGAACGCAATCTCGTCCGTGAGTTCCGCGAGATGCGGGATCATGTCGGAGACCCACTTGCCCGTCTGCCCGCGCGGGCGGAACTCATACTGCGGACGCGCGAGATTTCCCGCCGGTCCCTGGAATGTGACGGCCGGTCCGCCCTCCAGCGGCTTCCCGTCGCGCTTGATCAACTCCGGCTTGTAATCCCACGTCTCGAGCTGGCTCACCGCGCCCGCGCAAAAGATCATCACCACATTCTTCGCCTTCGCTGGAAAGTGCGGCGCCCGCGGCGCGAACGGATGCGCCGCATCGATCACCGTCGCTGGCGCGGCGAGCAGGCCGTCGAGGCCGAGCAGATTCGTCAGCGCGATCGAGCCGAGGGCCACAGCGCTGTCGGAAAGAAACCGCCGGCGGTCAAGCAAGGCGCGGCCGGTGGTGGAGAAATGCTTGGGGCTCATGATGGGCGGGCTTACTGTGGAGGCTGCGGTTTGGCCCACAAACCGTTCTCGTTCCCAAACTCTGTTTGGGAATGCGCTTGTGGGCGAAACTCTGTTTCGCGTGGGAGGGGTGTCCGCGGGTGGGAGCGGTGCGCCGCCCGCAGACACCCCCGCCTGGGCAACGAAGTTGCCCTCCCAAGTGCGTTCCCAAA
>JANOAZ010000073.1:0-4672 GCA_031411395.1 Chthoniobacteraceae bacterium
CCAGAGCAGCGAGTCATCCGGGGCCGCGGCGGCGGGTGGCAGGTCGATGCCGCAGCAGACGAAGTTCGGATACTCATTGCGGATCACCCGGAAGAGGCCGATGGCCGGGGCCTGCGCGACCGCGGTGGCGGAGAGGTCGCGCCCGACCGGCTGCGCGCCGCGCGTCACGATGTCGATGCGGAGCTTCGCCGTGGGATGCGCGCGTTCGAGCGCTTGCGCCAGGTGCAGCAACGCGGTCGTGCCGATGTCCGCTGAAACCTGCACGTCGAGATTCCAAAGGTAAACGATCCGCTCCGGCGCGCCGCCGTCCGCGCAGGATTGGAGCAGGAGATCCCAGTCTTCGGCCGCCTCTGCACGGAGCGTGAAAGCATCGTGCTTCTTGATGGCAAATTTCCTGCCGCGCCGCGCGATCCGGCAGCGGACGCCTGCCCGCCGCAGGTTTGCCGCGAGGCGATCTCCCAAGCCGGATTCATCCGAGAGTACGATCCAATTCTTCTCCGCCGGAATCCCGACGAACGGGTCAACGAGTGCCGCGACCTCCTGCCAGGGCTTGCGGGCGAAGAGTCCGATCTGGCCTTCACCTTCCGGCCCCTTGAGGCACGACATCGATGCGGTTTCGGGGAAGCCTGTTTCGCGCAGCAGCGTTTCCCACTGCGCGCGCCCGAGCAGCGGATGCACGGTGCGCAGGTCGCGATCGGTGAAGCGCCACCAGCCGCTCGTGAGTCCGAAGACGGATTCCGTCCAAAGCTGCGGCGTGGCGACATCCATGAAGACGAGGCTGCCGCCCGGAGCGAGCAACTCGTGGAGATGACCGAGCGCGATGCGCACGTCGCTCACGGCGTGGAGCACATTCGTGCCGATGATGAAGTCGAACGATCCCGGCTCGTAGCCCTGCTCAGTGCCCGGTTTTTCGAGATCGAAAATCTTTGTCTCCACCTCCGGGAAGGCGGCCAGCTTCTGCATCGCGGCGGGAAAGAACGCGGCCGAGACATCGGTGAAGGTGTAGGAATGCAGTCCGCGCTCGAGCGCCGGAAGCACCTGAGCGCTGAGGCCGCCGGTGCCCGCGCCGACTTCGAGGATGCGCAGCCCGCGGCCTTCCGGGAGCGCGCGAGCGCACTCGCTCACCGCGCCGGTGATGGCGGCGAGCCAGTGGCTCGTGGCCAAGCCGTCCCCGTAAAAGTGTTCCAGCAACTCCGCTCCGGCGCCGGCGAAAAGCACCTGCACGGCGTCCTTTTCGCCGCGCAGGATCGGGCCGAGCTCGGCGCAAGTCCCGGCGCAGAGCAACGCCTCGGGCAGTTGGCCGGGGTGCTCGGAAATGAAGCGGCGCACCGCTTCGGGAGCGGACTCCGCGGCGCTCGCAAACGCGGAGGTCGCCATGTAGCCGGCCCCCGCTTTCTTCAGCAGCCCGCGCTTCGCGAGTTTCTTCATCAACTGCGCGAAGACCGGCTGCATCGGCGTCGCGACGCGCAGGGAGTCCGCGGTGAAGCGGGCGCCGGGTGTGACCCCGATCGCGTGAAGACCGCGCGCGAGGTGCGCGGCGGCAAGTACGTCGCCCGCCGCGACGGCGGCATTGAGAGCGTCGTGCCCGCGAATCGCGATCACCTGGTCCAGGGCGCGCTGCGCCGCTTCGCGCAGGCGGCTCAGCGGCAGCGGCGGTTGTGGAACCGCCGCGATCGCCAGCGGGGTCCGCTCCCAATCGACGTGGTAGATTACGTCCCGCGTTCCGCCTCCCCCACCCCGGCGCACGTTCGCGACGCTGATCGCGCGGAAGCCATCGACGAGCACGCACGGCTGGCCGGCGTCGTCGTAAAGCGCGATGCGGCCTTCGACGAATTGGTCATTGCACTCGATCACGCTGGCTCGCACGCGGGCCGACGCGCCCGGGGAGCGGAGGAAAAGGATGCGCGCAAAACGCACCGGCAGCTTCATCCGGGAGCGGTGATTTTCCACGGTGGCAGCGCCGGCGGAGAACGTCTGCAGCGCACCGTCGAACAGCACCGGATGCATCGGATACTCGCCCGCCCGGAGCGCGATCGTTTCGGAAAGCGCCACGCGTCCCGCCGATTCGCCTTTCCCTGCGGAGAGCTCGCGGATGGGGCGGAACTCCTCGCCGTAACGCAGCCCGAGATCGCTCATGTAGCGGTAGAATCCGTCCACTTCCACGGGCTCCAAATCCGCCACGCTCTCGAAGGCCGACGACGAGAAAGCGGACTCCGTGCGCTCGCCGCGCATCGAGCCGACGACGTGCAGCGACCAGGACGCGCCCTGCTCGAAGCGGCTCTGAATCGCGAAGGTGCGCTCGTTTGGATCGTAGGAAATCTCGAGGTGAATTCCCGAGGAGGGCTCGGGGAGGATGAGCGGCTTGCGAATCTCGAAATCCTCCACCACGAACGGGCGTCCCTCGAAGAGCTGCGCGCCCGCCTCGATCACCATCTCGACGAAGGCCGCGGCGGGGAAGATGACGTGGCTTTCGACCTTGTGATCTTTGAGGAAGGCCATGTGCCGGCTGTCGAGGCGCGCCGTCCAGATCGGCGTGGCGCGCGAGGTCCGGATGTCGAGGAGGCCGCGGCCGCCGGGCGCGAGGCGGCCTTCGCGCCAGTCGGGCGATTCGTTCCACCAGCGGCTCCGATCCCAGGCGTAGGCGGGCAGCGTGAGGAGGCGGCGCGAGGGCGTCATCGCCTTGAAGTCGAGCGCGACTCCGGCGCGGTGGAGATCCATCGCGGTCTCGATCACGGACTCGTGTTCGCGTTCGCGGCGGGCGGAGGAAAGCACGGGCGTTTTCGTTCCCTCGCGGCCCGCCAGGCATTCCTGGATGGAGTGCGCCAGCGCGGGATGCGCGCTGATTTCCAGCCAGACATCCACGCCGAATTCGGCAAGCGCATTCACCGCGGGCGCGAACTGCACGGGCTGCCGGATGCCGCGTCCCCAATGCCCGGCGTCGCACGTCGCGCCGGCACAACGATCGCCGGTGACCGTGGAAAAAAAAGGGACCGCCTCCGCCTGCGGCTGGAGATCCGCGAGGGCCGTCTCGAGCGCCTCGGACGCGGGGTGCATGAGCGGGTGGTGGAATGGGTGATCGACGCGCACGAGGCGCGCGAAGACGCCCTGCGGCTCGAGTTCCGCGACCATGGCCTCCAGCGAAATGCGGGGACCGGCGAGCGTGAGCGAGCGTGGGCCGTTGAATGCCGAGATGGTGACCGTGCGATCGTGCCGGGCGATGAGCGCGCGCGCCTCCTCTTCGCCGAGGCCGACCGCGAGCATGGTCCCTTCGCCGCGGGCGCAGCCATCCATGAACCGCGCGCGCAACGCAATGATCCGCGCGCCTTCCTCCAAGGAGAATACGCCGGCGACGCATGCGGCTGCGATCTCCCCGACGCTGTGGCCGACGACCGCGGCGGGCTGCACGCCCCACGACTTCCACAGCTCCGCGAGCGCGACCTGGATCGCGAAGATGGCCGGCTGCGCGATCTCGGTGCGGTGCATCTGCGATGCGTCTTCCGTGCGCCCGAGCTCTTCCAAAAGCGAGAAGCGCGCATGCCCGCGCATCGCGGCGTCGCAACGCTCGATCACTTCCCGAAAGACCGGCTCGTGCTGTATCAGCTCGCGGCCCATGCCCCACCACTGCGGGCCCTGGCCGCTCATCACGAACGCGACACGCGGCGCGTGTTCGGGCCGCGGGGTGAAGGAGGTGCGCGCCCTGACGCTGTCCTGCTTGATCGCGAAGGCGTCGAGTTCCTGAGTCAGCTCGTCCATCGAACGCGCGACGAGCGTGAGGCGGTGCGCGTGATGATTGCGCCGCGCGCCGAGGGTATAGGTGAGGTCGGGCAGCACGGGCGAGGAGCCGTTGGCGTTGATGCGCTCGGTGACCCACGCCGCGAGTTTCATCGCGCTCCCGCGCAGGGCTTCCTCCGAGCGGGCGGAGAGCACGATCGGCCACGCGCGATCGTCGCAGGCTTCGCCATGCTCGTCATGCGAAGCCCGCGGTGGCTCCGCGAGAATGACGTGCGCGTTGGCACCGCCGAATCCGAAGGAATTCACTCCCGCCAGCCGTTCGCCGTCCGTCTCGGGGAAAGGCTCGAGGACCGCCGGCACGCGGAGCTTGAGCTTGAGGAAATCGATGTGCGGACTGGGCGTCTTAAAATGGAGGCTGGGCGGAATCTGGCGGTGCTTGAGGACGAGGAGCGCCTTCACGAGACCCGCGATGCCCGCGGCGGTTTCCAGGTGGCCGATATTGGTTTTGCACGAGCCGATCGGGAGCGGTGCGTCTTCGGGGCGATCTTTGCAAAGGGCTTCCGCGAGCGCGTGGGCCTCGATCGGATCGCCCACCGCGGTGCCCGTTCCGTGGGCTTCCACAAATCCAATCGCGGACGGCGCCACGCCCGCGTCTTTGCACGCATCCACGATGAGCCGCGCCTGGCCTTCAGGGCTCGGAAGCGAGATGCCGTTCGTGTGGCCGTCCTGATTGATCGAGGTGCCGAGGATGACGCCGAGGATCGGATCGCCGTCCGCGACCGCTTGAGACATTCGCTTTAGCAAAACCATGCCCGCGCCTTCGCCCCGGACAAAGCCACTCGCCGACGCATCGAACGCCGCGCATCGGCCCTCGGGCGAGAGCATCCCCGCCTGCGAAAAGCCGATGAATCCGCCCGGCGTAATCATCACCGTCACGCCG
>JANOAZ010000074.1:0-15183 GCA_031411395.1 Chthoniobacteraceae bacterium
AGTTCCGCCTGCGTGTCGCGCAGTCGGTCCGTGAATTCCGCGAAGGCAAACGTGAGTTGCTCGAGTTCGCCCGAGAGGATGTTCAGGCGCGCCTCGGCGCCGTCGCGTTGCTGCGTCACCCCCGAGATCTGTCCGCGCAATCCGCTCACGCGGCTCTCAATCCGCGCGGAGTCGTTGGCGATTTGAGCAATCGTGCTCTCCGCCGCCTGCCGCTGGCCAGTGAGGGCGGCCGTCGCGGCCTGCGTTTCCTCGAGGAGCCGCAGCTCGCTGGCGAGCAGCGTGGTGATCTGCTCCAGCTCGATGTCGGTGTCGTGGAGCTGCGTCTCGGCGATGCGGAATTTCTCCTCCCCCGCGGCGACATCGCTGCGGTAGCGCTCGACCAATCCCGTGAATTCCGCGGCCCGCTCTTCGTTGAAAACGATCCGGTTTTCGTGATTTGAAATTCGCGTGCGCAGCTCGCCCACGGCCTGCCGCGCTTGATTCGCGCGCTGCTCCATCTCCTCCAGCGCGGCGCGCTGCACGCTCACCTGCGACTCCTGGCTTTCGATCTCCTGCTCGCATTCGATCTGCCGATCGGAGAGCTCCGCGTGTTGCGCAGTCGCTGCCGCGCGCAGTTCCTCCAGCATGTCGAACTGCCGCTTCGCCGCGTGCGTCTCCAGCATCTTCAAGTCGCCGATCAGCGACTGATACCGCCGCGCCTTGCCCGCCTGCCGCTGGAGCGAACCGATCTGCCGCTTCACCTCCTTGATGATATCCGCGAGCCGCAAAAGATTCGCGTCCGTCGCCTCCAGCTTCCGCAGCGCTTCCTTCTTCTGCGACTTGTATTTCGTGATGCCCGCCGCCTCCTCGAAGATCGCGCGCCGATCCTCCGGCCGCGACGACAGGATCATGTCGATCTTGCCTTGCTCCATGATGGAATACGCGGTCCGCCCGATGCCCGTATCCATGAACATCTGGTGGATGTCCTTCAGCCGGCACGGCGTCTTGTTCAGCAAATATTCCGACCCGCCGTCCCGGAAGACGCGGCGCGTGATCGCCACCTCATGCCAGTCGAGCCCGAGCGCCTCCTCGCATTCGTCGAAAGTCATCGTGACCTCGGCCATGCCCACCGCTGCGCGCGAATCGGTGCCGGAGAAAATGACATCCGCCATTTCCCCGCCGCGGAGCGCCTTGGCTGATTGCTCGCCGAGCACCCAGCGGATCGCGTCGAGCACATTGGATTTGCCGCATCCATTCGGGCCGACCACCGCGGTCACGCCCCGGTGGAAATTCATGATCGTCTTGGGGGCGAAGGACTTGAAGCCGAAGAGTTCGAGTGACTTGAGATACATGGGGATTTTTCGAGTGAATGGGGAGCGAAACGAGGCCAAGCCTAAAATCGACCAGCGAGACGGCAAGCACAATATCTTGTGGTCGGATGAAAATCCATGCCCCCACAGAGAGTGGTATAGCATTCCCCCGGTGTTCTCCGGATTTCCGTTGAAAATGGAGTTGCGCTCAGCCTCGTGCCCCTCTCTCGACAGCCTCCTTCCCGCCTGAAGCTCCGCTGGACACTCCGCCGCTTCGCGCCTACCTTCCGCGGCCTTTTTCCCATGAACCCAAAGTCCACCCGCGTCGTCATCGGCATGAGTGGCGGAGTCGATAGCTCCGTCGCCGCCTACCTGCTCAAGCAACAGGGTTACGATGTGGTGGGCGTGACGATGAAGGTGTGGCCGCAGGACTGCATCTCGCGAGCCGAGGACAAGTGCTGCGGCCCGCAGGCGATCGCCGATGCGCGCGGCGTGGCGCACGCGCTGGGCATCCCGCATTACGTCGTGGATGAGTCGGTGAATTTCGAGCGCACGGTGATCGACTACTTCACCGACGAATACCGCAACGGGCGCACGCCGAACCCGTGCGTGATGTGCAATGAGAAGGTGAAGTTCGGCAACCTCTGGGGAAAGGCGAAGTCGGTCGGCGCGGACTTCATCGCCACGGGGCACTACGCGATCGTGGAGCACCACGCCGACAGGTCGGTGTTGCGGCGGGGGAAGGATCCGCGCAAGGATCAGTCGTATTTTCTTTTCAGCCTGCGGCAGGCGCAGCTCTCGCGGACGCTCTTCCCGCTCGGTGAGATGGAGAAGCCGGCGATTCGCAAGATCGCGCATGAGCTCGGGCTGAAGGTCGCTGACAAAGTGGACAGCCAGGAGATCTGCTTTGTGCCGGGGAATGATTACAAAGCGTTCCTCCGCTCCCATCTCGGCGAGCATGAGTTTCATCGCGGCGGCATCTACGACAAAGCGGGGAACCGCGTGGCGGACCATGAGGGCATCGAGCTTTTCACCATCGGCCAGCGCAAGGGCCTGCCCGGCGGCAGCCCGCGCCCGATGTATGTAATCGATATCGACCCGGCGACGAGCCGCGTGATCGTCGGTGAGGCCGAAGATTTGATCACGGGGGAATTTGAGATCGACCACACGATGTGGCACGCGCCGTCTGCGGATGCGTTCGAGGTCACGGTGAAAATCCGCTACGGGCATCCCGGCGCGGCAGCGACGGTTTTCCCCGGTGAAAATGGAACCGCCCGCGTCCGCCTGCACACCCCGCAGCGCGCGGTGACGCCCGGTCAGGCGGCGGTGTGTTATCGCGGGGATGAAGTGCTCGGCGGCGGCTGGATCGTGCGGCAGCAAGCCGCGGTGCCGGCGGTCGCGTGAGCAATATGGCCGAAGAAGTCCTCGTCGTTCTCACCACCTGGCCCGATGCGGAAAAGGCGCGCGCCGCGGCGCGGGTCCTCGTCGAGGAGCGGCTCGCCGCGTGCGCGAATATCGTCCCCGGTGTCGAGTCGATCTATCGGTGGGAGGGCAAGGTGGAGACGGCGGGCGAGGTGATGATGATCCTGAAGACGACGATCGGCCGGTATCCGCAGCTCGAGACGCGGATCAAGGCGCTGCATTCGTCCGAGGTGCCCGAGATCGTGAGCCTGCGCGTGACGGATGGCTTGCCTGGGTATCTGCGCTGGGTCGAGGCGAGCTGCGTGTAACCTCCGGGGAGCACTGGCCAGCTGCCTGTCAGTTCCCCGCCTGGGCTACTGCCGCGAGCCGGCGCGCGATGAACTCGCGCACCTGCGGGAATGCGACCTTCTCAAGCAACGCCGCGGCCGCGGCCGGGTCCTTCGCGACGACGGGTTCGAGCGCGTACCATTCGAGCAGGGGAAGGTTGGGATCGTTCGCGTCTTCGGCGCGCTGGAGCAGCGGTTCGAGCAAGACGAGCCGCTGCTCGACCGGCAGCCGCTGCGCCGCGCTCGCGAGATAGAGACGCGTCACCGCCGACTTCGTTTCTTTCGCGAGTTGCGCGAGCCGGGTGCGCATGGCGTCCGACGGCGGGCGCTCACACACGATTTGTACCGTCCACGCCGTGATGTCCTCGCGCCCGGCACGTTCGTTCAGAAGATCGAGCGCGAGCGCCTCGATGAGATTCCCAGTCGCGTGGAGTGCCCACAGCGCACGCAAAGCAGCCGCCGGTGCCGCTTCGCGCGTGGCCTTCTCCATGTCGGGCAGCGCGATTTTCCCCCGCACCGCGCGCTCCGCGAGCAGCCGCCGCGCGTGCCGCGACAGCCATTCGTTCGTGCCGGTCACGAGAGCGGCGAGCTCGCTGTCGCTCTTCTTCGCGAGATCCACCGGTGTCGTTTTCCGCCCGCCATACACCACCTTGAAAATGCGCCCATTGCTCCGGTCATGCGTCTCGGGCTGAGACCGGTGGCATTGATTTACATCATACCAGTCGATCATGAACACCGAGCCATCCTGATCCTCCAGCAGGTTGATGATCTGGCTCGCGCGATCATTGAAGCGGATGAAGTCCGCGCCGTGATGCGCCACGAACCCACTGCCCGCGCGCTTGGGAATGTCCGCGTTGATCCGCGCGCCGTGGATGTTGTTCATGAACATTCGCCCGCGAAACTCCGCGGGCCACGACTCGCTCTGGCTGACGAGCAGCCCGGCGTGCGCGTGCCCGCCGCCCGCCGCGTCGCTGCGGTTGTTGCCGCCATGCGGCGTCGCGCCGAGGAAATGCCGGTGATCGGCGATCGTCTTGATGTCGTCGTAGATGAAGGGATTGAAGTGCGCGCCCGCCTGCCGGTGATAGCGCGCGCCCTGGATGATGTGGAAAAGATGCGGGATCACGCAGGCCTCGACGAAGCACTGCCCGCGCGCATCGAAGTCGAGACCCCACGGGTTGCTCGTGCCTTCCGCGAAGACTTCGAACTCATGGCGCACCGGATGGAAGCGCCAGACGCCAGCATTGATCGGCACCCGCTTCGCATCCGCGCTCCCGGGCGCGCCGACGTTCGATTTCGTGAAGACCCCGTGGCAGCCGTAGAGCCAGCCATCCGGTCCCCATGTGAAGGTGTTCAGCGTCTCGTGCGTGTCTTGAAAGCCCCAGCCATCGAGGAGGGTTTGCGGGGGCCCAGCGGGCTTCGGTGCATCGCCATCCGCGATCGGGATGAACATCAGATTCGGCGCCGCGCCGATAAACACACCGCCGTATCCGACCTCGATGCCGCTCACCAAATTCAGCTTCTCCGCGAAGACTGTGCGCCGGTCGAAACGCCCGTCACCATCGGCGTCCTCGAAGACAAGAATTCGATCGCGGCCTTCGCCTTCGGGCGCACGTTTCGGATACGTCATTCCTTCCACCACCCACAGTCGCGCGCGGTCATCGAGGCAGAAGGCGATCGGTTGCACGATGTCCGGCTCGCCCGCGAAGAGCTTCACCGAAAAGCCTGGCGGCAGCGTCATCTCCTTCGCCGCCTGCTCTGGCGGCAATCCGGCGAACTTGAGTTCATCCACCGGTCCGGCCGGCGAGGATGGCTTCACCGGCGCGATCGCATTCTCGAATTTCGGCTCCTCCGCGTGAAAGACGAAGTCGTCGAAATTCACATGGCCCCAGCCCGGCGTCTCATCATCCACGAGGCGGATGAAAATCTCGCGCCCGGCAAACTTTCGCAAATCGACGACCGATCGCGCCATGTTCTCCTGATTCACGCCACGCGCGGCGTGGATCACCTTGCCATCATCCTTCGTCACGATCTCCACGCGCGTGCCAGGCAGCGAGCCGCCGCCAATCAAAAAACTCGCCCACGGCTGCGTCGCCTTGAACGGCGCAGAGGTCAGCGCGCCCTTCGGTTCATCCCGTAGTTTCTCATAGCCCCCGATCCAATATTCGCCTTGGTGATTCGACACTTTGCCCCCGCCGAACGGACGATTCGCGTCGATCGGCCCCTTGATCGGCTGGCCTTTGAATGCCTCACCGGTCGCCGTCCAATCGTTCAGCGTTCCTTCTTCAAATCCGAGGTTTAGCGGTCGCCGCGCTTCGTCGAGCGGTGCGATACTGACCGGAGGAGCGGCGAACGCTGGGAGCGAAACTGCGATGAGAAAAGCGAGTGAAGTGGGGGACGGGCACATCCCGCGATCACAGTGCGCGGGCGCCGCGAAATCAAGCGGCGTCAACGGAGCACGAGTCCACCCGGCGATCTAGGCCAGCAGCGGCTTCACCACTTTGCCGTGCACATCGGTGAGCCGGAATTGCCGGCCTTGGAAACGGAACGTGAGCTTCTCGTGATCGATGCCGAGCAGGTGCATCACGGTGGCCTGGAAGTCATGCACATGCACCGGGTCCTTCGCCACGTTGAAGGCGAACTCATCCGTCTCGCCATGGATCACCCCAGGCTTCGATCCGCCGCCCGCCATCCATGTGGTGAAGGCATACGGATGATGATCACGGCCCCAGCGTTTCGTGTCTTTGATGTCCCCTTGAATGAAAGGCGTGCGTCCAAATTCACCGCCCCAGATGACGAGCGTGTCGTCGAGCAGGCCGCGTTGCTTGAGATCCTTCACCAGGGCCGCGCTCGGCTGATCGGTGTCGCGACACTGGATCTGGAATTGCGTCGAAAGATTATTGTGATGATCCCATCCCGCGTGGAAGCACTGCACGAAGCGCACCCCGCGTTCCACCAGCCGGCGCGCCATCAGGCAGTTGTAGGCAAACGATCCCTCCCGCTTCACATCCGGCCCATACATCGCCAGCGTCTCCGCGCTCTCGGTGGAAAAGTCGATCAACTCCGGCACGCTCGCCTGCATCTTGTATGCCATCTCGTACTGCGCGATCCGCGTCTGGATTTCCGGATCGGCAAACTCCGCGTAGTGCTCCTCGTTCAGCTTCGCCAGTTCATCGAGCAACCCGCGCCGCACCTCGCGCGACATCCCGTCCGGGTTCGACAGATACAGCACCGGATCGCCGCTCCCCCGGAAACGCACGCCCTGAAACTTCGACGGCAAAAAGCCCGCGCTCCAATAGAAGTCGTAAAAGATCTGCCCGCACGACGCCTCCTTGTCGCGCGACGTCATCACCACAAAGCCAGGCATTTCCTCGCTCTCCGTTCCCAGCCCATACGTCGCCCACGCCCCCATGCTCGGCCGTCCGGGCAATTCCGCTCCGGTCAGAAAGAAGGAGATCGCCGGCGCATGATTCACCGCCTCGGTGTGCATCGACTTCACCAAACACAGGTCATCCGCGATCGACGCCATGTGCGGGATGAAGTCGCAGAACCACGCGCCATTCTTCCCGTATTGCTTGAACCCCGTGAAGTGCGGCAGCACCAACTTCTGCTTCACATTCGCCGTCATCGTCGAAAAGCGCTTGCCCCCGAGGATCGATGCCGGGATTTCCTGCCCGCGAAATTTTTCCATCTCCGGCTTGTAGTCGAACATGTCGAGGTGCGGCGGCGCCCCATTTTGCAGCAGATAGATCACGTGCTTCGCCTTCGGCGGAAAATGCGGCAGCCCCTCGAGGCCGTCCACGCGCCGGGCGCCCGGGACCTTCGGCACCGCCGCAAAACCGTCACGGCTGAGCAGCGACCCGAGCGCCGCCGCACCGATCCCCGTGGCGGAGCGGGCGAAGAACTGGCGGCGGGTGAGGTAGGCAGCGCGTTGTTGCTCGTGAGTCATGGCAGGCTGAAAGGAGAGCGCCGTTTGGTGGGCAAAGCAACAATCCTACGCCGGCGGCTGAGCGTCGAGAGGTACCTAAGTCCATTGGCGCGCAGCGCCGCTGATCTCCGTGGGCAGTTTTTCTGAATCTGCGTTTTATCCGCGTTCATCTGCGGCTCGCTTTTCCGACTTGCGGTACATTCTCTCAGCCGCAGTGCCAGAGCGGGCGAAAGCAGCGCAGGTTCTTGCCCGCTGAAGCGAACCCCGCAAAGGACCGCGAGAGCGACGACGCGCTGCCCACCCGCCGGATGCCGAGCGACTCCGGACCGAGTTTACAAACACACCCTAGCCAGTCGCGGGCAGGCCGAGGAGCTGCCGGCGGAGGAGATTGAGCGCCGTTTGGGTGACGAGAAACTTGAAGGTTTCGCGATCGGTCGGAAAGCGATGCCGTTCGACGATGGTCGGGCCGAGCTTCGTGGCGAGCGCGATGAACACGGTGCCCACGGGTTTTTCCTCGGACCCGCCGCCCGGCCCGGCAATCCCGGTCGTGGCGAGAGCGTGATCGACTCCCGCGGCCCGGCGCGCGCCTTCCGCCATGGCCTGCGCCACCACGGCGCTGACCGCGCCGTGTTCCTCGATCGCGGCCTCATTCACCCCGAGCGCTCGCACCTTTGCTTCATTCGCATAGGTGACGAAGCCTTCGACAAAAACCGCCGACGCGCCGGCCACGTTGGTCAGGCGATTCGCGAGAGAGCCGCCGGTGCACGACTCCGCCGTGGCCACGGTCTCGCGCCGCACGGTGAGCAGATCGACGATGACCTGCTCGAGCGCGCGCAGGTCTTCCGAGATAATGTACGCGCCGAGTTTCGCGGTGATGATTGCGTGTGCCCGGTCGAGGGTTTCCGGGGCGCCGATCGTGCGAAGATCGACCTCTCCCGGTCGCGCGCAGTAGCCGAGCTCCAGGCCGAGGGCGAGCAGCGGTTCGCCCACGAGTTCCTCGACGCCCGATTCACCCAGGCCCGCGAGCCGATAGGTGCGCATTTGCATGGCGGGGCGGGGAGGCAGGACCCGTTCGAGGATTGGCAACACGCCATCGTGAAACATCGGCCGCAGCTCCCGCGGCGGACCGGGCAGGAGGAAAAGATGAGGCGAGCGCCGACCTGGATTCGCTGGAAAATAGAGGCCGGGAGCGGTGCCGTTGGGATTTGGAAGCACCGTCGCTCCCCGCGGCCGCAACGCCTGGAGCGCCACTCGGTCGCTCAACTTCAGTCCGCGTCGGGCGAAACGCGCGGTGATGGCCCGCATGACTTCTTCGTCATGGACCAGGGTCGTGCCGAGCAGGTTGGCGGTGATCTCGCGGGTGACATCGTCGGTCGTGGGGCCGAGTCCGCCGGTGACAAACACGATCTCCGCGCGCTCAAAGGATTCCGCCAGAGCATCTCGAATCGCGTTGCCATCCGGGACGGTGACCTGCCGCTCGATGCGCAGCCCCAGCGGAAAAATTGCCTCGGCGAAAAGCTTGAGGTGCGTGTTGATCACGTTTCCGAGCAGCAACTCGGTGCCGGTATTGATGACTTCGACGCGCATCGCTTTAGCCGCGCGCCGCTTCGACCGAGCCCAATTCCGCCGGCTCGCAAGCCACCGTCAACTCGATGGGCCGGCAGCAGACCGCGCAATCCTCGATCGTGCTGTGATCGCCTTGGGAGGTGTCGATCGTGGTGGGGTAATATTCCCCGCACCACGGGCAGCAAACGTCAGTTTCGACGAGCAGAGACATCCGAGAAAACGCGAGCGTGCTAAAGCGTGAGTTTTAGGCGGGGTGCGTCGCCCCAGAGGTCTTCGAGGCTGTAGAAGGCCCGCTTTTCTTCGTTGAAGATGTGGACCACCACGTCGGTGTAATCGGCCACGACCCACTGGCTCATCGGATAGCCATCCGTGGCCATCGGGGTGACGTTGTGTTCCTCCTTCAGGCGGTCATGAAGCTCGCTGGCGATCGCCTTCAAATGCGGCTCGGAAGTGCCGGAGCAGATGACGAAAAAATCCGTGAACGTCGAGATCGCCCGGAGGTCGATCGCAACGATGTTTTCGGCTTTTTTGTCGGCGGCGATCGAGGCGCAGAGGCGGGCGAGTTGTTCAGCTTTAATGGATGGGGTCCTGGTAGAGGTGATGTTCGTCGATGAGGGTGCGCACCGACTCGGGAACGAGATAGCGGATGGATTGGCCGCGTGCAACCCGGCTGCGGATTGCGGTCGCCGAGATGTCGATGCGGCGGGAGAGGCGCGGAAACTCGCCGGGCGTGGATTCGTCACCCCGGCCGAAGACGACGAAACGGACGAGCCGCCGCAAGTCGTCAATGCGCCGCCAGGTGTGGAGGGCGGCCACGTTATCCTCGCCGATGAAATAATAGATCTCCGCGTCGGGATGCGCCGCTCGCGTTTGTTCGACGGTATCGATCGTGAAACTCGGGCCGGCGCGGTGGATCTCGGAATCGTCCAAGGCAAAGCGCGGCTCCCCGGCGATCGCGGCGGCGACCATGGCGCGGCGCACCTCGGCGGCCGCCGGTGAGCTCGAGAGCTTGTGGGGTGAAAGCGCGGCGGGAATGAAGACGACCTGGTCGAGTTCCAGCTTCTCGATCGCCTCGCGAGCGAGGATGAGATGTCCGTGGTGGATCGGGTCGAAGGTTCCGCCGTAAAGGCCGAGGCGCATGGGGCGGAAATGGTGAAGGGGATTGCAGCCAGCGCAAGCGCGGTCTTTGCGTTCCGCATCTCTTTGCTTAAGCATTCATCCATGTCGCAATCCTCCCTTGGCCAGCTCCTCATGACCGGTATCCCGGGGCCCGAACTCGACGCCGACACGGCGGCCACTTTCCGCCGCATTCAGCCCGGCGCGTTCATCCTCTTCGGGCGCAATATTCAAACCCCCAAGCAGCTTCGGAAGTTGATCGACGATCTGCGCGAACTGAGTGAAGTCGAACCGATCATCACGATCGACCAGGAGGGTGGGCGCGTGTCACGCTTGAAGCTGGTCGGGAATGAACCGCCGAACGCGAACCAACTGCGGGACAAGGGCGACGCTGCCCTGATCGAACGGCATGGCTGCGTCACCGGACGGTTGCTGCGCATCTTCGGCTTCAATCTCGACCTCTGTCCGGTGCTCGATATTTCCTTCGACGACGAGGCGGATAACTCGCTCCGCGGCCGCTGCTACGGCAATGATGTCGCGCAAGTGGAGCGCAATGCGGGCGCTTTCAATCGCGGCCTTCGCGGGGAGGGGATTCGGAGCTGTGGCAAACATTTCCCCGGCTACTCGCGAGCCGGGATCGACGCGCATCACGAGCTGCCGACGATCGATCTTTCCCGTGCCGAACTGGAGGCGCACGAGCTCGCGGTCTTTCACCATTTTTCCAGCGAGGAAAAATGCGCCGGCAACGTCGTGGATTCCATGATGATCGGTCACGCGTTTTATCCCGCGCTCGATGCATCGGGAGTGCCGTCGTCGCTCTCGCGGCCGGTGATCACCGATCTGTTGCGGGGCGAGCTGGGTTTTCGTGGATTGGTGATGACCGACGACCTCGACATGGGGGCGATCCTCGAACCGTATGGGAAAGGGGAGAGCGGCTTGGAGAAGGTGATCCACACCGCGATCAACGCGGGCAACGACGTGGCGATGATCTGTCACCGCGTCGAGATGGTGGCCCGTGCGCACGGTTTTTTGTCGGGCGTTCCGCGGGCGGAATTGGATCGCGCGCTGGCAAACGTCGCGGCGTTCAAGGCGAAGCTCGTGCCGCCGGACGCATTCACCGAAGAGGAATTCCGGCGGCGCGACGCCGAAGTGTGGGATCTGCGGGTGGCCACGCTCGGTGCCGAGCTGGCCGCGCAGCGCAGCCCGGACGATGGGAAACGCTCGCCGGTGGAAACCTACTGATCCTCGCGAGGCCGCGTTTTCGCGCGGTGAGGGCGCAGCGGCTACCCAGGCTGATCTGCATCGTTCCTTAGGAGTTCGCCTACCCACGGTAAGTCTGTTATCGAGGCAGTGCGTATGAGCCAGCGTCCCCCCCACCGCATCCTCTGTTTTGGCGAAGTTCTTTGGGATTGCCTGCCGACGGGCCGACTCCCGGGCGGCGCGCCGCTCAATGTCGCTTATCACCTCGCGCGGCTCGGCGCTGAACCGCGGATGATCTCCGCCGTCGGGGCGGATGCGCTCGGCGATGAAATGCTCAGCTACCTCGTGGCGCGCGGCTTGAATACCGAGTTTATCGCGCGCCATCGCCGACTTCCGACCGGGATCGTCACCGTGACCCTCAGCGCCGCCGGACAGCCTTCCTACACCATCGAGGAAGGCGTTGCGTGGGATGATATCGGCGGCACGGGCGAATGGCGGGCCGCCGTTCCCGGGGCCGAGGCCATCGTGTTCGGCTCGCTGGCGGCGCGCACGGCGGCGAATCGCGATACGCTCGATGAACTCCTCGCCACACCGTCGGTGCTGCGCGTCATGGACGTTAATCTCCGCGCGCCTTTTGATGACCGCGAGAGCGTCCTCTCACTCGCCGCGCGCGCTGACTGGATCAAGTTGAACGAACACGAACTCGAAGTGCTCAGCGGTCGCGCTGCGAAGTCCGAAGCGTGGCCGGGAAGCGTCCTCCCCGCGATCGAGGCGCTCGCCGATGCCGCGGGTCGCCGCCGGATCTGCGTCACGGGTGGCGAGCGTGGCGCGGTGCTGTGGAATGACGGAGTCTGCGTGACGGCGGCGGCTCCTCCGGTGGTGGTTTGCGACACGATTGGTGCTGGCGATGCGTTCACCGCCGCGCTCGTGGATGGGTTGCTTACCGCCCCGGGCGAAGACGCCGCGACCCTCGGGCGGGCCTGCGCGCTCGGGGCGCTGGTCGCGTCGCTTCCGGGCGGGCAGCCGGACTACGATTGGACAAGGAGCAACCCTACGTCGCAGCAACCGTGATCTCCGTCTTCACGGAGTTCGCGATGAAACACTGCTCGTGCGCGTGGTGATGCAGCCGGTCGAGATCGGCGGGGGCCGGAATCTTCGCTCCACTCCACGCGATCTGCGGGTGCAAGGTAACGGTGCTCACCCACGGCACGCCGCGTTCGTTCTTGGCCATGACGCCGACCGCTTCGTCGGTGTAACTCGCCGCTTCAAATCCCTCGCGCGCGGCAAACCACAGGAAGGTCAGCATGTGGCAGCTCGCGATCGAAGCGACATACGCTTCCTCGGGATCGACGAGCGCCGGATTCGACCACGGCGCGGGGACGACTGACGGCGTCGGCGACGCGGGCACGGTCGCACCGCCGTCGAAGGTCCACGTGTGTTCGCGGGAATATTTACCCTTCAGGAAATCGGGGCCCGTGCAGGTCCAGGAAATGGTCGCTTTGTGTTCAGACATGGTGGGGACCATTTCACTTCGCGGCTGGCGAGGTCAATCCTCGCGGCAAGAGTTGCACCGCATCGCTGGGGCTGCTGATCTAACGCCGCACTCCCCATGACCCTTCGAACCACCCTCGTTGCCTTCCTCCTCCCGCTCGCCGCATTTGCGCAGAAAAGCGGGGACGCGAAGAATACTCGTGTCCCGTCGGCAGCACCGCCGCCTGATCCGTCGCTCGCGCAGTTTGGGATTTACGAGAAGACGGCGCCGAATCCGAACCGCGTGCCGGCGGAGGCGACGGCGCTGCCGCTGGTGTTGAAGAAGGGCGATCGCATCGCGCTGGTGGGCAATTCGCTGCTCGATCGCGCGCAGTGGTTTGGGAACTTCGAGGCGCTGGTGCAGCTCGCGCATCCCCAACTCGAATTGGTGATCCGCGACTTCGCGTGGTCGGCGGATGAGCCTGACTTGCAGCCGCGGCCGGAGAATTTTGCGACGGTGAAGCAACATCTCACGCGGGAGAAGATGGACGTGATCATCGCGGCGTTCGGGTTCAATGAGTCGTTCGGCGGTGTGGAGAAGATCGGGGAATTCAAGGCGCGGCTGGCGGAGTGGGTGGAGGACATGAAGACGAGCGCCTTCAACGGCGAGGCCGCGCCGCGCGTCGTGCTGCTCTCGCCGATCGCGAATGAGAATGTGCCCGGCGTGCCCGCAGCGGATCTCAACAATGGGCGGCTCGCGGCTTACACGAAGGCGATGGCGGAGGTCGCGGCGGAGCAGAAGGTCGGCTTCGTCGATCTTTTCCATGCCACGCTCCCGGCGCTAGCGGAGACGAGGACGGCGATGACGATCAATGGCGCGCATCTCACCGCGGAGGGCGATGCGATGATGAGCGGGCAGCTTTTCCGCGCGATGTTCGGTACGACGGCGCCGACGATGAATGAAGAACTGCGCGCGGCGGTGGTGGACAAGAACCGGCAATACTTCCGCCGCTACCGGCCGCTGAACACGTTCTATTACACGGGCGGGCGCAACAAAGACTACGGCTACCTCGATTTCCTCCCGGCGATGCGGAACTTTGAGATCATGACCGCGAACCGCGACCGGCGCGTGTGGGAGATCGCGCGCGGCGGTTCATTCAAAGGCACGAAGGTGGACGACTCGAACGTGCCGCCGCTCGAAGACGTAATCGAATCGCGCGGCGCGAACGAGTGGCTCTCGCCGGCAGACGAGTTGAAGGCGTTCCGCATCGACCCGCGCTTCGACGTGACTCTTTTCGCGTCGGAGGAGCAGTTCCCCGATCTCGCGAAGCCGGTGCAGATGCGCTGGGACGCGCGCGGGCGGCTGTGGGTTTCGTGCTCGACCACCTACCCGCACGTGTATCCGGGCGACGAGCCGCACGACAAAATCATCATCCTCGAAGACACCGATCACGACGGGAAAGCCGACAAGTGCGCGGTCTGGGCGGATGACATCCAGATCCCGCTGTCCTTTGAACTCACGAAAGGTGGCATCTACGTTTCCGAGGAGCCGCATCTCAGCCGCATCCTCGACACCGACGGCGACGGCAAGGCGGACAAGCGCGAGCACGTGCTCACCGGCTTCGGCTGCGAAGACAGCCACCATGCGTTGCACGACTTCGTCTGGACGCCCGACGGTGACCTGATGTTTCGCGAGTCGATCTTCCACCACTCGCAAGTCGAGACGCCCTACGGTCCGGTGCGGGCGAAGAACAGCGCGTGGTTCCTCTTCACGCCGGCCACGCAGCGGCTCGTGACGTTTGGAAATTACCCAAACACGAACCCGTGGGGCGTGACCTTCGACGACTGGGGCAACCACGTCGCGAGCCATCCGATCTTCGCGACGGCCTTCCAGGCTACGAATCCACCGTATCCGCAGCAGCATCCCGCGGCGGGGAAGCTGCCTGCTTATTCCGGCGTGTGCGGGCATGAGTTTGTGGACTTCCCGATGTGGCCGAAGGAGATGCAAGGCGGCTTCATCAAGGCGCGTTACAAGCCGACGAACAAGATCGAGATCCACGAGTGGATCGAGAAGGAGGACCACTTCGAGGAGAAGTTCGTGAGCGATCTCATCTTCTCGGAAAATCTCAGCTTCATCCCGACCGACGTGCGCTTTGGCCCGCGCGGCGACCTCTACGTGTGCGACTGGTACAATCCCGTGAAAGGCCACGCGCAGTATTCGCTCCGCGACCCGCGCCGCGATCGGAAATCCGGCCGCATCTGGCGCATCGTGCCGAAGGGCGCGAAGCTGCAGGAGCCGCCGCCCATCGCCGGCGCGCCGATTCCCGCGCTGCTCGAGAACCTCAAGCGCCCCGAGTATCGCTACCGCACCGCGACGCGCTACGAACTCCGCGAGCGCGACCCCGCCGAAGTCGCCAAGGCGCTCGATACATGGGTCGCCGGGCTCGACAAAAAGGATCCGCGTTTCCGCCACCACCAGATCGAAGCCGTGTGGGCCTATCGCAATGTCGGCACGATCCGTCCCGCGCTGCTCACCGAACTCCTCGCTTGCGACGAGCACCACGCCCGCGCTGCCGCCACTCATCAGCTCCGCCACTGGCACGCGAGCCTGCCGGACGACGGCATCCCGATGCTCTCTGCGAGCGCGAAAGACGCGAACGGCATCGTGCGAATGCAGGCCGTCGTCGCCGCCAGCTACATCGGCACGCGGGCCGCGTTCGATGCCGTGATGCCCGTGATGCACGGCCCGATGGGCGAGCACCTCCGCTACGCCACCGTGTGCGCGTTCGGCTCCGATGCGCTACGGCGGCATTGGGAGAAAGATCCCGCGCTATCCGGGATGATCACCGGCCTCATCAAAGGCGCGGCG
>JANOAZ010000075.1:0-2620 GCA_031411395.1 Chthoniobacteraceae bacterium
GGCGCCGAGATCGAACCCACCCGCGAAGCCATCCGCCTTTCCAAACACCACGTAGGCCGCGCCGCCAAAGGTCCGGCTTCCGTCCGCAGAGCGCGCGCCGATAATCACGTCGTCGAAGCCGTCGCCATTCACGTCGCCCGCATTGGCGATCGAGCTGCCGGCGCTATCCTGCGCGGACGGGCCGAGCAATTTGAAGTCGCCCGAACCGCCGAGCACGAATCCATTCGTAACCGTCGGGGTGACTCCGGGCGCAACGCGCAGCTTCGCCTCGCCATTGAAGAACACCGCAAACGGCACGCCGCCGACCAACTCAGAATCCGCGCGCAGCCAGCCCGCGCGGAAGTCCACCGAGTCTCCGGCGTTGCCGAAGACGGTGAGCGTGTTCGACTCGCCAGAGAGTCGAAGAACGTCGCGGGGTGTAAGTATGAGCGAGTTTGCGCCGCTGCCGGTCAGGTCGATGGCCTCGATGCTGCGGACTTGGAAGTCGTTGATCGCCGCGAGATCCAGCGCGATCCCCGCGCCGTCGAGCCGCAGCGTGTCGGTGCCGAGCCCGCCGATCGCGCGGGCAAAGCTGAAGTCCGCGATCACGAATACGTCGTCGCCTTCGCCACCGCGGAAAATGTCCGCGCCGCCGCTGCCGATGAGCGTGTCGCCCGCCCGCCCGCCGATGATCACATCCACGCCCGCCGTTCCGGTGAGCGTATTCGCGCCGCCATCGCCGGGTTGCGTCACGGCGCCGGTATCCGAGCCGAAAATCACATACGCCTGCCCGGCCTGGGCTCGGCCGCCCGGGTCCGCGAATCGCGCGCCGAGGACGTGATCGTCGAAGCCGTCTCCATTTACGTCTCCCGCGCCGCGCGGGGTGGCGCCGGCGAGATCCAGCTCTGCAATTCCGGTGAGCTTGAAGCCATTGGTGCCATCGACCGACGCGAGCGAGAAGGTCGCGCCGAAAGCGCCAGCGCCGAGGACGAGATACGCCGTGCCGGAGTCCGTCGCGCCGCCGTCCGCGAGTTGCGCGCCGACGATGAAGTCATCGAAGCCGTCCCCATTCACGTCGCCCGCGGAGTGAATCTCCCTCGCCCCGTCGTTCGGGCTTTCGCCGAGAACCCGGAAGCCGTTCGCGCCGTTGAGCGACGCCAGCGAGAAATTCGCGGTGAACGGCGCCGCGTGCCCGAAGAGCACGGAGGTCTTTGCCGGCACGCCGGCACCGCCGCCATTGCTGCCGACCAGCAGGTCCGCGAATCCGTCGCCATTGATGTCGCCACCTTCGCTGACATACGCGCCGCTGCCCTCACTCTTCGCGCCGCGAATCGCAAAACCATTCGAACCGTTCAGCCCCTTGGCCCCCAGGAGACCGTAGGACTCGATCCGGGTTCCGAAGAAAACGTAGCTCGCGCCGCCATCCACCGCACCCGTTGAATCGGCGAGTGGCGCGCCAACGATTACATCACCGAAGCCGTCCCCGTTCACATCACCCGCGCCGCTCACCGAACTGCCGAATTGGTCATTCGCCGCCACTCCCGTGATCGAGAAGTTGAAGCTGACGTGATTCGGATGCATCACCGGGATATAGGGATGGCTCCGGCCGAGAATGACGTAGGCCGCGCCGGTGTTTTGCGCCGCCCCGTTATCCACGCCGGAAGCGCCGACGATCACGTCAGCGAACCCGTCACTGTTCACATCCCCCGCCGCCGCGACTGACGTGCCCATCGCATCGCCCGTCTTCCCGCCGGCAAGCTTGAACCCGTTCGTCCCGTTGAGCGTCGCGAGGTCCACGCTCGGTGCAAACGCTCCCGCGTGCCCGAAGAACACCCAAGCCGCGCCCGACGCCGTCTCCAAACCGTTGTGCGTCCTCGAGCCGACGACCACATCCGCAAACCCGTCCCCATTCACATCGCCCGCGCCGCTGACCGCAAAAAACTTGTCCGTGCTCGCCGCTGTATCGAGCACGAAGCCGTTGCTCCCATTGAGCGCCGAAAGCTCCAGCGTCGCGTCGAATCCGTCCGCCTTCCCAAACACCACATAAGCCGCCCCCGAGTTATCTGACCCGCCGCCAATCCCCGCCGCCGCGACCATCACATCGCCAAACCCGTCGCCATTCACATCCCCCGCCTCCGCGATCGCGCCGACGAAATCATTCGCCGCCACGCCATTGATCGTGAAGCCATTCGTGCCATTGAGCGATCCGAGGTCGAAGGGATGCACGAAGGCCGGGGCGATGCGCGCTTCGAGCGGTTCGGGCCGCGAAACGGTTTGAACCTTCCTCGCCAAACGCGGGCTGCGAAGGGGATTCACATCGGTTCGGCCAGGGGCCTGGGAGGGCGGTGGCATCACGTTGATGAGGCTACTCGCGGAGCCGCGATTCTTCTACTCCTCATTTTCAGCGGCGGCGCCGGGAATGGCTGTCTGGGCCGTGACAAAATACGTCCGCGCGGCCCCCGCTGTGCGATGTGCGAAATGAACCCCATCACGCATATGCCGCAAGGATCCATACGCAGCTATACGGGCGAGCAGAACCGCCAGGCCGGGCACATCCAGGAAGGGTGCGAGGCGCGCGGAAACAAGACGGACAAATCACCCGCTCGATACGGTGGTGGCATCGGAGGCCGCGCCCCCGCGG
>JANOAZ010000076.1:0-2507 GCA_031411395.1 Chthoniobacteraceae bacterium
AAAACGCCCACTCTTCATCGGAAACGTCGCTCTGATATCCGGTCTTGCGGTTGGTTTTCTTGGTGGCCATCCCAAGCTTGATGCCCGGCTGTATTTACATAGTACAGCTCTATCTTCAAGAAAGTGCATGACAGGCTCTAACGACTTCCAGAAGCTCGATAGCGTAAGTTGGGCGGCATCTATCCAGTTCATCCACGATGATAACTACCGGGGGTCGAGGTTCGACTTCTGGTCTAATTTTCTCGGATAGCGCCGTCAGTTCCTCTCGCAGATTTTGGATGCTTGCCTTTGCCGCTGCGTATCGCTGGAACTGCTCTTCCGCCATTCTATGCGCGGCATCCGCGAGCGCACGTTCAGTAAAGTCGTTCGCGTTGAGCAGACCGGCAGTGGCTAACTTGACTGCAAGCGGGACAGCGGCTGCCGCAACCTTAGCCGCGAGCGTTTTTATCTTACGAACCGTTTGGCCATTTCCTTTGAGCTTGTTGGAAAAGCTCGCCGTTAGTTCGGAAACAAGCGGAGCGAGAGGTTCAGTGGCAAAATCACTTTCCCAAGCATTGAGTAGAACCACTGGGATCTCGCGCTTTTCGAGGAGTGCCTTGCAGCGAGTCAAAAAATGAGTCTTTCCTGAACCGTATGGCCCCGTCACGGCGAGAGTAAGCGGCCCCTGCACGCGAGCTAGCAGATTGACCAAACCCTCTCCGAGAACCTTCCGCTCAAACTCATCTCCCGCGAAGGGATCATCTGGCTGGATTTCTGATTCTTTCTGACGAGAGAGCATACCAAAGGGAAATGATCAAAAGCCGCGCGTGTCGATGTTTTACTTCGACGGCGGATCCTCGCGCAGCACACTTGTTTCTTCCAGTTCGGGCACATGCTCGTCCTCATATTTCTCGATGAGCAGGCCGATCACTTCCATGAGCGAGGCGAGCGCGTGGGATTCGTCGTTGCCGACTTCGTCCACGAGTTCGTCGAGCAGGGCGACGAGGCGCTGGTAGTCGGCTTCGGTGTGCGGGACGAAGACGGACTGCGAGAGTTCCGGCCAGTGGGTGAGCGAGGTTTTGAGGGCGTGGGTCATTTTTTCCAGGCTTCGGTGTCGTATTCGGCGTGGGTGAGGACGGCGCGAATGTAAACCTTCTGGCGGTTGTAGTGAAGGGCGGCGATGAGGCGCACTTTGTTGCCGCCGATATTGAAGACGGTGAGCTTGCCCACGAGATCGGCGCTCGGGAAGGTCTCGCGGAGATGGGCGAAGGAGCGAAAGCGTCCGCGCTTCATCAGCCGATACCAGTGCGCCAGCGCGCTGAGAGCGTCGGGATGTTTCTCCGCGAACTCGTTCAGTCGCTTGCGCGTGATGACGTGCATTTGAAATCGCCTCCTGCCCGCTGTCCGCGCGTTTCTCCGTGCCGCGTTTCTAAATCGTCTGGCTGAGATAGCCGCCATCCACGCGGATGTCGGTGCCGGTGATGAAGCTGCTCGCGCCGTGCGCGGCGAGGAAGACGCAGGCGCCGATCAGTTCGTGCGACTCGCCGAAACGGTTCATCGGCGTGTGGCCCCAGATGGCTTTCGTGCGCGGCGTCGGCGTGCCGTCATCGTTAAAGAGCAGCTTGCGGTTTTGCTCCGCGGGGAAAAATCCCGGCGTGATCGTGTTCACCCGCACGCCCTTGGTCGCCCACTCGCGGGCGAGGAATTGCGAGAGCGAAAGCACCGCCGCCTTGCTCGCGCTATAGGCCACCACCCGCGACAGCGGCAGGTGCGCCGACACGCTCGCGATATTGATGATCGAGCCGCGCCCGCGCTCACACATCGCCGGGCCGAATTCCTGGCACGGCAGCACCACACCGCCCACGAGGTTGAGATCGAAGTTCGCCCGCCAGTCATCAAGCGCGATCGACTCGAAAGCACGCTCCGGCGTCACCGTCACCTTCGGATCATTGCCGCCCGCGCCGTTGACGAGGATGGTCGGCGCTCCGAGCTCCGCCGCGATCGCCTGGTGCGCCGCGCTGACCGACGCGCGCTCCGTCGCATCCGCGGTGAAGAAAGCCGCCACGCCGCCCGCGTCGCGGATGGCCTTTACCCGTGCCTCGCCGCGTTCCTGGTTGCGCCCCACCACGGCGACTTTCGCGCCGGCGGCGGCCAGGCCATCGGCCAGCGCGCCACCGAGCACACCAGTCGCGCCGATGACGACGGCCACTTCATTATCGAGGGAAAAAAGCGTGGGATTCATAAGGTGCGCGAGCACAGCGAATGGCGCGCAGCTTGGCAAGGACGCAAGCGGCGGCGGTGTGCTCGACACTTGCCGGGTGCCATTTGGTGGAAGACACTTTTGTCGCCATGAGTTCCCCGCTCGTCGAACCTCTCGAAACGCGGATCGCTCCAGCTACGCTGCTGGTCCTCAACGACTCCGATCAACTCCTGCGCTTCAACAGCGCCACCCCCGGCACCATCGCCGCGACCGTCGCCATCGGCGGTCTCGGTGCGACCGAAGACGTGGTCGGCATCGACTTCCGCCC
>JANOAZ010000077.1:0-18812 GCA_031411395.1 Chthoniobacteraceae bacterium
TTCACCGTCTGTTTTTTCAGGTAATGGCCGAGCACCACGAGGGACCAGATCCGCGTCCAGTGAAGTTTGCCATCGCGAAACTTCTGTACGAGCCGCGGGACCGTCCCCGGCGTGAGCAGCTGGAGGCGCTCGATCTCAGCGAGCCCGGCTTGCTTGAACGGCCGCAGCGGCCCGCGCATCCACAGGTCCATGGGCAGCACAAATCCCATCTTCGGACGGTTATAGACATTCTCCGGAAGCAGATCCCGGCAGGCCTCCACGAGCAGGCCCTTGGTGCCCGGGTGGCGGGTCTTCTCGCGCGCGGGCAGGCTCAGGACGTATTCGACGAGATCCCGGTCCAGGAATGGCACGCGCAATTCCAGCGACACCGCCATGCTCATCTGGTCGGAGTCGCGCAGGAGCATCTGCCGCATGTACACGGTGATCTCCGCCCAGCTGATCCGCGCAAAGCCATCGGGAAGCGCCGGGGGTATTTCGGTCCGCAGCGGACTCAGGGGCAGCCCCGCTTCGCGCAACATCTCGTCGCTCCACAGCCTGCGCCGCCAGATCGCGATCGCGGTCAGATCCCCATGCGGCAGATCGGCGAGGCGTGCCCCGAGCTTGCCAAATCCCGCCCCGAGCCGGCGGATTCCCTTCGGGATGGCCGCAAGGAGTCGCAAGCGCGGGGCGTCGTGGAAGCTCGGGTAGCCGCCGAAGAGTTCGTCCGCGCCGAGACCGGACATGGCCACCTTGATCCCGTGCTCCGCCACCTTCTTCGACACGATGTAGGTGTTAATGGCATCCAGCGACGGCGCATCCATCATGCGCACCGCCTCCTGCACCAAGGCGATAGCCTCGTCGTCACTAACCTCGATGCGATGATGGTCGGTGTTATACCGGCGCGCGACTTCCGCCGCGACGCTTGTTTCGTCGAAATCGGCATGCGGAAATCCGACCGAGAAAGTTTGCAGCCGACTGGGGGACATCGCCTGCGAGGCCAGTGCGGTAATGATCGAGGAATCAATGCCGCCGCTCAGAAACGAAGCGACCGGCACATCCGCCATTAAGTGCTCTCCGACCGCCCGTTCCAGGAGGGCGCGCACGCGGGCGGGCGCATCCGCACTTGCCACGTGAGGATATGCCGGTGCCGGCCAATAGCGCTCGGTCGCGATGGAACCGTCCGCTTCCACGGTCATCCAATGCCCCGCCGGGACCATCTTGATTCCCGGAAAAAGAAACTCCTGCTCCGGGCAACTGCCCCACTGGAGAAACGAACTGACCGCAGCCGCGCTGCACTTTCGCTCCGTCCCATCCACCAGAGCACGAATCTCCGAGGAGAATTTCACCTGGCCCGGCGAGGTTTCGTAATAGAGCGGCTTGATCCCGAGCGGGCCGCGCGCGACGAACAATCGCTTCTGCGCCTGATCGAAAATCGCGAAGGCAAACATGCCTTTGATTTTTCGCAGCACCTTCTCGCCCCAGAGCCTGTAACCCACGAGGAGCGTCTCGGTATCGGAGTGCCCCGCCCAGCGGATTCCGGCGCCGCTCATTTCCTCCCGCAGCGCCATGTGATTGTAGATCTCGCCGTTGTAAACGATCACGTTGCCGGTCGCTTCATCCCGCATCGGCTGCGCGCCGGTCGGCGAGAGGTCCACGATCGCCAGCCTCGTATGGCCCAGCCAGATTCGCCCGTCCGGCGAGGTCCATTCGCCCGTGCCATCCGGACCGCGATGCCGCAGACGTTCGAGGCCGAGGGATGAAGCCGGACCGACGCTGCTCACGATTGCTGCAATGCCGCACATTTGAGTCGGTGTTTACCTATGACCCCGCGGCTGTGGGAAGAATGAATTCTCCACCTTTCTGTGACATTTTTCGCTCAATGCCCCCACCATCCGGTGTTGGCTGCAAAAAGAAAGCGGTCTCCGATAAGGTTTTGAAAATCGTCCAGCGACGGACAAGTTCGCAGGTTTACGGGAAAACGTCGGCGTTTCACATCATCGGAGCCGCTGTTTGGTGAGCATGATCTCGTTTCCCTCCGGGTCGGCACACATCGCCAGATGCGCGGGCTCTTCCGGTGTATCTTCCGGCGGCCGGAGGACGGTGCCGCCCGCCGAGCGGAGGGTGTCGCATGCGATAAAAAGATCGGCAACCTGGAAGGCCAAGCCCGTCCATGTGCGTTTACCTTCACCCCCGCTGTGAATCCCCAGAGTCGAGCCGGCGATGGAGAGTTCGGCCATCACGTCGGACTGGCGGACGACTTCGGCGTCGAAGACTCCGCGATAGAAGCGCACCGCCCGCTCCATGTCCTGCGCCCAAATGAGGTACTTCAGTTTTTCGACGTTCATCGGCGGAAAGTAGCAGGCAATTCTGGCTCTCGGCGGGTTTATTTGACCGTTGCCAAGCAACGCCCCTAACGTCGCGATCCCGCATCTCCCCCATGACTCTACAGACCCGCCGCCAGTTCCTCACCAGCGCCGCGCTCGCCGCCGCTGCCGTCGCCAAGCCGCACGCCTTCGCCGCGGCCGATCCGAGGTTTAAGATCATCGCGTTCAGCAAGCCCTTTGCGGACCTGAGCTTCGACGACACGGCGGACCTCGTGGCGGACATCGGCTGGGACGGCATCGAGTGCCCGGTGCGCGCAAAGTCCGGCCAGATCGCACCGGAGAAAGTGGAGGACGATCTGCCGAAGATGGTCGAGGCGCTGAAGAAGCGCGGCAAGGAGCTGACGATCGTCACCACGGAGATCACGAAAATAGACCCGCTCGCGGAGCGAGTCCTGCGCACCGCGGCGAAGCTCGGGATCAAAAAATATCGCCTCGGCTTTACCAAATACACGAAGGACAAACCGGTCCCGGAGACGGTGCGCGAATTGGGCGCGGCCTTGAAGGATCTCGCGGCGCTGAACAAGGAACTCGGCCTCCAGGGTGGGTGGCAGAATCACTCCGGTGCGGACTACGTCGGCGGACCGATCTGGGATCTGTGGACGGCGATCCGCGATCTCGACGCGCAGTCGATCGGCATTTGTTTCGACATCGGCCACGCGACGCTCGAGGGCGGGCTTTCGTGGCCGATTCAAGCGCGGCTCATGGAGCCGTATTTCGTCGCGGTGTTCCTCAAGGATTTCCGCTGGGAGAAGAAGGACGGAGTGTGGAAGCCAGACTGGTGCGCCTTCGGCGAAGGCACGGTGCAGAAGAGCTTCCTGACGAACCTCAAGAAGTCATCCTTCACCGGTCCGCTCTGCCAGCATCACGAATACAAAACGCTCGGTACCGGCAAGGAGATGGTGGGCAACATGAAGCGCGACCTCGCGAAATTGCGCGAGTGGCTGGCGTAGGCGAGCGGCCTTGTGGCCTCGCGAACCGTTCCAAAAACCGCCCGTCATTCCGACCGAGCGTAGCGAGCGGAGGAATGACGGGCTGTTCTTTGGATGCGGCTTGTGACGCTCGTTCTACCGCAAGACGGCGCGGCCACGCCCGTTCAACCCTTCGGCGGAACGGCAACCGCGGCGGACCTTGCGCCGCCGATTTTCGCACCCTCGTAATCGGCGCGGACCTTCTCCGCCTGCGCCTTCGCGGCCGCGAGTTCCTTCTCGGCCGTGGGCAGCGCGACTTCCGCGGCCGCCTTCGCCGCCTGGGCGGTTTTCACCACCTCGGGTTCCTTTGTTTTGAGTTCGGCAAGGTGCTTCGTCGCTTCGGTCGCGGCGGCTTTCGCCTTCGCGAGTTCCCGTTCGGCCACGGTGGATTTGTCGGCGGCTTCCTTCGCCGCAGCGCGGGTCTGGTCGAGAATTTCGCGAGCTTTGGCGATCTCCCCTTGAGCTGCTTTCGCCTCTGCAGATTCGCCGGGCTTCTGCGGCACTTTGGCCTTGGCGAGGGCGGCTTCCGTCGTGGCGATCTCGGTTTTCTTGGCTTGCACCAGCTTCTCGGCTTCCGCGAATTCCGGCGAACCCGCCGCCTTGGTGCCAAGCGAAGCGCCCAGTTGGCCCGCTTCCGACTTCTTCTGCGCGAGTTGTTTGGTCAGGTCCGCGAGCTGCGCCGCGGCCGCCTGGGTGGCAGTGTCGATCACCGTCTTGAGCGCCTTCTCACGATCGGCGACGACGGCCTCCGCAGCTCCGATCGCCTGGTTCGCCGGGGTCAGTGCGGCCTGCGCCGTCGCGACTAGCTTTTCCTTTTCGGGAAGTTTCGCCGTCGTCTCCGCCGCTACTTTTTCCGCCGCGGCAATCTCCGCGCGGATCTTGTCGATCGGCTGGAGCGCGGTTTTTACTGTGTCCACGAGGTCGTCGTAGGCGGCTTGTTTGGCGGCGAGCGACTGGCGGGCGTTGTGTACGGTTTGGAAAAGCTGGGCGAGTTTCCACCGCGCCTCTTTCGTCTTCACGGCAGCGAGTTCATTGTTCGCCTGCTCAAGGCCCGACTTCGCCTTCGCGAGCGCTTCATCGGCCGGCGACGGGAGTTGTCCGGCCGCTTTCCGCGCGGCGAGCAGGGCAGCTTGAGTCTTCGTGGCTTCCGCGGCTTTCGCATCCACCTTCGCGCTGGCATCCTTGGCCTCGGGCGTGCCGTCCTTCTTTCCAGCGCGCACTTCCCGCAGCTTCGCGAGTTCGCCGTTCTCGCCTTCGAGTTTTTTGCTCAGGTCCGCGATGTCCTTCACGAGCTTGTCCGCGGCGATCCTCGCGGCATCCACTGCGGCGAGCTTCGCTTTCAGATCCGCGTTGGCCTTGTCGAGTTCGGCTTGGACGGACGCGATGTGTTTTTGCGCCTCATCGAGCTTCTGCTGGGCTGCCGGGCGATCGGCCTCGGGGGCGGCGTCCCGCGCCTTGCTTAGGTTGTCGGCCGTTGCCTTCGCTTCCGCGAGTTTCTTTTCCGCCTGCGCGGGCAGTGCCTTGGCCGCTTCGAGCGAGGCGGCGTCTGATTTGCGTTTGGCGTTCGCGGCGGCTTTCTCGGCAGCCACATTTTTCTCCGCTGTCGCAAACTGCTGCTGCAAACCCGGCAGCGCTGCTTGCAGTTCGCCGATGCGCTTGGTCGTCTCCGCGAGGCGGTCCACGAGCGATGGCGGATTCGCGGTGAGTTGCGCGAGTTCCTTCCCGGCTAGATTCGTCACGCGGATCATGCCAGTCCAGTCGCCGGCGATGACGCGGTCATTACTCAACACGGCGCGGAGCGCGATGTCGGCGAAGGGCTCGGTCTTGCCGATGACCTGGCCATTTTGATCCCACGCCTTGGCGATCTTGTCGCGCCCACAGGAAACGAGGCGTCCGTCCGGCGTGAAGTCCACCCACGCGGCGCCGCCGGGATGGGCGGCCCAACTGCGGATTTCCTTCCCTTCCTTCACGTCCCAAAGCGCGACCTTTCCGTCTTCGCTCGACGAAGCGAGCACGCCGGTCATGAAGGCGAGCGCGGTGACCATCACCTTATGCCCGGGCAATGAGCTGAATTCCTTGCCGGTCCTGCCTTCCCAGACCTGGATGCCTCCGTTGCGGTCGGCGCTCGCGAGGTATTTGCCATCCGGCGAGTAGGCGATTGCGGTCACCCAGTCGGTGTGTTTTTTGATCGAGGAAACGAGCTTGCCGTCCTTCGTCGCGTAGATTTTCACCAGCTTGTTCGGCCCGCCGAGGGCGACGAATTGCTGGTCCGCACTGAGGTCCGCGGCGAGGACTTGATCGACTTCGCTGCCGACCGTGGCGACGCGGTCGCCGGTCTTGATGTCCCAGAGCACGACCTTGCCGGATTTTCCGCCGAGTCCGCCGCCGGTCATGAGCAACTGCCCGTTGCGGCTGAAGCGGATGATCGTGGGAAAGCCTTCCGGAAAGGGCAGCACGCCGAGCGGCTCGAAGGTCTCGGTGTGGTAGAGCAGGATTTGTTTTTGCCCGCCGATCGCGACCACCGGAGCCCACGGGCTGGCCGCGAGTGCGGTGAGGGCATTCGTGGTGCGGGTGCGGAAGACGGGCTCGAGCGAGAGTTCGCCCGGCATCGGCGGCGGGCCGTCGGGACGAGTCAGGGAGACGACCGCGGTCGCGACGTTGTTGTTGGCGGCGACCACGGCTTTGCCTGTGGCATTTTCGAGGAGCTGGCCGGTGATCCATTTCTCGATGATCGCAAGTTCGGCGTCGTTCAGCTTGTCGCCCTTGGGCGGCATCTTCGGCTCTTCGGTCTGCTTCACGCACTTGAAGAGCAGGCTCCCCCCGGGGTTGCCGGATTGGACGATCTTCCCATTCTCGCTGCCGGCGAGCGTGGCCTGGTAGGTCGTCAGATCGAGCCCGGCCTTCTTTTTGTCCGGGTTGTGACAGTTGTTGCAGGCGTTGCGAAAGATCGGCAGCACCTGGTCGTCATAGGTGACCTTGTCCGCAGCAGATGCGCCAAAGGCGCCTCCAAAAAACAACGCCGTCATTCCGAGCGTAGCGGAGCGAAGTCGATGAATCTCTCGCATCAGTGGGCAGCGGCGGTGCGGAGCAAGCGCGTCGGACGCTCCGCGCCCCCTCCGCCCGCAGATGCGAGAGATTCCTCCAGTCGCTACGCTCGGTCGGAATGACGGGTGTTTTTGGATGGCGTCGTTCATCTCTCAATCAATGGTTGAACATGAACTCCTTGGCGTTGAGCAGCGCCCAGAAGATGTCGTGGTAGGCCTTGGGCTGCTCCTCGGTCACGCCCCAGTATTGTTCGAGCTTGATGAGTTCCGGCTCGGTGGGCATGCGCCCAAAGCAGCGCAGGTACAGCTCTCCGGCGATCTCGCGCGGAGTGAGGTTGGAGGTCATCAGCTTCTTGATCACGCCGCCCTGGGTGATCTTGTCCTCTACGGTGGTGCCGTTGATCAAGTGGAGCGCCTGGCTGAGCGTGGGTCCGACTTCCTCGCGGCTGCACACGACATCGCGCTCGCGGCGGCCAAAGGTGGTGAGGAAGTAGTTCGTGGTTTTGCCGTCGGCGATTTCCACCGCGCGCGCGCCGGCTGGGAGGCCCTTGTATTTCTCCTTCGTCTCGGTGACTTGGCTGATGCAGTCGAGCATCACCTCGGCGCGCATCCGGCGGATGGTGGCCTTGGCAAAGTTGCGCTCGTCGAGCTGGTTGGTTTCGTTCGGGCGCGTCGCGGTTTGATAAGCGCGGGAGTTGCAGATGTCGCGCACGATGCGGCGGAGATCGTAGTTGTACTCGACCACTTTCTTCGCGAGCGTCTCGAGGAGTTCGGGGTTCGCCGCGGGATTCGAGATGCGCACGTCATCCACCGGCTCGACGATGCCTTTCCCAATGTACTGAGCCCAGACGAGATTCGCGAAGTGCTTCGGGAACCACGGATTTTCGGGTGACGCGATCCAGTCCGCGAGCACCTGCCGGCGGTCCTTGCCCTTGGTATCGGGCGCGTCGCCGCCGAGGAATTTCGGGGGAATGACGCGGTCGCCCACGGGGTGCTTCGATTCGCCGCCGCCGCTGTTGAAGATGATTTTCTCGCGCGGATCTTCGCCGAGCTTGCGGCCGATCTGCGTGAAGAAGGCGGTGAATCCGCGGTAGTCCTCCATCGTCCATCGGTCGAAGGGATGATTGTGGCACTGCGCGCACTGGATGCGGATGCCAAAGAAGGCCTGAGCGGTGTCTTCCGCGAGCTTCAGCGGATCGGTTTCGATCTGGAAGAAGTTGACCGGCGGATTCTCGAAGTTGGAGCCGCTCGCACCGATCAGTTCGCGCGCCACTTCGTTGATCGGCACGTTCTTCTCGAGGCGGTCGCGAATCCAATCGTAGTAGAGCAGCACGGCCTTGTAGCTGCCCTGATTCTGCACGGTGCGGATCTGCAGGAGTTCGCTCCATTTCAACGCCCAGACGTCCACGAATTCCTTTCGCTGCAAGAGTTCGTCGATCTTCTTCGCCCGCTTTTGCGGGTCCTGGTCGGCGGTGAACTTTTTCACTTCAGCCGCGTCGGCCAAGGTGCCCGTGATGTCGATCGTCGCGCGGCGCAGGAATGTTTCGTCGTTGCACACGGGGCTCGGGGTGATGCGCAGGTTGCGCAGTTTGTCGTCCACGAGTTGATCGACGAAATTGCGCTGCTCGATCTGTGGCCACTCGAACTTGATGTTCTTCGGGATGACAATGACCTGTGCGCCGACGGTAAAGGTCGCGAAGCGCGCCATGACAAAGGCTTCGCCGCGCTCGCCGGTGGTGATCATACCGTCCTTGATTTTCGCGGAGCCTTCATTGCTCGTGAGAAAGAGCGCGAGGTTGGTCACGTCGCGATCGGTGCCGTCGGAATAGCGGGCACGCACGGTGATCTTGAAGTTCTGGCCGGGGCTTTCGAGGACGAGCTTCTTCGGCAGCACTTCAAGGCTGGTCGCCGTGGCGATGTCCGGCGGATCGTTCGGAGCGCCCGCGGCCACCCAGCGCGCGAAGGTCTGCGCGTATTCGCTATTCTTCTCGAAAAGCTTTCCGCCGGTGTGCGGCGCTTCGCCCGTCGCCTTGGTCACGATCATCGATTCCTCGGGGAGCGCGAGATTGATCCGCCGGCCCGCCATTTCGCGGGTCAGGCGGTAGTGGTCGCCATCCGGATCGAAACCCCACAGCGAAAGGCGGAACCCGTCCTGCCCGCGGGCCGCCCCGTGGCAGCGGTTGCAATCCGCCCTGAACAGCACTGGCATCACATCGAGTCGCAGCGAGACAGCCTGATCGACAGTCGCCTGCTCCACCTTCACCGGCACGCTCAACGCCTTTCCCTGGAACTCCACCTTGAGAGTCGTCTCGCCATCCGCGACGGGCATCACGACGCCTTTGTCGATCTTCGCCTTGGTCGGGTCGGCGAGCGTGAATGCGGCCTGCGCGGTCACGTCGCGATGGACGCCGTTCGGCTCGGTGATGCGCACGACCATCGTCTGGCGATCGCGCAGATACTTGAGATTTACGTCCGCGGGAAAGACTTCAAACGTCGGGGCATTCGGGTCGAGCGCACCACTGGCGGGAAGCGCGGCGGCGAGTGCGAGTCCGAGCGCGGCGATTGGCCACAGGCGGTTGGAGCGTTGATTCGAGTTGGTCTTCATTTCTTGGTTTCCTCGTTTTTGGCGACAGTGGCTTTATCGACCCGCAGCACGCCGCCGTTGGCGAAGGCGGAGGTCATGTTCTCGCCGTCGCGGGCGAGCGTGAACTGGCAAAAGAGCTGTTTGTGAGTCGCGGCAGGCGCGTTAGCGTTGGCCTTCACTTCAAATTTCACTTCGGTCGTTTCCTTCGTGATTTCCTGGTCGTTCGCCGTGGTGTTCGGCGGCAGGCCGAGGAGTTGCAGCTTCGCCTTCCCCTTGAACGGCAGCTTCTGGTCGATCTTCACGGTCATCGTCGTGGTGTCGCCTTGATCGACAAAGCTGCGTGCGATCTGCCCGGCGACATACGGCGATGCAACCTCGATCTCGATGAGTTGCGTGCTGAACCACACGGTGCCTTTGCCGAAATCCGCGCTCCCGACGACGCACACCTTCCACTTTTGCAGCGGGGCATTTCCATTCGCGCTCACGGTCAGCGTGCCTTCGCTTTCGTTTTCCTTGATCGGCGCCGTGCCTCCCGTGCCCAGGCCCGGCGGGGTGTAGAGCAGGGCGATATTGATCGGGCCTTTGAAGTCATTCTTCCGCGCGGCCTTCACCTTCAGGACGAGGGAGCCGGTCTGGAGGAGCGGCACCTTGGGCTGCTCCACTTCGAGTTTCACGGGGATCTCGTCGGCGATCGCCACCGGCAGGGTGTCCGTACGGATGGTGTAGTAGGGACGCTGGTTGCCGTTCTCTGAGATGTCGAGGGAATGCTCGATCGCGCTGGCCACGGTCACGTCCTTGGGCGGCTCGGTGAGTTCGGATTTGAAGGTGAAGGCCTTGGCGGTGGTCGCGGCGTCGGGAGCGGCTTCGAAGACCACGGGCACCGTGTCCACTGACTTGTCGATGTTCGGCGCGGCGACCGTGACGCCGGGCGGCAGGTCGGTCGCGGTGAGTTTGATTTCGCCGCCGATGTCCTGGCGTTTCACGCGGACCAGCGAGGCGTAGCGGTTGCCCTTCGGCACGACGACGGCCCGGCGCTCCTGGTTTTGATTGATGACCATTTCCGGCAGGTAGGCGGCGATCTTCGGCTTCACCTGAGCGAGTTCCACGCGGTAGGCAAAGGTCGGGCCGCCACGGAAAAGCTGGTCGCGAATGGAGAGGATGAATTCGCCGTCCGCGGGCGCTTTCCACCGGAGATAGCTGTCGGGTCCACCAGCGTCGTCGTTGCCGCCGACGCGATTGCCCTTCAGATCATAGATGTCGAAAATGCTGTCGAGCGGGGAGCGGAGCTGGCGGGCATACACGTTCACGTCGTAGTCGGCGCCCTTCGCGGCGGTGAATTTGAAGCAATCGACATCGCCCTTCTTTTCCACGATGCCATTGAGCGCGAGCGGGAGCGCGGCGTTGGACGGCGTGGGTTGGTTGACCGTCTCGTTGGGTTCTTGCTCGAGAATGTTCGGGAGTTGCGACACCCGAATGTAATTCGGCTGCGGCGCCGGCTGTCCGTCTTCGACGAACACCTCGAAGCGAGGATCCGTCTGCGCAGGCAGCTTCACCGTTTTTTCGATCGGACCGGAGGCATCCCCGATGAGTCGCAGCTTGAGATCCTCCCCAGCCGGGCCGCCGAGCGGATAGGCGATGAGCGGTCGCGGGAAGCTCCCGATGTTCACCAGGTAGTTGCACGTCCCCGTCCCTGAGTTGGTGCTGTCCTTCACCATCACCACGTACTTTCCATCCGCAGGAGCGACGATGCTGGCCACGGGATCCTGTTGGGAAAAAGCGATGTCATCGACCTCCGCGAGTTGCTCCCCGCCCGGACCACGGATGCTGAGATAGGGATCAAAGACCGCCTGCGTCGCCAGCCGCACGCCGATCACCTCCACGCTGAGCCGGGCGCCTTTCTTCAACTCCACCTCGAACTTGTCCTGATCTTCATTTTGCGCGCGGCCAAAGACCGTGGTGCCGAGCGTCACCGGTTGGACATTGTCCGGCGCTTTCGGATCCTCCACCTCCGCGAGCAGCGGAAATGGCGTGACGTAAAACAACCGCACATCCGACAGCCCCGACGCCGTGATCACGCGAAAGGAATGCTCGCCAAGCCGCGCGGTTGCGGCCGCCTTCACCTTCGCGACGAACTTGTTCTTTTCCGAAGAAACCCACGTGACCTCCAATCCCGGTTCGTCGAAAAGAACCGATTTGGCGTCTTCGAGGCCGGAGCCGGAAAAGGTGACCTCCTGCTCCGCACCGCGCTGGGCGGCAGCGGGATAGGTGGCGGTGACTTTGGGCGACCCCGCGAATGCGGCGACGGGCAAAAGTGCGGAGAGGACGGCGACGGCTGGGCGGATCTTCATGGGAAAAAATGGAGCGAAACTAATTCAGCGCGAGTCACCCGTAGTTGGATGATTCGTGCGCTGCCTTCCCGCCGCCCACCCTTCCGGAACGACGCCCATGGGACGGCGTTCGCGGAAGGTATGGACTGGAAAACGGAAGGCGAAATCCCGGGGAAGGGCGGGAACTAGGCGAGCAGGTCGGTCTCGACCACCCCGTCCTTGACGACAGCCTGCGGCCGGCCGCCGGGCGCCATGAGGCGCTTCTCGGGGTCGATGCCGAGCTGCGTGAAGACCGTGGCGGCCATGTTTTCGACCGTCAACGGATCGGAATCCGGCTCGGAACCCGTCGGGTCCGAAGCACCGTGGATGTAACCGCGCTTGAAACCGCCGCCGGCGAACGCCACCGAGAAAACGCGCGGCCAGTGATCGCGGCCGGCGTCCTTGGTGATCTTCGGCGTGCGGCCAAACTCGGACGAAACCATGACCATCGTCTTGTCGAGCATGCCCCGGCGATCGAGATCGGTGATCAGCGCCGCGTAGGCCTGGTCGAACCTGGTGAGGTTGGTCTCCATGCCCTTGGCGATGTTCGCGTGCATGTCCCAGCCACCGAAGGTGACGGAAACGAGGCGGACGCCGCTCTCCACAAGCCGACGTGCCATGAGCATGCGCTGACCGGCATCGTGCTTGCCGTATTCGGCGCGAATCTTCTCCGGCTCCGCCGCGAGATCGAACGCCTCGCGTGCCTTCTGGGAAGACACGAGCGAATACGCCGACTGGTAAAAGCTGTCCATCGCGGTGAGCGCGTCGCTCTTCTCCAACGTGCGGAAATGCTCGTCCACCGTGTTGAGCATGGTGCGGCGGCGATCGAAACGCTCCTGCGTGATGCCGTCGTGCATGTTCAGATCGCGCACCTTGAAGCCCGCCGCCGCCGGATCGCCGCCAAGGCTGAAGGGACCGAAGCTGGTCGAGAGATAACCGGTCGCCGCATGTTCGTTCGGGACGTTGGGGACGCAGACGTAAGGTGGGAGGCTGTTGCGCGAGCCGAGCTCATGCGCCACCACCGAGCCGATCGACGGATACTGGATCGCCGGCGACGGACGATAGCCGGTGAACATATTGTGCGTGCCGCGCTCATGCGCCGCTTCGCCGTGGGTCATCGAGCGGACGACCGTGATCTTGTCCGCGATCTTCGCGGTGTTTTGCAGATACTGGGAGAATTTCACCCCCGGGATCGCCGTATCGACCGTACCGAGAGGCCCGCGGTATTCGATCGGAGCGAACGGTTTCGGGTCCCACGATTCCTGATGCGCCGCGCCGCCGGGCAGGAAAATGTGGATGAGCGATTCCGCCTTTGGGGCGATGCTGCCGGTCAACGACTTTTCAGCCGCCTGAAGTTTGAAGAGATCGCCGAGAGTGAGGCCGAGGCCCCCGACGAGCCCGGCGAAAAGAAATTCGCGGCGGGAGGATTTGCGGAAGTGCGACGGATCGTCGTACCAGGTAACGGGTTTGGTATCGCTCATAATATTCTAAGTTGGTCGGGTTGGTCAGGGGGCTTCTGGGGCGCCACACTCTTCGCTACTCAGCGAAAAGCAAACCCATGGACCTCCGGGACTTAGGATCAGTCTCCGGAAGACGCTGGGCATCGGGCTCACAGTGCTTCGTTCGTTCCACCCATGCTCACGGGGTTCCTTAGCAGAATTTCTTCCACGGAAAAGGACCCGCTCCGCTACGAACCGGCCCTGGGTCGCCGAGACCGTCCACGGCTACCAGTTGTCGGTCCGAAACGTCACCGCCGGGAGGCCCTCTTTGTTGAAAAGATTCGCCCAAGGGATCTGCGCCGCCCATGCATAGCGCGCCGCTACGGGCTTCGGCACTTGCGCGCTGGAAAGCACCACCGAATCGCCGTCGATCGTCGCGTCCGCCCACGCGAATCTCTTGTCCTCGCCCGCGATCGCGAAGCCTTGCAGCTTTTCCCCCTGTCCGCGCGCCAGGCCCGCCCCGAGGTGCGTGAATTTCACCCGCACCTTGTCCCCCTCGACCTTGTGTGCCGCGTGCTGCGGACCGCTGAACGCCACTTTTTTCCCATACGCAAAGCCCAGGGCGACCCGCGCCGCGCGTTCGCCGTAGGACGACTTCATCAGCGGGTGCGTCATGCCCCCGAGATCGCTCGCCGCCACCATCGCCGTGCGCGGATGCTGGGCGATCTTCACGTGCAACTCGCGATGCGCGCCATCGGCGGGCACCTGCGCGGGTAGTGGCGAAAACTTGCTGGCTTCCTTGGTGAGCGGGTTCTGCGGATCGAAGGCGCAGCCGGCGCCGCTGATCTTCTGCACGTAGAGAAAGGGAAACTCGCCCTGCTCCCAGTCCTTGCGCCAGCCGCGGATGAGCGCCCCCATGAGGGTGAATTGATCCACGCCCGCCACGTCCGTGCCCGCCTCACCCTGGTCCCACAACACCCCGCGGATTGCATACGGGATGAACGGCCGGATGTGCGCCTCGTAAAGCTGGCCGATCTTGCCGCGTGAAGATTCACCGGGCTTCGCCGCGAGCACCGGCTTGCGCGGCGGTTTGGCGCCCGCTGTCTTCGCCGCCTCCGAGGCGGTCTGCCAGTCGGCGAGCTGCTTTTCGTAAATTTGCTGCGCCTTCTCCGGGTTGAAAGTCGCCGCGTATTTCTTCACCTGCTCCGCCGCCGCCGCGTCCGCGCGATACGCCTCCTCGCTGATCCAAAAGCCCGAAGGCGTCCCACCGACTGAGCCCACGATCAGCCCGACCGGCACGCCGATCTCCTTTTGCAGCGGCACGCCGAAGGCAAACATCAGCGCGGAAAATCCCTGGATCGCCTCGGGCTTCGCCTCCGTCCAGCCCTTCGCCCCGCTCGAAATCAACCGCAGCTTCGGATACGTCCCCGCCGCCAGCTTCGCGAGCGGCTCATCCTTCACCGCATAGGAACGCACCGGCCCGGCCATATTCGACTGCCCTGAGCCGAGCCAAACATCGCCGACCAGCACGTCCGCGATCGCGATCTTGTTCTTCCCCTCCACGGTCAGCGTCAACGGCTCTCCGAGCTTGAGCGGATCGAGTTTCACCGACCACTTGCCCTGCGCGTCCGCGGTCGCCTTCTTCGTCTGCCCCGCGATCGTCACCGTCACTACCTCGCCTGCGTCGGCCTTTCCCCAGACCGGCGCCGCGATCTCCCGCTGGAGCACCATGTGGTCGGAAAAGACGGGCGGCAGGGTGACATTCGCGCAGAGCTGCGGCACGGAGATCAGCAGCGATGTTGCGAGAAAGGAAAGGGCAGTTCCGGGGATGTGCATGCGCAGTCAACCGCCGGCCCCCGCGCTTCTTTGGACACGCGGACCGCCTTTGCTCGAAACCGGCAGCCATGCGGCGGCGTCCGACGCCCCGTGCGACTCCGCGATCAGGGCGCCGGAGCTGCTTCCACCTGGGTGCATTCTCCTATTAACACTCCGAATACTTGGGCGGAGATTCATTAGCGAAAGGAATTCTCCTTCCCATGAAAACATCCACACTGCTCGCCGCCGTGTTCGCGGCATCCACGTTCCTCGCCGGTCTCCCGGCACAAGGCGCCACGTTCCCACCGAAGACGGCGGGAGACGATTGCTTCGAATCCGCCGCCGTCCTCACCCTCGAGCTCCCCGACCCGAACAACCAGGGGCAGTTCCTCGAAATCTGCGCCGTGGAATGCACCGGCCCCACCCTCGTCCGGCGCGGCGCGCCGACCACGCAGGTCACGGACACTGTGATCCCGCTCGAAATCATCGCGATGGATCTGCGGGGGCATCTGCCGGACGACCTTCCCGCGCCGCTTGGCGGAGCCGCCTTTCGCCTCCTGGCCGGCGGCGATAGCCTCGAACTACCTCCCGGTGACCCGCGACGAACCATCGGCGAACTCCGCGTCCCGCAAGGGCAGCCCTTCGGTAACAGTTTCTTCGATGTTTTCTTCGAGGTCACCGTGGCGGGCGTGCCCACGATCCTGAACCAGAACGCGGTCCGCGTGCAGAAAGGCATCAATACCGTGCCGCCGTTCAACGTCCCGCTCGAGAGCAACGCGGCGGTGCCGCTCGTTTTCAAGGTCGGCAGCCAGCCAGCCGGGACGCTGCACCGCGTCTGGCATGCGCCGGTCAAGAAAGTCGCCACGGAGCACAAGCACGGGCTCTCGCTGAATGTCACGGGCATTGATCGGCTGCGGAAATACGAGTTGAGCGTCTGCCCGAGTACGCCGAGCAAGACGGATCCTCTGGTTCGCAAATTCGAAGTCAGTGCGGTCGCCGACCTGGTGGAGGACATCGGGCTCGACGCCGGCGGCAAGCCCGACTTCACCGCGCCGATCGTGATCAACACCGAGTGCGACGAGGTCTTCACCCAGAACGACATGTTCATGGAAATGAAGTGGACCCGCAATGTGCGCCTGCCCGACTGGCGCGGCTTCCACACCGGCAGCTTCCGGATCATCCGGTTTCCCTCTGGCGCCACGAAACCGGAGATCATCGCGACCGGAAAACTCGCGGGCACGCACGGCGTGGAGACTCATCGGCCGCCGCTGAGCCAGGACGCGCCGGCCCGGCCGGACCTCGCGCACGAATGCGCGGACTGCGCGCACTTCGAGGGCACAATCGTCACCGGCACCGTCATGGTCGGCCGGTTCAAGGGCGGTCTGATCCGCGCCACCTACGCGGGCGAATATCTCGACGCCGTGAACGCCCCGATCCCGTGCTGCCCACCGCCGGTGCTGCCGCCTTCGGGCAAGTTCCGGATGACGATCGACGGCGTGGTGATCACGCGCTGCCTGCCCGTGGTGCCTTGAGAGACTGTGAAGTAAGTCGGGGAGTGGTGGCTGGCGTCGCTGCCTTTCGAACGGTCTTGGAAGATCGATCAGGCGAGACGCCCATCCTACCCATGCTCAACTGCATCGTTCCGGCTGAGGGTGAATCACTGGCCAGGCAGCACGCCCGGGCGGGCAGACGACGCGTCGCACCGCCAGCCTGCGGCCGGCGGTGGGACGCTGTGAATGGGCCGCTGCCTTACGCGGTCCGACGACGACGCGCCGCGATCATCCCGACCAACGCCACGCCAAACAGCGCGGTGCCGGGTTCGGGAACTGGCTCCAATTCCGGCTCCGCGATGGAAATCCCCGGTTGGTCGCTCGCGAAGGTTTCCAACAGCGGCATCGCGGAATCCAGGGTGATGGAGATGAACTGATCTGCGGCATTCGTGGTTTGGATATTCGCCAGGCTCGAATCCAGGATCGCGAAGGTGAAGAGATCAGGCACCAGGCCCGCATCCAGATTCGTCGTCAGGTGGATGTCGAACCCAAGGCTGCTCCCCGGAGTGAATCCCTCGTAGATTTCGTTGAAGGCGCTCGTGTCTGCGAAGCTGATCCCGCCGGACAGACTGCCGCTGACGCCCCCAAATGTCGTCGGCGAACCGGAAGCGCTGCCGCCTCCGCAGGTGAAGTTACTCAACGTGACGGTGTTATTCCCGTCACCGGTGCCCTCGCCATCGTTGAATTGGAAGTCCAAGTAGAACGGCCCGGCGGGATTGCCGATCAGTGAACTGGTATTCAAGACAGCGTGATACACGATGCTCGCGCTGGCGGGGATGGTCGGGATGATGAGTGCCAGCGCCATGATGGCGGCGCGCACGTGGAATTTTCGGTTTGTGTGCATGGGATGTGAATTTGTTTTCTTCAGATGGTGGTGGGTTTGTCCTGCAATCGCTCGGGGCAAGGCTGGTCCCGTTACGGCGCTACATTTCCACCGGAAAGGATGCGTCCGGTGTAGGTGATTCCAGCCCGGGTCGGATTGGCAAATTCCAGGATGGCGCTGATCGCGGCTCCTGGCGCGAGCGACCCACCCGATCCGAGCACCTGCACGTATGGGCTGCCCAAGGGCGCCACGTTCGTGCTCGCCCCGGCGGCGTTCGCCAGCGTGGCGGTGACGCTCAGGCTGTCGAGCGCCAGATACAGCGGCCCGGCGATCGGATTAAGAGTCGTGTTGGTGAGCGTGTCGGTTTGCACCCAGAGGTTCGTCCTCCGATTGAGAGCGATGCCGCTTTTGGCCAGAACGATCCCCGCGTTGACCGCGGGTGGGATGGGGACCGGCGTGCTATTCAGCCGCACATTGTCGAAATCCACGGCGTGATCACCGCCGCCATTGTTGCCGATGCGAATCTCCAAAGGTTGACCGAGTTGGGCATGAGTCGCACCAGTCGCATGAACCAGCGCGACATCGGAAAACGTTCCAGAAGCCGGGGCGATTCCCGTCGCAGTGGCCAACGAAACACCGCCCGCGAGCAGTTGAAAGAAATAGGTTCCAGCATTCACCGTGGCCCGTTTACCGACCGCGATCGTCAATGTGTAGGTCGTGTTCGCTTGCAACGTGTCACTCAGGACTTGCTTCACCCGCATATCCACTGTGTTACGAAAATACGCGGCGAACGGACCGCTCTGGGTTCCCGCGCTGGGATAAAACGCACTGGGAGCGCCTGAGAAGACACCCCAAAAACCGCCTCCCCCAGAAACCTGGGTCCAACCGCTCGGGGTGGCCGCACAGCAAGTGAATGCCCCTCCGGTCTCGAAGTTGAAATTAGTGACGGTCAGATTGCCCGCGTGCGAGACGCTTCCTGGCCACACGGCGAGCACTCCGGCCACCAGCAGGCAGGAAATGGCGCTTCGCAGGCTTTGAATGAGCGTTGACGTGAGTCCACGCACGGCATGGTGGGTCTTCATGTTGATGTGGTTATTTGTCTTCATGGGTTTTGGGTCCTGGGCTCGGTGGATGTGATCCCACCCGTCCTATCGAAATTTTTGTTCGTTCGTTTCATCCCACCGTGAAGATTTCTTCATTTTCTTTTCGGGGGGCGGCAATTTGCGGGTTTTGGCCGAAAGGAATCGCTCTGCACTTCTTCCCATCACTCTGCGGTTGCCCGGCGGCGCTATTCGGGCAGCGTTCGTCCCATGACCCACGCTCACTGTTGGCACGCCGAGGAGCCTGGACGAGCGCCGAACGCAAGAGTGAGTCTCCTCTTCGATCTTCTTGCGATGGCTTCGTGTGCCGGATGCGGTGTTCAAGCCGCGGAGAGCGCCGGCCGTCCGCCGCTGAGCGCGGCAGTGACGGCGGCGAGCAAAGCGACAGGACGGACCGGCTTTTCCAGCGCGGCGAAAACTTCCAACGCGATCGCGCCAGGCAACGAGGCTCCCGCGAAAGCTCCGGAAATCATGATCACGGGAATCTGGATTCCAGCCGAGCGCAGAGCCAGGACCAGACCTCCGCCGTCAAGGACCGGCATTTCCCAATCCGTGAGCACGAGATCAAATCTCGACGCCGCCAGGCGCTGGAGCCCATCCGCGCCATTGACGGCTGTTTCCACCGCGTAACCCGATTTGGAAAGGACCGCCGTGAAGATGGCGCGACAGGAATCCGCGTCGTCCACGACGAGCACGCGTGCGGGAACGAGCCGGTGACACGGGGCGATGTCGGCGCTGGAAAGTGCGGTGTTCATGCGAT
>JANOAZ010000078.1:0-10723 GCA_031411395.1 Chthoniobacteraceae bacterium
CGCAGGACTCTTCTTCGGTTGCGTGCTCCTTCGTTCCAGACAGGTATCGCGTTCGCGCTGCGGAAAGATACGCCATCCGCTCCTCCCGGCTCATCGCGAAAAGCTGGCGGCTGGTCGCTTCACGCCACTTGCGCGACTCGGCCACGGCATCGAAGCCGGGAATTGATTCAGGATTCGTCGTCGGTGTCGACATAGATGAGTTCTTTGGGGTTCACGATACTCAGCGGTGCATAGCCCTGCAACAGGTTCACCGCATTGAAGCCCGCCTCGCGTCGGACGTTCACGAGGTGCCGGAAGTTCCAACTCACGAGATAGGGAATTCGATGCGTGGAGCAGATCGCCACATGCAGCGCATCGTCGGCATACTTCGGACTCACTACCGCGGCGCGCAGATATTCCTCCGCGAGGTCTTCCGCCTCCTCCGTCGCCATCAGCAGTTCGCTTGCGCTTTGGAAGGTGTCCAAGAACAACTGGCGGACGTTCTCCGGCGCGTTCTCCAACCGTTCCGTCACAATCGAAGTCAGCAGACGCCACTTCCCCGCCCGAGCCTGCGTCCAAAGCTCGCGCGTATCGGCCATCCACTCGGCATCGAAGTAGCCGCCGATCACGGAAGTATCGAGATAGAGCGTGGGAACTTTCATGGGAGAATTTCGCGATGCCCGCGATCAGGCTCACTCAGTCGCGCCACGAGATAGCTCGAAATGGTCGTTTCGACGTAGAGACGCGAAAGGCTCATCGCATTCCGACCGAAGGCCTAGTCAGCAGAGGCCGTAACTTCTCAATAATTTTAGGTGCTTTTCCAACTTCTCCGGATCCATAGTCGGATCGATATTCAAATTGATCTGAAAGGCTCCACCCCTCGCATTAGCCGAACCGGATTTCGCCTGCGCCTGCGGAGCCTCCAAAGATTCTTTTGATTCGCCGCCTTCCCCGTTTTTCACATCCTCACCCTCAGCTTCTTCGATATCGGCTTCCTCGACGATGGCCGGGCGCCCCAATCCGCCTGGCGTCGCTTCAAAAGTAACCTGATCGCCATTACGCTTGGCTAGGCCTGCGAACTCCGCCGATTCAATAAACAGACTGACGCACTCGTCGGCTGAGTCCTGGTGGACTCGGTTTTGCATCGCCACCTGTTTTACGCGGGCGACACTGACATTATCGTGTTGGAGAGTATCGAATAGTTTCCGAAAGATGGGTGGCTGAAGCACCGCCTTCTGCAACAGCCCGGGCAATTCGTCAGGTGTCGCTGCCGCAATATTTTTTGCCGAAGCGCTCGCCGAATAGCCCTTTGCGTCTCCCTCGATAAAATCGAATTGCTTGAGGGCCGAGCGCTTGATTTTTCCAGTATTCTGAATGCTCCCAAAGACACCGGATAGAATCACTGCCTCTGGTTGAGGGCCGTTATGCGTTTTGCTAACAAGTTTTTTGGCGTATTCCACCGCTTGCTTTAGCTTGATACGCGGGAACATGGTCCCGCCCTTTTTCTTTCCTCTCCAGTTGGATTCATTGCCTTTTGAATTACTCATTTTGCTTTCTCCTTATGTTGCATAACGGCCTCTAAAACATCACGAAGCCCATCTTTGTATGACCGCGTGAAGTCCGCGTATTTCTTATCTCGAATTAAGCCGGGGATTTCGCAGTCGCTCAGTTTCAGCGGAAGGATATGAACATGCCGCCGTTCCACCTCCTGAACGAGCGCTTGGCTCAACTCTTTCTTAACCCATTGCGACTGCACCGATTGTTCGCTTAGCGCGATGAGAAAGTAATCCGACTCCGCCAATCCCTGCCCGATTTTCTCGGTAATGGATTCGCCCACCAGGATTCTCTGTTCATCCAGCCAAACGACGACACCATTTTGTGTGAGGTCTGAGGCGAGCTGTCTCACGAACGGTTTATCGACCGCGCTGTGTGACAAGAACGCTACGGGTAAACTCTCCTTTTGCTTATGACGAAGCTCCTTCGCCGCAGCACCCTCATCGACCAAGTCTTCAGCGATCAGTCCAGCATCTAGCGCTTTCATTTCGCGAGCCCATTTAATCAAAGGCATTAAAGAGCCCGGGTCGAATCCATCGACGCCGATCATGGTCGCCGCTTTTCGCAGTGATGCGTCCAAATCATCACCCAATTTTAGGAACTGTCGTAGATAAACCAAGAGAGGCATCTTCACGAGTGACTCCCTCACTACCGCGCGTTTCTGATCTTCGGAGCCTTTGTAAGGATAAGGAAGGGAAAGGAGATAGGCTTCCCCATTGACTGACTGCACCAACCCAATCGTTAAGCAGTTTTTCAAAAGCTTCCCTGCCGTTCGCGGGTCGATCCCTGCGAATTGTGAAATCTTTCGAATGTCGGGCAACTCCAACCAAGCGATAGCATCGAGGACGGAAAACAACGATTGCGTGCTCGTCGCCTCAAATCGAAGCGACGAATCACTGGACGCCTTTTCATTCCGCGATTTTGCCGAGTTGGGTTTCACTGCACGTTAGTTTGTCGTAGGCCGACGATCTACGGAACAGAATTTTCGTTTGCCGGGAACTCTGGCGGCGCGGCCGTTCAGGACCGCTCCGGCGGAACTGGTGAGCCTTTGGGCGGGCGGCTTTCCTCGGCCTGCCGCAGCGATTCGGCGCCGCGGGTGGCCGTGTATCTCACGCCTTTCGTCAGCACCTCTGTCTGGCCCGCCGTCGTCTGAAAGCGCACCGGCACGCTGCGCCAGATGGAGCCATCCAGCGGCTGGCGCACGTGGAAGTGCAGGTGCGGCCCGGTGGAGCAACCCGTATTGCCCGAGCGCGCCACGAGATCGCCCGCCTTGACCTCGTCGCCCACCTTCACAAGGACGCCGTTCTTCTGCAGGTGCAGGTATTCGCCCAGGGTGCCGTCCGCGTGCTGAATCATCAGCAGGTTGGAAAACTCCTGCATTTCGCGCGCGCGCCCGCCGCGATCGAAGCCCGCCACGGCCCGCACCACGCGGCCAGCGCGCGCCGCGCACACCGGCGAACCTTCCGGCATCGACCAGTCCACCGCGTAGCGCAGCCGGCCCGTGTGGCTGACCGCTCCGCAGTGCGCCTGGGTCACCTCGTGCGTGACTCCTTCGGGATAGGGAAGGGTGTAAACCGCCGCTCGCCCGTCCACCAACCCCCGCTTGTCCCCTCCGCCTCCTCGGTCGTCGGGCGCCTGCAGGGATCCGATCTGGCTCGACCAACGGTAAGTCGTCCGGCTCGGCCGCTTCCTCTCCACCGGCGCGAAGGTGCAGAGCAGGGTGGTCGCACCCGGCGGCAGCTCCACGGTAAAAGGCACCGGTCGCGATGGCTGCATATTCTGGAAGCGCGCATGGACCGTGATGAGCTCCGGCCACGGACTCGGGTTCGCTGCCACCACGGCCGAGACGCCGGCATCCTGCTCCTTCAGCGTTACCACCGGGTCCGCCTGAGCGACCCCGGCGGGCAGCAGGCTGATTCCCAAAGTCAGCGCGCGCAGCACGCGCCGGAGCCGGAAGTCGCTGGCTCCGCAGAAAAGCCGCCGGGGGGATTTTGGCATCCGCTTTGTCTGCCTCGATCGGCGGTCGCTGGGCGAGAAGAAAGATCAGTTCGCGGGCGGTCACGGAACGGACGGAGCATGGAGCGGGAAGGCGAAGGTGGGAAGGGGGGATCGGAGCGGAAGGACATCGCGTTCCGAAGAGGGCCCGGAGTGTCGTGGCGGACGAGCAGGACAGGTTGTCGATTGGGGCTTTCCGCTTGAGGCGCGGGGCTGTGCCGCTAGACTGCGCGCCCTTTTCTCATGGCCAAAAAACGTCTGCGCATCGTGCTCAAATTCGGCTCCGGCATCCTCGCCAGCGCGCGGGGCGTTTCGCTGGATGTGAAGCAATTCAAGCGGTTGGCGGCGGAGGTGGCGGCGCTGGTGAAGGCGGGTCACGCGTGTTGCATCGTGTCGAGCGGGGCGGTGGCGGCGGGGCTGGGGGTGCTGGGGCTGGAGGCGCGGCCGGATAGCCTGGCGGAAAGGCAGGCGTGCGCGGCGATCGGGCAGTCGCGGCTGATGCAGATGTATTCGGCGGAGTTCGCGCGGCATGGGCTGCACGTGGCTCAGTTGCTCCTCACCCACGGCGATCTCGACAGCCGGCAGCGCCATGCGAATGCGCGCAGCACGCTGGAGCATCTTTTCGCGCGCCGGAGCGTGGTCCCGATCATCAACGAGAACGACTCGGTGGCGGTGGAGGAGTTGCGCTTTGGCGATAATGACCGGCTCTCCGCCGAGGTGGCGATGCTGGCCGATGCGGACGTGCTCATCCTGCTCACGAGCGTGGATGGTTTGCTCGATGAGAAGAGCAAGAGGGTGCCGGTGGTCGCGGATATCGGCGAAGCTTCGAAGCTGGCTCGCGAGGAGAAGGGGCGGTTTTCGGTCGGCGGGATGGCGTCGAAGCTGCAAGCGGTGAAGCTCGCGACTGAGGCGGGAATTCGCACCTATGTCGTGAGTGGGCGGATCGCCGGACGCCTCAACGACGCGGTCGCGGGCAAGCGCGTCGGCACGCGCTTCATTGCCAAAGGCGAAAGCGTGTAGAAGGGTGCGGGCATCATGGACCTGACCGCTCAAATTCACGACTTCGGCCGCCGCGCGCGCGCCGCGGCCCGCGTGCTGCGCCAATCTTCGAGCGAACAAAAGAACCGGGGGCTGCTGGGGATGGCCGATCAGCTCGTCGCGATGCAGGACGAGATCCTCGCAGCGAATAGGCTCGATGTGGAAAAGGCGAAGGCCGACGGATTGACGGGCGCGATGGTCGAGCGGCTGATGCTCAACGGCAAGCGGCTCGCGGCGATGGCGCAGGGTATCCGGGAAGTCGCGGCGCTGCCCGATCCCGTGGGCGAGATCATCCGCGACTGGACGCGGCCCAATGGCTTGCGCATTCAAAAGAAGCGCGTGCCGATCGGCGTGGTGGGCATCATCTACGAGTCGCGTCCGAACGTGACCAGCGACGCCGCGGTCCTTTGCACCAAGACCGGCAACGCCACGCTGCTGCGCGGCGGGCGCGAGAGCATCAACTCGAATATCGCCATCGCCAAAGCGCTCAGCGCCGGATGCGCGGCGGCGGGCCTGCCCGCGGATGCGATTATCCTCATCCCCACCACCGACCGCGAGGCCGTGCGCGTGATGTGCGAGATGGATCAGTATCTCGATTGCATCGTGCCGCGCGGCGGCAAGGGCTTGATCGAAACCGTGGTGAGCCACGCGCGCATGCCGGTGATCAAGCACTACGACGGCATCTGCATCATGTATGTGGACAAGGACGCCGACCTCGCGATGGCCGAGAGCATCGTGATGAACGCCAAGACGCAGCGCCCCGGCGTGTGCAACGCGATCGAGACCGTGCTCGTGCATCGGGACGTGGCGGAGAAATTCTTCGCGACGACGGGCAAGGCGCTGACCGACAAAGGCGTCCAGATCCGTGGCGACGAGCGCTCGCTGGAAATCGCCGCTCAACTTTCAACTCTCAACTCTCAACTCCTCGTCCCCGCCACCGAGCAGGACTATCGCACCGAGTTCCTCGACCTCATCCTCGCGGCGAAAGTCGTGGACGATGTGGACGCCGCGATCGCGCACATCGAGGATCACGGTTCGCACCACAGCGATGGCATCGTGACAGCGAACGAGCCTACGGCGGAACGCTTCCTCGGCGAGGTGGACAGCGCGACGGTGTACTGGAATGCGAGCACGCGTTTCACCGACGGCGGCGAGTTTGGCTTTGGCGCCGAGATTGGAATTAGCACGGACAAACTCCACGCGCGCGGCCCGATGGCGCTGGAGGAACTGACGACGTACAAGTACGTGCTGCGCGGCACCGGGCAGATTCGAACCTGAGCGCTGGCCAAGCCCCGTCCAGTCTGGCAAAGCAACGTCCACCTTTGGAATGAGCAGGCTCCCCTCCAACGCCACCCTCGAGATCGACCGCCTCGATGCACTCCTGCATCGCGCGCTCGTCTTCAATCACATCGACGACGCGGTGATCGTGATGACGACGGAAGGCGTGATCTCGGATTGGAACGCCGGGGCGGAACGCATCTTTGGCTGGCTGCGGGAGGAGGTGCTGGGTGCGACGCCGGAGATCCTGCTCGATCCCGCGGACGCTCCGGCGCTGTTGCGGCGGCTCCTGGAGACGGTGCAGAGCGAGGGCAAATGGGCCGACGTATTTGCCTTCGTGCGCAAGGACGGGACTACCGGTCGCTGCGGAGCGGTGTCGGTGCCGCTGCTCGATGGGGCGGGGGAGATGCTGGGGATTTTGAGCGTGCAAACCGAGGTCGTGGACGAGGAGGCGGTCGCGCCCACGAAGGTCGTCGAACCGGTGTCGGCAGGGGTGCCCGCAGCGTCGCTCACCGATGAACGTTTTTTGCTCCGGGCGCTGATCGACGCCGTGCCCGATCCCATCTTTTGCAAGGATCGGGAAGGGCGCTACCTGGTCTCGAATCTGGCGGATCAACATGCTTTCGCCAGTCGTGGCGACGAGCATATCGGCAAGACCGTGTTTGAGATTCCCGGCCTGGATAAATTCGCCGCACAGTATCACGCGGACGACATGCGGGTCATCCGCACGGGGACGCCGGTGATCAATCGGGAAGAGCCGTTTGAACGGCCCGACGGCACGCCGGGCTGGTTCCTGACGTCGAAATTCCCGATCCGTGACGCCGCCGGGGAGATCATCGGCCTGGCCGGAATCGCCCGCGACATTACCGAGATGAAACGTGCGACTGAGGAGTTGCAGGAGGCGCGCAAGCGGCTGGCGGATCACGTGGAAAATTCGCCGCTCGCGGTCATCGAATGGGACCCGGAGTTTCGCGTCATCCGATGGGCGGGCCAATCCACGGCCATCTTCGGCTGGAGCGCGGAAGAAGCCATCGGCAAGACTTTTTCAGATTGGGCGTTCGTGCATCCCGACGACCAGGCGAAGGTCAAAGAAATCGGGGTGCGGCTGACGGACGGGCGCGACCATCGGAACGTCTCGCAGAATCGCAACCTAACCAAGGCCGGGCGGGTGCTGCACTGTGTCTGGCAGAATTCCGTGCTTCACGACAATGCGGGGCGCACCACGTCGATCCTTTCGCTCGTCCAGGACATCACCGATCGCGTGGCCGCCGAGCAGACGGGCAGGAAGACCGCGGTCGAGCGTCGATTGCTCGAGCGCAAACTTCAGGAATCGCAGAAGCTCGAGAGCCTCGGTGTCCTCGCCGGCGGCATCGCGCACGATTTTAACAACCTCCTCACCGGTGTGCTCGGCAATGCCAGCCTCGCGCGCATGGACCTCCCTGCGGAGTCGCCGGTGCAGCCGTACCTCTCGCAGATCGAAGTCTCCGCGACGCGCGCGGCGGACCTGTGCAAGCAGATGCTCGCCTATTCGGGAAAGGGCCAGTTTGTCGTCAAGAACCTCGACCTCAATGCGCTGATCGTGGACACGACGCGGTTGCTCGAGGTTTCGATCAGCAAGCGCGCGGTGCTCAAGTTTCACCTCGCCGATGGTCTGCCGGTGGTGCTCGGCGACGCGACGCAGCTCCGGCAGGTGATCATGAATCTGGTCATCAACGCATCCGAAGCCGTCGGCGACAAAAGTGGCTTCATCAGCATCACTTCGGGAATGACGCGCGCGGATCGTGCCTACCTCGCCGGCTCTTTCTTTGCGCCCGATTTGCCGGAGGGCGATTACGTTTTCCTCGAAGTGGCGGACAACGGCGGCGGCATGTCGCAGGAGATTCTGGCGAAGATCTTCGATCCATTCTTCACCACGAAATTCACGGGCCGCGGGCTCGGTCTCGCCGCGGTGCTCGGGATCGTGCGCGGACACAAGGGCGCGTTGAAGGTTTTCAGCGAGGAAAGCTGGGGGACGACGTTCAAGATCCTGCTGCCGTGCGCTGAAGGCGTGCCGGAAGCGATGATCGAGCAGACCACGGGCTCGGCGGGTTGGCGTGGCGAGGGGCAGGTGCTCGTGGTCGATGACGAAGAGACGGTGCGCGTGACCACGGCCCGGATGATCGAGGCGTGCGGCTTCACCACCCGGCTCGCTCCGGATGGGCGGGAAGGCGTGGAGGAATTCCGTGCTGCGAACGGTGACTTCGCGCTCGTGGTCCTCGACCTGACCATGCCGCACATGGACGGCGAGGAAGCATTCCGGGCCATCCGGGATTTGAAGCCCGATGCGCGGGTCCTGCTGATGAGCGGCTTCAATGAACAGGAGGCGATCACCCGCTTCGCCGGAAAGGGCCTCGCGGGATTTTTGCAGAAGCCGTTCGCCTTCCCCGCGCTGCGGGAAAAGCTGCAGGAAATCATGGCGTAAGCGGCCCGGGTGGCCAGGGACCGCCAATCTCCCCGATTGGCCTCTGCGCCCAAGCCAATCGGGAGATTGGCGATCCCGGCTTGTGGCCGCGGCCCTCGGTGGTCAAAGTGCCCGCCATGAACCCCCTCCTTCCCCTCGCGCTCGCCGCTGCCATGACCGCCTCCAGCCTCGCGGCGGATGCCACATTTTACCTCGGCACTTATACCAAGTCCCAGAAGAGCAAAGGCATCTATGTCGGCAAGCTCGACACCGAAACGGGCAAGCTCGGCCCGGTCGAATTGGCGGGCGAAGCGAAGAGCCCTAGCTTTGTCGCGCTCGCGCCGAACGGAAAATCGCTTTATGCCTCGATCGAGGACGGCGGCGGTTCGGTGGGCGCGTTTGCCGTGGGTGCGGGGGGAAAGCTCACCGCGTTGAATGTGCAATCGGCCGGCGGCGCGGGGACGTGTCACGTGTGGGTGGATGCGACCAGCAAGCACGTGCTCGCGGCGAACTATTCCGGCGGGAGCATCGCCGTCTTTCAGACCAAAGCCGACGGCTCACTCGGGGAACGCACGGCGTTCGTGCAATTCGAGGGCAGCGGTCCGGCTCTGCCCCGGCAGTCGAAGCCGTATGGCCACGCCATCTACGTCGATGCGGCGAATCGCTTCGTCTATTCGTGCGACCTGGGGACCGACAACGTGTGGAGCTTCAAGTTCGATGCGGAAAAGGGGACGCTGACGCCGACCGATCCGCCCTCGGGCAAGGTGCCGCCCGGCGCGGGTCCGCGCCATTTCGCGCTACACCCGAATGGCAAATTTGGGTACGCGAACAACGAGATGGGATTGAGCGTCACGGCTTTTGCCCGCGACCCCGCGACCGGCACACTCAGCGCATTGCAGACGCTGCCGACAGTGCCGGAGGGAACGGAGCGCAAGGGAGTGTCGACGGCGGAGATCTTCGCCCACCCGACCGGAAAGTGGCTATACGTCTCGAACCGCGGGCACGACACGATCGCCGTGTATGCGATCGGTGCGGACGGAAAACTGACGTGGCTCGAAAATGCCCCGGCGATGGTGAAGGTCCCGCGCGGATTCGGCATCGATCCGACCGGGAAGTGGCTGATCACAGCGGGGCAAAATGATGACCGCATCGCGGTGCTCAAGATCGATCAGGCGACGGGCAAACTCACCGCCACCGATCAGTCCGCGGAGGTCGGGTCGCCGGTGTGTGTGGTCTTCGCGCGCTGACCGCGGGATTGCTCCGCTCGTGGTTTTCCGCACAAACAATGCTGACTAGCGCGGTACTGGCGAAAGAGATGCCGGAGCCGTAGTGGCTGCCGTGGCGCGTCAGCCGGCGGCCCGGAGCGTCTGATTGAAAAACTCGATGGTGCGGGTCCAGGCGAGTTTGGCGGCGGCTTCGTCGTAGCGGGGCGTGGTGTCGTTGTGGAAGCCGTGATTGGCGCCGGGATACAGGTGCGCGGTGTAGCGGACGCCGGCCTGCTTGAGCGCGGCTTCGTAGGCGGGCCAGCCCTCGTTCACGCGCGTGTCCAGTTCGGCATGGTGGAGGAGCAGCGACCCTTTGATCTTTGGAACGTCCTCGGCGGCGGGCTGACGTCCATAAAACGGGACCGCAGCCACGATGATCTCGGGGATGCGCACGGCGAGGGTATTGGCCATGCCGCCGCCGAAGCAAAAGCCGACGACGCCGATCTTGCCCGTGCAGGAGGGATGTTGCTGGAGCCATTGCGCCGCGGCGATGAAGTCTTCGGTCATTTGGGCGGGGTCGCGTTTCGCCTGCAACTCGCGGCCTTTGTCGTCATCGCCGGGATAGCCGCCGAGCGGGAAGAGGGCGTCCGGTCCGAAGGCGAGAAACCCGGCGACGGCGAGGCGTCGGGTGACATCCTCGATGTAGGGGTTGAGCCCGCGGTTTTCATGGATGACCACGACGCCGGGCTGTTTCGCGGTGGATCCGGCGGGCTTGGCGAGAGTGCCGCGCATTTTCCCGGCGCCCTTGGGCGAGGGATACTCGGCGTATTCGGTCTCGATGCGTTTGTCGTCCTTGGGCACCTGCTGGGCGAAGGCGTAGTTCGGCGTGAGCGCTTCGAGGAGCGCGGCGACGGTGATCCCACCGACGGCGAAGCGCGACGCACGCTCAAAGAAACCGCGGCGGTCCACGCGGCCGTGGGCGTAGTCGTCATAGAGATCGAGGAGTTCCTGGTCGAAGTCTGAGGAGGTCTTGCGTTTCATGCTTCGGATTCTAGAGGGACTCGAGGTCGTGGGAAGCCCGGGAATTTGGGCCACAGCGTTACCTTCAAGCCTTTCAGCCTCGACGAGACCTATGGCGAAAATCCCGTAGCCTTTACTGTGGAGACTGCGGCTTGGCCTACAAACCGTTCTCGTTCCCAAACTCTGTTTGGGAATGCGCTTGTGGGCGAAACTC
>JANOAZ010000079.1:0-21634 GCA_031411395.1 Chthoniobacteraceae bacterium
CCCGCGCCGGTGGCGCAATTCCCCCCCCCCGTTAAGCCCCGCGCCCAAATCCGGTATCTTCAAAATAATTACCCGATCACCCCGCCATTTCCCCGCGGCGGCCGGCTCGAGGCCGCCCGCCGCTTTTTATTTTGGGCGAAACTTCTTCAGTCGGCGCTGAAGATCGCTCCGCGCTTCGGCGAGCCACAGCCGGAGACCTTCGGGTGATACGACCAGGGCTCCAAAAGTCGTCGCGGTTTGTTGTTCCAGATGATCGGATGTGGCCACGGTGATCTCGTGCGCGCCGGCGTACTTCGCCACCAGACGTTCCACGATCTGATCCGCCGTCTGGTCGCTGGCGGAGTAGAAAATCTGGATCCCTCCGGGTGCGGATTCCTCGCTCAACTTTTCTCCCTTCCCGTCGAAAACCACGACCACCCGCACCCCGCTCGCGTCCTGATATTCCGTGAGGATTTTGACCAGTTCGTCCCGCGCGAGCACGTTGCGCCGAGCGTGCAGCTTGCGCAGTTCGGGCCACCCGAAGACGACGCTATGGCCATCGACGATGAGAAAGCGCACGGCGAAACTTTCCGCGTTCCGCGTTCCCCGCTCCGCGTTTCCCTTACTCCGCCGCGGGCACCGCTTCCGCGATCGGCTCGGCCTTCTTTTTCGGCGCGGCTTTCTTCTTCGGAGCCTTGGTTACCGTGGCGGCTTTCGCTTTTACCTTGAGGCGTTCGACGTAAGCGAGGCGGCGGCGGCGTTTTTGAACTTTGTTGGATTGCTGGCCCATGATTGGTGTTGGAGTTGGTTTGGAGGGCGTGTCAGTAAGGGAGGAGTGCAGCCCGGTCAAGCAAAGCGCACCGCTTCGTAGATTTCCGCCAGCGGCAGGCTCGCCTCGATCTCCGGCAGGGCGATCACGGCATCGAGTCCCGCGTAGGTTTCCCGCTGGAATCCCTGGCTGCCGCGCCGCCATACCGTCGCCGCCGCGCGATCCTGCTCGACCAGCACATAGACGCGCAGCGTCTGGATCGTCTGGTAGGCATCGCGTTTCTCGAGCTCATCCGTCCGCCGCGTCGAGTCGGACGCTACCTCCACGATGATCGTGGGCTGGTCGTGGAAAACCGACGCCGGTGGAGCCGGCGTGCAGGCCACGGTGACGTCCGGGTAATAGAAGCGCGTGTGGGTCGGATATTGGATGCGCACTTTCAGGTCTGAGGTGTAGGGCCGGCAGGGTTTCCCGCGCAGTTGGCCGTGAAGTGCGCCGAGGACGTTAGCGGCAATCGCCGCGTGGTCGGGCGTCCCGCCCGCCATCGCGTACACCATTCCCCCCACGTACTCATGCTTCTCCTCCTGCCGCTCCTCCCAAGCGAGATAATCCTCGACGGACATCAGTTGTGTTTCAGCGCGCTCGGCGGTCATGCGCCGAATTCTACCCCGGCGCCCCGTCCGCGCAATCTCCCGTTATCACCGGTTGACGTGCCGCACCATGCCCGCCATATTCCGCCCCCTTTTTTGAGCACCGATCTTACATCAGTAGCAGAAGAGCAAATTCACATGGAACACATCCGCAACATCGCCATCATCGCGCACGTCGATCACGGCAAGACCACCCTCGTCGATCAACTGCTCAAGCAAGCGGGCACCTTCCGAGCCAACGAAGCCAAAGCCTCCGAGATCCGCATCATGGACTCCATGGATCTCGAACGCGAGAAGGGCATCACCATCCGCGCCAAGAACGCCGCCTTCAAATATCACGACTACCACGTGAACATCGTGGACACCCCCGGCCACGCCGACTTCGGCGGCGAAGTGGAGCGCATCATGAAGATGATCGACGGCGTGCTGCTCGTCGTCGATGCCCACGACGGCCCGCAGGCGCAGACGAAATTCGTGCTCCGCAAGGCCCTCGAAAACGGCGCCAAGCCCATCGTCGTCATCAACAAGATCGACCGCGAGAACGCCCGCCCGCACAAGGTCCTCGACATGATCTTCGACCTTTTCATCGAACTGAACGCGTCCGACCTCCAACTCGATTTTCCCGTCATCTACGCCTCCGCCAAGGCCGGCTACGCGATGAAGGAAATCCATGAAACCTCCACGACGATGGAGCCGCTCTACGAAGCCATCATCAAGCACATCCCGCCGCCGCCGACCAGCGACGTGAGCTACTTTCAGTTCCTCATTTCGAATCTCGACTACTCCGACTACCTCGGCCGGATCGCCTATGGGCGCATCGTCAGCGGTCGCGTGAAAGTCGGCGACACCGTGGTCCGCATCGGCAAGGAAAACCGCCGCGAGCGCGCGAACATCACCGCCATCTTCACCCACATCGGCCTCGCCAAAGTCGAGACTCAGCACGCGAGCGCGGGCGACATCGTCGGCATCTGCGGGTTTGAAGATGCCTTCATCGGCGAGACCATCACCGACACCGAGGAGCGCATGCCCCTGCACTTCGTGGACATCGATCCGCCCACGATCACCATGAAGATGTGCATCAACGACGGCCCGCTCGCCGGCAAGGAAGGCAAACTCCTCACCGCCCGCCAGGTCCGCGAACGCCTCGTCCGCGAGACCCGCACCAACGTCTCCATCTTCTTCGCCGACACCGACACCGCCGGTCACTTCGAACTCAAGGCGCGCGGCGAAATGCAGGTCGCCATCCTCGTCGAACAGATGCGCCGCGAAGGATTCGAGATCCTCATCTCACGCCCCGAGGTCATCTACCAGCGCACCGACGACGGCACCCTCCTCGAGCCCTTCGAAAACCTCTACGTCGAAGTCCCCAACGAAGACCTCGGCGCCATCCTCCAGTCCCTCGCCGGGCGGAAGGCCGACATCGTCCACATGGAGCATCTGGCCAAGAGCGTCAACGTCCAGGCCGTCGTCCCCACCCGCGGCCTCATCGGCTTCGAGACCGACCTCGTCAACGCCACCAAAGGCCACGGCATCATGTCCCATCTCTTCAAGGAATACGGCCCCTACAAAGGCGACATCGCCACCCGCTTCAACGGCGTCCTCGTCGCCATGGAAGGCGGCATCTCCACCGCCTACTCGCTCGAGACCATCCAGGAACGCGGCCGCCTCTTCATCGGCGCCCAGGCCGAGATCTACGAAGGCATGATCATCGGTGAAAACGCCCGCCCCGACGACATGCCCGTGAACCCCTGCCGCGCCAAAAAGCTCAGCAACATGCGCTCCACCGGCGACGGCAAAGGCATCTCCCTCTCGCCCCCACTCACCATGAGCCTCGAGCGCGCGCTGGAATACATCGCCCCCGACGAATACGTCGAAGCCACCCCGAAAAGCCTGCGCCTGCGCAAGAAAGTCCTCAACGCAAACATGCGCAAACGCTCCGAGCAGAAGATCGCCTGAGGCCAGCGACCCGGGTGTGACCGGAACAAATCAACGGCCCCGCGCAAGCGCCTTCGCAGCCGCCTCCTGGAAGACGCGCCGGACCTCGCTGGCGTCGCTGTTCGGGAAGTTCGCCCGTTGCACCATCAGCACATACGCGACGCCGCGCACCGGATCGATCCACGCCTGCGTGCCCCACGCGCCGCCGTGGCCGAAGCTGCCCGGCGAAAGCATCGCCGCCACCCCCTCGTGCGGCGTGCGCAGGATGCTCGTGCCGAGGCCCCACCCGTAGTGCGCCCCGCGCTGGCCGTAGATGTCGTTCTGGAAAAATCCCGTCGGCAGATCACCCGTCTGCGGCGTGGCGAGAAACTTCATCGCATCGGCGCTCAAGTAGCGGCGCCCGTCGAGCGTGCCGCCGGCGAGCAGCACCTGGCAGAAGCGCGCATAGTCGCGCGCCGTCGAGTAGAGACCGCCATTTGCCTGCGGCGGACGATCCCGCCTCCCCTCATAGCCCGCGCGCGGCGGCACGGTTTCCAGCGCACCGGAGTCCTTGTTCTTCGCGTAGGCAGTCACGAGTCGCGCGCGCTGCGCATCGGTCGGATAGAAAGTCGTATCCTTCATCCCCAGCGCCCCGAAAAGCCGCTGCTCCAGAAACGCATCGAAGCTCATTCCGCTCACCACCTCCACGATGCGTCCGGCAGCGTTAATCCCGCTCTGCGTGTACTTCCACTTTTCGCCCGGCTCGTACTGCATCGGCGCAGCGAGCCACAGCGGCACCAACTCCGCGAGCGTCCGCGCATCATTGGCTTTGGCCGCATCCGCCTCACCCAGCCCGGAAGTATGAGTGAGCAGTTGCGCGATCTTGAGATTCGCCGGCTTTCCCGAGGGCGTCTTTAAGCTGGCAAACTCCGGCAGATACTTTGCCACCGGATCGCTCGCGTGCAGCTTCCCCTCATCCTGCAGCATCAGCACCGCCGCGCCCGTGATCGGCTTCGTCATCGACGCGATCCAGAAAAGCGTTTCGGGCGTCATTGGCCGCCGCGCCGCCACATCGGCCCAGCCGGTGCCCTCGAGATGCAGCATCCTATCCCGCGACACCACGACCGTGACCGCGCCGGCGATTTCATTCTTCGCCACCATCTCCTGCATCGCAGTGCCGATCCCCGCGAGCACCGGTTCATCGGCGGAAGCGGAAAGTGCCAGGCAGAGCGCGGCAGTGAGAGCGAGGGGGAAGTGAAGTAGGTGGTGCATGGGGAGGTCCTCCAGTCTGTGATGCCTCGCCTCTCCGCCGCCATGTTAATTTGTGCGCGCTTCAGAACTTGAGAGCGACCGCGCCGGCTGAATCACCGGGGGAGCTAGGGCAGTTCTTCCCGCCTCGATCAATCGCGGAACTACTTCCCCCTTTTGCTCAGTAACGCCCGCTTCTTCGGTCGGGGGGGATTGAAACTAGCAACCTCTACACAGCATTTCTTTCCCTCGCTGCGCGCCTCATGGAGCACGGAGGCGAACTCATCGCAATTACTCCCCGCAGCTTTTTCAACGGGCCTTATTTCCGTTCGTTCCGCGAAGATTTCTTAACCCGTCTCACGCTGCGCCGGGTTCATGTTTTCGACTCCGATCATCCGCTTTCCACGGAGACGCTGTTCTCCAAGAGAATGTTATCCTCCGCGCGACCCGCGATTCTGATGATCTCGGAGTTCCGATTACCATCTCCAGCAGTTCCGGAGAGCCGAATGCTGAAATCCGCGAGCGGCAAGTTGCGTGTTCCGATGTGGTATTCCCCGGCGACGCGGAGAAATTCATTTGGCTTCCATCGGACGACCGGTCTGCCTATGCGGCAGAATCTGTCGCAAGTCTCGAATGCTCGCTCCACGAGCTGATGTCCTGTATCGACGTGCGGAGGCTTCGCGCTGGGCTTTCCCTGCAATACTGAGGAGACCGGGACTTGGAATACACGCAGTCTCCCCTCGACTAAATCCAGCGGAGCTTTTTGATCCGCAGAGTTTGCAGGCCGGTGCTTCCGCGAAGCGCCACGCCGGCGGTCGAAATCTGGCTCCGAGGGCGTCTATAAATGATCGGGCTGTCTTACTCTTTGTCTTGCTCTTGCTCTTGCTCCTCGGAGCTTCATGGGAGCAGGAGCAGGACAAAGAGGGATGAGCAGGGTGCCCATTGATTTATCGAAAGTCAGAAAAACGAGCCGCAGATGAACGCGGATGAAACGCAGATTCAGAGAAACGCGAATCCCTTCATCTGCGAAAATCCGCGTCCATCTGTGGCTGGATCGAATTCCGTACACCCTCTCAGAGAAACGTCAAACAGTGGCGCCATCGAGGGAATGGCCCGGCTTGTGAAATTTTTCACAAAATCCCCTTGCCGTGTTCCGGGGGGCTTCGCATGCTCCCGCCTCAACGTGCGCCGCATGTCCGCCAGCCTGCTTTTATCCCTGCCCATCGTCGCCCTCGCGGCCTGCGGGCCGACGATCACGAATGAAAACATCGCGGCGGTGAATGATCACTTCGAAGCCATGGAAAAGAGCGGCAAGACGCTGAGTATCAAGGAGGTCGAATCGATGCTCGGGCCGCCGAGCCGCGTGGAGACCTTTCCGATCGAGATGCGCACGGTGAAGGAATTGCCCGGCGTGCGTTATTACTACAAGCAGGGCGACACGACGGTCGAACTTCACTTCATCGACAACAAACTGATCCGCCGCGTGCTGAAGTTCGGCGAGATTCCGCCCGAGGAGAAGGACCGTCCAGGCAACAGGACAGAAATCCCACCCGCGTCGATCCTGCCGGCAACGCCCACGCCGGAGGCGAACTAGCCTGCGATGACCCTCCCTGACGACTTGCTCGCAAAGATCGACGAGGCGATCACGCATTACCCCGTGTCGAAGCGCTCGGCTTCGCTGCCACTGCTCCATTTGTGGCAGGAACGTTTCGGATTTGTCTCCGACGAAGCGGTCTCATGGATCGCGCAGAAGCTGGAACTCTCGCCGATCAATATTCTCGAACTGGTCACCTTCTACCCGATGTTCCGCCGGCACCCGGCGGGAAAGCGCCACATCCGCGTCTGCCGCACGCTGTCGTGCGCGATGGCCGGTGCCTATGAGTTAAAGGAAGCGGTGGCAAAGGCCGCGGGGATCGACTTGAACAAGTGGGCGGAGGAAAACGCGCATCACGCGAATGCCGAGCACGGCAACCCGATCGCCGTCTCTGCCGACGGGCAATACAGCGTGGAGTTCGTGGAATGCCTCGCGAGTTGCGGCAGTGCGCCCGTCGCAATGGTGGACGATCTCTTTCGTGAAAAGATCGAGCTGAAAGAAGCGGCGACCCTGCTCCAATTGCAGGATTCCGATGCGACGCGCCCGAAAGTACAGCCGCCGCATCCGCGCGAGATGCGCCTGGTTTTCAAGAACATCGACCGCAAGGGGTGGACGAACGACATCAAGTGTTACCTCAAGGATGGAGGCTACGAGGACCTGAAGAAGGCGCTGAAGATGAAGCCCGAGGAGATCGTGGAGGAGGTAAAGAAGTCCGGGCTGCGCGGACGCGGCGGCGCGGGTTTTCCGTGCGGCGTGAAGTGGAGTTTCATCAAGCGCGGCGGACCGAAGCCGACTTACCTCATCTGCAATGCGGATGAGTCGGAGCCGGGCACCTTCAAGGATCGCTATATCATCCATCAGGACCCGCATCAGTTGATCGAAGGGATGATCATCTCCTGCTTCGCCGTCGATGCGCACCTGGCCTACCTGTATATCCGCGGCGAATTTCCCGAGGGCGCGCAGATCCTCGAAACCGCGCTGGCGGAAGCGCGCAAGAAAGGCTTCCTCGGAAAGGACATCCTCGGTTCCGGCTTCGACCTGGAGATCTACGTGCATCGCGGCGCGGGCGCATACATCTGTGGAGAAGAAACCGGCCTGATCGAAAGCCTCGAAGGTAAGCGCGCCTATCCGCGCATCAAGCCACCTTACTTCCCCGCCGTGCTCGGCCTCTACCAGTGCCCGACCATCGTGAATAACGTCGAGACGCTCTGCGACGTGAAGCACATCATCAAGATGGGCGGCAGCGAGTTTGCCAAGCTCGGCAGGCCTAATAACACGGGGACACGCATCCTCTGCGTTTCCGGCGATGTCGTGCGGCCCGGTTATTACGAAGTGGAAGTAGGCAGCGTCACGATGGGTGAGCTAATCAACGACATCTGCGGCGGCCTGAAGCCCGGACGCACTTTGAAGGCGGTCATTCCCGGCGGTTCCTCCGCGAAGGTGCTCAAGGCCGGCGAGAAGTACAAACTCAAGGACCGGGAAATCACCCTCGAAGAGCTGCCGATGGACTTCGACACCCTCGCCGCGGCCGGCTCCATGGCCGGGTCGGGCGGCGTCATCGTCATGGATGACACCCGGGACATGGTCGCGACGCTGAACAACATCAACGAATTCTACGCCCACGAGTCCTGCGGCCAATGCACGCCCTGCCGCGAAGGCGCGCTCTGGATGAAGAAGATCACCAGCCGCGTGCTCGCCGGCGGCGGCACGGAAAAGGACCCCGACGTGCTCAAGAACGTGGCCGACAATATCGCCGGCAAGACAATCTGCGCCTTCGGCGAAGCCTGCTCGTGGCCGACGCAATCCTTTGTCGCGAAGTTCCGCGACGAATTCACCGCGAAGGCGCAAAAGCAAACTCCGCCGCCGATGCCGCCCGAGTATATCTCCGAGGAACTCGTCTCAAACGAAACCATTCCCGCAGTGCCAGCTCCACGAGGCAATGGAAGCGAAATCATGGCCCCGGCGGCCACCAAGTAATTTCTCTTCCTCTTTGTCTTGCTCTTGCTCCTGCTCAAACCCTCTCGGAAAAATGCAAACCTACTTCGATCACGAGAAGCTGACCGTCTATCAAGTTGCCATGGCGTTTAACGAATGGGTCGGCGCCTTGCTGCCGTCAATCGGCGCGAAGGCCGCCGCGAAAGATCAACTTGACCGCGCCGCGACCAGCATTCCACTGAATATCGCTGAGGGAAACGGCAAGTTTTCAAGTCGTGATCGAGCGCGTTTCTTCGACATCGCCCGTGGATCGACCCTGGAGTGTGCGGCCTGTCTTGATGTGCTCGTCTCGCGCAGACTTGTCACCGGCGAACAGGTCGCCCCGGCGAAGGAGCAACTCGTTCAAGTCGTCAACATGCTGATGGGATTATTGCGACGCCTGGGATATGAATTTGAAAGAGGCTCCGTGGTGCGTGAAGACGCGCCCGCTTATGGAGAGCAGGAGCAAGAGCAGGACAAAAAGTAAGATGTCGAACGCCACCGAAACAGCCGCGCCAATTCCCATGGTCAATGTTCAGATCGATGGCGTCTGGCTGCAATTCCCGAAAGGCACTCGCGTCATCGAAGCCTGCTCGCAGGCCAGTAAGTTCATCCCCCGGTATTGTTACCATCCGAAGTTATCTTCACCCGGTAACTGCCGCATGTGCCTGATCGAACTAGGCACGCCGAAGATGACGCCCGACCGCAAGCCGGTGCTGGGTGCCGATGGCAAACCGGAGATCGCGTGGATTCCCCGCCCGCAAATCTCCTGCGCACAGGACGTGAGCGAAGGCATGGGCATCCGCACCGACTCGCCGATGGTGCAGGAATGCCGCAAGGGCGTGATGGAGTTCCTGCTCATCAACCACCCGCTCGATTGTCCGATCTGCGACCAGGCTGGCGAGTGCCGCTTGCAGGAATTTTCCGTCGAATACGGCCAGGCCGAATCGCGCTTCCTCGAGCACAAGGTCAAGAAGCCGAAGAACGTCGAACTCGGCCCGCGCGTCACGCTCGACGGCGAACGCTGCATCCTTTGCACCCGCTGCATTCGCTTCATGAAGGAAGTGGCCGATGACGACGTGCTCGGCATCGTCGATCGCGGCAGCTTCAATAGCATCGCCTGTCATCCGGATCGCCTCCTCGACAGTAATTACTCCCTCAACACCGTCGATATCTGCCCGGTCGGCGCGCTCACTTCGTCCGACTTCCGATTCAAGATGCGCGTCTGGTTCTTGAAGGAGACGAAGACCATCGACGTGAACTGCGGCACTGGCTCGAACATCACCATCGGCTCGCGCGAGAACGTCATCTACCGCATCACGCCGCGCGAAAACAACGATGTGAACGGCAACTGGCTGCCCGACTCGCACCGGCTAAATTTCAAATACGTCAACGACGAGCGGCGCCTCAAGCAGCCGACCGTGAAGGGCCAGTCGGTGGATTGGCGCACGGCCATTGCAATCGCTGGGGAAATTCTGAAGTCCAAGTCCAGCGACCAGCTTTGGCTCGTGGCCTCGGGACGCTCGACCAACGAAGAACTTTTCCTCGCGCACCGGCTCGCTGAGGCGCTGGAAATCCAGAAACAGCACGACATCGTCCCGCGCATCGGCACCGCCGACGGTCTCCTCGTCGCCGCCGATCGCAACCCGAACACCGGTGGCGCCAAGCTCCTCGGCATCACCACCAGCAAACCCGGCGGGCGCTTCAAGAAACTCGTCGAAGGCGTGCGCGGCGGCACGATCAAGGTCCTCATTACGCTCGGTGAAGACCTAACCAAGACTGGGCTGACGGAAGACGATTTGGCCAGGTTGGAAGCGGTGATCGTCCTCGACATCCTGCCGAACAAAACCACGCCGCACGCCACGGTGCTACTACCCGCCAGCGCGTGGTGCGAAAAGCGCGGCTCGATGATCAATACCAAGGGCCGCCTCCAACGCCTCAACCGCGCCGTCCAACCACCCGGCGAAGCTCGCGACGACTGGGAGATCCTGCGCGACCTCATCCAGTCCGTCTCGGGAGCGAATGGTCTCTTCGCCATCGAAGACGTCTTCAAGGCCATGGCTGCGGACGTGAAAGAACTGGAAGGCCTGAGCCTCAGCAAAATCGGCGACCTCGGCGTCAACGTTATCAAGGAGAAACCTGCCACTGCGGAACCGGCAGTAGCCAGCCAGTAGCCCGACGCCTCCATGGATCTCGCCGCGCAACTTCCCTGGTTCCTGATCTTCACCTCGCTGGCGAAGACCATCTTCCTGATCTTCCTCGTGGTGCTGCCGATGGTGAGTTACACGGTCTATGCGGAGCGCCGCGTGAGCGCGCTGATCCAGGATCGCCTCGGCCCAAACCGCACCGGCTTCCCGCTCACGCTCCTCGGTTTCAAGAAGGACTTTTCCCCATTCCTCGGCGGCCTCGGCCAGCCCGTTGCCGATGCCGTGAAGTTTTTGCTCAAGGAAGACTTCGTGCCGGCGCACGTGAATAAGATCTATTTCTGGATCGCACCGACGCTCGCGATGATGCCGGCGATCATCACGCTCGCCGCGATCCCTTTCGGCAGCGAACTCTTCGGCGTGAAGATGGTGGTCGCGGATATCAATGTCGGGCTGCTCTTCATGTTCGCGATCTCCAGCATCGGAGTTTACGGCATCGTCCTCGCGGGCTGGTCGTCGAACTCCAAGTATCCCTTCCTCGGAGGCATCCGCAGCTCTTCGCAGATGATTAGCTACGAGCTGTGCATGGGCCTCAGTGCCGTGCCAGTGCTGCTGATCGCCGGTTCAACCAACCTCGGCCGGATCGTTGATTTCCAGGTCGCGAAAGGCTGGCTGATTCTTCCGTTCACCGCGGGCTGGCCGAGTGGGAGCGCCATCCTCTGCTGGATTCCCATCGTCATCGCCTTCATCACCTTCACCATCTCGATGTTCGCGGAGACGAACCGTCTTCCGTTCGACCTACCCGAGTCCGAGACCGAACTCGTCGCCGGTTATCACACCGAATACTCCTCGATGAAGTTCGCCCTCTTCTTCCTCGGCGAATATACCGCGATGATCGCGGGCAGTGCGCTGATCGTCGTGCTCTTTTTCGGCGGCTGGCATTTGCCTTTCATCCCGAATGGCGCCGGCCAGGGCGGTCTTGAGTTTCTCCACGCCATCCCGGCTTGGATCTGGGGCCTCGTGAATATCACCGCCTTCTTCGGCAAAGTCGCCGTTCTGCTCTTTGTCTTCATCTGGGTTCGCTGGACGCTCCCGCGTTTCCGCTACGACCAACTCATGAAGATCGGCTGGCTCTATCTCTTCGAGATCGCACTGGTGAATATCTTCCTTACCGCCGGCATCCTCGCTTTCACCAAGTAACGCGCCATGGCTTACGTCGTCCCTCGCCCAAATCTAACCTGGAAGGAGAAAATCTATCTCCCTTCCATCGTGGCGGGGCTGGCGATCACCTTCAAACACATCAGGCGGATGCTCACCGGGCAGACCAAGGTGATCATGCAATACCCTGAGGAAAAGTGGGACGCCTCGATGCCCGAACACTATCGCGGCGCTCCTACGCTCGTGACGGACGAACATGGCCGCGAGCGCTGTGTGGCCTGCCAACTCTGCGAGTTCATCTGCCCGCCGCGCGCGATCACGATCATTCCCGAGGAGATTCCCGGTGAGTCGAGATTCGCGAAGGTCGAAAAGCGCCCCAAGGAATTCGAGATCGACATGATCCGCTGCATCTACTGCGGAATGTGCGAAGAGGTCTGCCCCGAGCAAGCCATCTTCCTGCGGAAGGATTACGCGATCACCGGTGTCACCCGTGCGGAAATGGTGCACGACAAAAAGAAGCTCTACGAGTTGGGCGGAGTATTTACCGGCCTCGTCAATAAGTGGAATCCGCAGAAGTAACCGGATGTCCCCGTTCCTCTTCTATCTCTTCGCCGCGCTCACGCTGGTCTTTGGCGTCGCTGTCGTCGTCAATCGCAATCCTGTGGCCAGCGCGTTAAGTCTGGTCGTTTCATTTCTTGGACTCGCCGCGCTCTTCGTGGGCCTGGATGCCTACTTCATCGCGGTGATCCAGGTGCTGGTCTATGCCGGCGCGGTCATGGTCTTGTTTCTCTTCATCATCATGCTGCTCAACATCCAGAGCGAGGAGCGGCGCAAGATCAATCTCGTCGCGGTCGCCGGCGGTGGCCTGGTTACCCTGGCTTTTGTCGCGCAGCTTTGGCTGGTTCTGGAGAAGTTCCCGCTCGGCGACTCGTCCTTTCCGCCGCTCTCCGCGAAGAACGTGGACGATGTCCACAACGTCGGCATGACGCTCTTCTCCACGCACAACCTCCCGCTCCAGGTCATCGGCGCGCTCATCCTCGTGGCCACCATCGGCGTGATCGTCCTCTCCAAGCGCGAACTGAAATGACGCTGACCCTCAACCACTACCTGCTGGTGAGCGGCCTGCTCTTTGCGATCGGATTCTCCGGGGTCATCCTGCGGAGGAATATCATCATCATCTTCATGAGCCTCGAGTTGATGCTCAACGCGGCCAACTTATCCCTGGTCGCCTTCTCCCGGTTCAATCTCACCCCAGACGGCCTGCCCAATTACAATGCGCAAGTCCTTGTCTTCTTCATCATCACCGTCGCCGCCGCCGAGGTCGCGGTGGGCCTGGCGATCATCGTGGCTCTCTACCGCGCGCGGCAGACGGTCCACGTCGAGGACATCAACTCGCTGAAGTTTTAGCCGCACATGGACGCCCGCTTTCCCTGGTTCATCCTCCTGGCTCCGCTGCTGAGCGCCGCGGTCATCCAGCTCTTCACGCGCAAGTCACGCGGGCTGAGCGCCACGCTCTCCGTTGCCGCCGTCTGCTTTTGCCTGCTTGCCAGCGTCTTTGTCTTCCTCGGTGGCGAAGGCACGAGCGAAGTGCCGTGGCTGGACTTTGGTCCGGCCTTCCGTGTGCCGATCGGCGTCACTATCGACGGCCTGAGCAAGGTCATGCTGCTCGTCGTCACCGGCATTGGCGCGCTTATTCACATCTACTCACTCGTCTATATGCGCGAGGACGAAAGCGAGGCGCGGTTCTTTGGCAACCTATCCCTCTTCATGTTCTCGATGCTCGGCATCGTGCTCGCGAATAACTTCGCGATGATGTTCATCTTCTGGGAACTCGTCGGCGTGAGCAGTTATCTGCTGATCGGCCATTGGTTCACTCGCGACTCCGCGGCCAAGGCGGCGAATAAGGCATTCCTGGCCAACCGCATCGGCGACTTCGGTTTCATGCTCGGCATCCTGATGATCTGGACAGCGTCCGGCACTGTCGTCTTCAGCGAGATGGAGGCGGCTCTACCCACATTGAGCCTGACGGCCGGCTTCCTCACGATCAGTTCGTTGCTCATCTTCTGCGGCGCGATCGGCAAGAGCGCTCAGGTTCCGCTCCATGTGTGGTTGCCGGATGCCATGGAAGGCCCGACACCCGTCTCCGCGCTGATCCATGCTGCCACCATGGTTGCAGCCGGTGTTTACATGCTGGCGCGTGTTTCATTTTATGTCGGCACTTCGCAGACCGCGCTGACCGTCATCGCGTGGATCGGCGTCATTACCGCCGTGCTCGCGGCGCTCATGGCCACGCAGCAGGACGACATTAAGCGCGTCCTCGCCTACTCCACGCTCTCGCAACTCGGATACATGATCAGCGCGATCGGCCTCGCCGCGCCGGGCGCTGCGATGTTTCACCTGTTCACGCATGCCTTTTTCAAGGCGCTGCTCTTCCTCGGTGCGGGTGCCATCATTCACGCGCTGCATCACGAGCAGGATATTTGGAAGATGGGAGGGTTGAGTAAGAAGATGCGGCTCACCTTCTTCAGCTTCACGGCCGGCTATCTCGCGCTGATCGGCACACCGTTCTTCAGCGGTTTCTTTTCGAAGGATGTGATCCTTCTCGCCGCATACCAGCGCAGCTTCGGGATCTTCGCTCTGGCTCTGATCACCGCGGTCCTTACGGCCTTCTATATGACGCGTCTGTTTGTCGTCGTGTTCTTTGGCGAAGGGCGCACAGACGCCGCGAAGCACGGTCATGATGGTCCGGCCGCGATGACCGTTCCCCTGATCATTCTCGCGGTGCTGTCAGTCATCGGCGGCTACGGCTTCATCGCCGACAAGGCGCTCGGCGAACACCTCCTGCACAACTTGCACGACATCCACGCCAAGTCCGGCGCCGGCTTGGTGATGACGCTCGCCACACTGGCTTTCATCGTTGGTTCGCTTGGCGCCTTCCTCCTCTACCGAGGCCAGGCGAAGGATCCGATCCTCATCCCACTGTTCAGAAACAAGTTCTACTTCGACGAACTCTACGCCGCGCTCATCGCGGGCTCGCAGGACTTGCTTGCCGGGATTTCGCGCTTCCTCGACCAGTGGCTCATTGACGGCCTTCTCGTTCGCGGCCTGAGTGGTGCGGCGTGGGCTGTGGGCTTCACGTTCCGCTTTCTGCAAATGGGCAACCTGCAAGGCTATGCGTTCATCTTCGGCTTCGGTGTGATCGCAATGATCTACCTACTCGTCTTCCGCTGATGCTCCACCTGCTCATCTTCATTCCGCTGCTCGCAGCCGTGGCGATCCTGTCCGGTGCGCCGGCTCGCAAGACCGCGCTCGGCGCAGCCATCGCCGGGTTCGTTCTGAGTCTCGTTGCGTTTCTTTCCTACGATCGGGCGCTGGGCGGCTTTCAGTTTCTTTCCTCCTACTCGATCGTTCCGGATTGGAATCTAAATTACGCGGTCGGGGCCGACGGCCTGAGTTTGCTCATGCTGTTGCTCACCGGGATCGTGACGCTGGCGGCCATTTGGGTCACGGGGCCGGTGGCGAAGCGGGAGAATCTATTCTACGCCTGCCTTCTCCTCATCACGGCCGGTGCTGCGGGGGCTTTCGCGTCAGTAGATCTATTCTTCCTCTACGCCTTCCACGAACTCGCGTTGATTCCCACCTTCCTGCTGATCGGCATCTGGGGGAGTGGCGAGCGGCATTCGGCGGCGTGGAAGATCACGATCTATCTCGGACTCGGGAGTTTCATCCTGCTCATCGGGCTCGTCGATCTCTACCTCGCGGTGCCGGAAGCGTCTCGCACCTTCAACCTGATCGAGTTGCAACGGCTTGCGTCGGGCGGGCTTATTCCGGCGGCTGCGCAGAGCCGGCCCTACATTTTCCTGCTTCTTGGATTCGGCATCCTGATTTCGCTGTTCCCGTTTCATTCATGGGCTCCGACCGCCTACGCTTCGGCGCCCGCCCCGGCAGCCATGCTCCATGCGGGCGTGCTGAAGAAGTTCGGCCTTTACGGGCTGATCCGAATCGCACTTCCGCTGCTCCCGGAGGGTGCGAGGCACTGGGCGTGGCTGCTGCTGATCTTGCTTGTCGGTAACATCATTTACATAGGGTTAGTCACGATCGCGCAGCGGAAGCTCGACCTGCTCCTCGGCTACTCGAGCGTGATGCACATGGGTTATATTTTCCTCGGCATCGCGGCGCTGAATGTCATCGGTGTCAGTGGCGCGGCCTTGCTCATGTTCGCGCATGGGCTTTCGATCGCCGCGCTCTTCGCCATGGCCGGGATGCTGCGTGAGAAGAACCCGACGCTCGCGCTCGATTCCTTCGGCGGACTTGCCAGGCCAATGCCGTGGCTTGCATTTGCCTTCGGCGTCGCCGCGTTTGCGTCGATCGGGCTGCCGGGCTTCGCCAATTTCGCCAGCGAATTGACCATCTTCTTCGGCGCCTTCAAGCCGGCGGCCGGACTGTCCGCTGCAAACTTCCAACTCGCGACCGTCTTCGCGCTGTGGGGCGTGGTGATCTCCGCGGTCTATATGTTGCGCGCCTACCGCGCAATCTTCATGGGCGAGACCGGCAAGGATGCCGCCGTCTGGATCGATCCGGTGAAATCAATGCGCTGGCCGGTGATCCTCCTTCTGGCTGCCCTGCTCGTCGCCGGTTTCGCGCCCGGCCACTTCTTCAGCTACCTGCGGCCGAGCGTCGAAGCCCTTCTGCCGAAATAGCCGCATGTTCCCGTCGCTCTATCTAGAAATCACCGTCCTGCTGCTCGGCATCCTGATGTTGCTCGTTGAGTCGTTCAGCAAGACCGACGACAAACGCGGCCTCGCGAAAACCGCGATCACAATCCTGACCGCCCTCGTTGGCTTTTCCTTCTTCACGGAAGGGAATGGCGCCACCGACCTCGCGACTGTCTTTTACAGTGCGGATGCTTCCGCACTCTTCTTTAAGCGGATCGCGCTCATAACCACCATCGCGGTGCTGGTCATGTCGCTGGAATACAAGAGTGTGCTGGCCAGGTTCATCCCCGGCATCACGCCCGGTGCGGGGATCGGCGAATTCTACAGCCTGCCCGTCTTTACCTGCGCCGGTTTGATGTTCATGGCTTCGGCCGTTGATTTCGTTCTCATCTTCGTCTCCCTGGAGTTGGTCACAATTAGCTTCTATGTGCTCGTTGCCTATCTCCGGCGCAGCCCTGCCTCGTTGGAAGCCGGGGTGAAGTATCTTATCCTCGGCGCACTGAGCACCGGCTTTCTGGTCTATGGCATCACGTGGATTTTCGGGCTGACCGGCGAGACGAACCTTTACGCGATCGGCAACGTGTTGAAGACGCGGGAGGTCGCTCAGTCGCCGCTCCTTTTCGGCATCATGATGCTGCTTGTCGGACTTGGGTTCAAAGTGGCTGCCGCCCCGTTTCAGATCTGGGTGCCCGATGTCTATCAAGGCGCGCCGACGCCGATCACCGCGTTCCTTAGCGTCGGGTCGAAAGCGGCGGGATTCATCGTCCTGATCCGCGTCCTTGAGCCCCTTCTGGGAGTCGCGGGAATAGGCGAACCCGTGATCGAAGTGCTCGCGATCCTCGCGGGACTCACCCTGCTCTTCGGTAATCTCGCCGCGCTTCCGCAGGATAATTTCAAACGGCTGCTGGCCTACTCCAGCATCGCTCATGCGGGTTACCTCCTCGTGGCGGTCGCGAGCGTGCAGGAGACGGCGGGCAGCCTCGGTTCATCGGGCGTGGCGGTCGGTTTTTACCTCGCGGGTTATTTGCTGATGACGCTGCTCAGCTTTCTCGTGTTGATCGTCGTGGCTAATCATTCGCGCGGCGACGACATCATGCATTTCAACGGGCTGGCCAAACGCTCGCCGTTCCTCGCCTTTGGCATGCTCACCGCCATGCTCTCGCTGGCTGGCGTTCCGTTCACGGCTGGATTCATTGGCAAGTTCCTCGTCTTTGCCACCGCCGTGCAGGCGGGAAAGTTTGTCCTCGTCGGGATCGGCATCATCACCGTCGCCGCGGGCTTCTACTATTACCTGCGCATCGTCGCGGCGATGTATTGGCAGGAGCCAAATGACGACACGAAAATCACGCTGAACCCGCTGAGTAAGTTCACGATCGGCGCGCTTACCGCGGCCATTTTCTTCTTCGGCATCTTTCCGCAGCCGATCCTTAATTCGCTGCATGGCGCGCCGATTCCCGTCGCCCACGCCGCTCGCTGAGCGGAGTTGCCGGTCCTCTAATTCCCGGACGCGTGCGCTCCCCGGGTTCAACTCCGCATCGCACGCTCGATGAGCAGCGTAGCGAGGCGCTGTGTCGCTTCATCCAGCGCGGCGTTGGCGCGCTTGAGCGGTTGCGCGGCTCCGGTGGTGATGGCCGCTTCCACTTCGGTAACGCGCCGTGCGATGAGGGTGCGCTCGTCGGCGGAGAGGTCGTCGCCCACCTGCTCCAGCGCCTTGCGCACGGCGGGGAGGAGTTCGTCGGCCTTTAGCTTCGCCTCGACGAAGATGCGGTCGTTCACGTCCTCGAAGGCGTGTTCGAGCGACTCTTCGAGCATCTTCTCCACCGCCTCGTCGCTGACGTCGATCGCGCTGGTCATCGGCGCCACTTTCTCGCGCCCGCTCTTCGTGTCGCGGGCGAGCACGTGGAGAATTCCGTTCGCATCGATCTCAAATTGCACACCGACCCGCGCCTGGCCTTTCGGCGCGCGCTCGAATTCCAACTCGAACCTCCCGAGCGGCCAGTTGTCCTTCACCAATTCCCGCTCGCCTTGCAGCACGTTGATGAGCATCGAGGTCTGGCCGGCGACGGCATTGGTGAACATCTCTCCGGCCTTGATCGGGATCGTGGAGTTCCGGGGAATGATGACGTTCATCAAACCGCCGAAAGTCTCGATGCCGAGGGAGAGTGGGGTGACGTCGAGGAGCACCACGTTTTGTACTGCCCCGGAGAGGATGCCGGCCTGGATGGTGGCCCCGAGCGCGACGGCTTCGTCGGGGTTCTGGGAGAGATTCGGCTCGCGGCCGAAGATCTCGGCGACCAATCGACGCACGAGCGGCATGCGCGTCTGGCCGCCGACGAGGATCACTTCATCGAGATCGCCGGGCGCGAGCTTTGCATCGGCCAACACGCGCCGGCAGTTCGCGCGGGTGCGTTCCACGATCGGCCCCGCCAGTCTCTCCAGATCGGCGCGGGACAGGCGATAGACCAGGCTCTGCGCGCCTTCGATGAATGGCAGCGGGATTTCGACGCGATCCTCGTTCGACAAGCGATGCTTCGCCGCGATGACCACGTCGCGCTTTTGCCAATCCGCAATCCGCAATCCGCAATCCGCAATCAAAGCCGCGTCGATGTCGTCGCCACCGAGCCGGGTGTTGCCGTTGGTCGCGAGCACTTGGAAGACGCCCTGGTTCAACTCGAGAATCGAGATGTCGAACGTGCCGCCGCCGAGGTCGAAGACGGCGATCTTCGAACGGTCGCGCAGCTTGTCGAGACCGTAGGCGAGCGCGGCGGCGGTGGGTTCGTTGACGATGCGCTCCCCGGTGAGGCCTGCAAGTTCTCCCGCGCGTTTTGTCGCGGCGCGCTGGGCGTCGTTGAAATAGGCGGGGACGGTGATGACCGCGCGCGAGACTTCCACGCCGAGCGCGCGTTCCGCGTCGGCTCTGAGCTTGCGAAGGACGAATGCGGAGACCTCCTCGGGTGTGAATTCACGATCGCGGACTCTCACGCGCACGGGCGCGCCGCGATCGCCGGCGAGTGCGTAGCTTACGTCGTCGGCTTCCTCGCCCACGCGGCGGCCGATGAAGCGCTTGACCGAATAGATCGTCGCCGCCGGATCGATCGCCCGCATGCGAGCCGCGGCGCGGCCGACGGATGGCTCGCCCTGCGGGGGAAAGTGAACGACCGATGGCGTCAGTCGTTCGCCGTCGGCATCGGCGATGAGCACGGGAAAGCCCGCATCCATCGCGCCGATGAGCGAGTTGGTGGTGCCGAGGTCGATGCCGACGATGAGGGACATGGGGCGCAGAATGTGGGACGCACGCTCGCGACATGAAAGCGACGGGGGGGCCGCGCCACCGCTAGGGTGTGTTTGGAAACTCGGTCCCCCGGCTCGAAGAGCCCAAACAAGCCAGCCCAGAGCAACGCCCTGGGTATCGATCGGAAAACATCCAAGCCCTGAAAGGGCGCGACAATCCGCACGCAGAGTCCGTGTCCCGCCCTTTCAGGGCTGACCTCTGCGTCGCCCGAAACCCAGGGCGTTGCCCTGGGCTGGCTTGTATCAGCCCTTCGGGCTGCCTGAAGTGGCAGTTTACAAACTGCGCCCTAGCTCCCGAGGGCGAAGAGCGACTCGCGAGTCTGAGCGAGCCAGCGGGCGAGGTAGGCGAGACGGTGATACGCGCCGACGAGCGAAGCGATCGCCGGCGCGGCGGGAGCGCCCCAGTCCGCGTCGAGAAGCCGCACTTCCGCGAGCGAAGCAGTCTCCGCGGCCTCGAGTTGCCCGAGCGTGGTGTGGAGTTCGCGACTCAATTCGTTCTCCTCGGATGCGAGCAACGCGCGTGCGAGAGGCGAGGTGGCAGCCTTCCTCTTTTCCAAAAAAGCATCGAGGCGGCGACGCACGCCGGCGATTTGCATGAACAAGTCGGCGAGTGCGAGCGGAGGACTGGAGGCTGCGGCGAGCGCTTCCGGTGCGGTGAGTTCGAGCAGGTGGCGCAGCCGGCTGGCGGGCTCGCGGAGGACTGTGTGGGCGGTATTGAGCGCGGTGAAGTGCGCGGCATCGCCCGTGCGCGGAACGTCCGGGTGGAGCGTGGAACTGAGCCGGTGAAACGCGCCTTTCAAAACGTCAGGATCGAGCCACGGCCGGCGCGGAAGTCCGAGAATGGCGAAGTGATCGATCATGGCACCGTCATGCGCGCAGCGGGCCGGGCGCGGCGCAAGCGATTTCTCCGCGCTTGCCGCACAGCGAATCCTGTCTATGGGAATGCCGCGCGGCTTGCACCTCGACGAACCCTCACGATGAAAGAACGGCTTATTCCCGGAAGGCAGGCCCGCGCCGCGCTGCTCGCCCTGCTCCTCGCCTCGACACTGTGTGCGGCGATGATCGCCACCCGCGCGGTATATTCGCGGCAGTTCACCTTCGTGGCGTTTCTGTGGAATCTATTCCTTGCCTGGATTCCACTGCTCGCCGCGCTGGCGCTTTACACGCTGCGCGCGAGAGGCGTTCGCCGCCCGGTCGCAGGCACCTGTCTCGGCGTGATCTGGTTCCTCTTTTTTCCAAACGCCCCCTATATCATGACCGACGTGGTGCATTTCCGCGTCCGCCCGCCGGTTCCTTACTGGTATGACATGATCACCATCCTTTCCTTCGGGCTCACGGGCCTCTTCCTCGGCTACCTCTCGCTCTATCTGGTGCAGGAGGTGGTCCGGAGCTGGGTCGGGCGTTGGTGGAGTTGGGTCTTCGCCTTCGCCATGCTCGGGCTCAGCGCGTTCGGGATTTATTTGGGAAGATTCATGCGCTGGAATTCATGGGATGTCATTTTGTCGCCGCTCGAGACCCTGAGCGATGCGGCCCGCATCATCTTCCCCGGTCCGAGTCGTGAAATGCTCGGCTTTTCGGTGACCTTCTTTTCCTTTTCGCTCGTCTGTTATCTCATCGTGTATTCCTTCACCCATCTGCACGCATGGGTGGAGCGGCACCCTCCCGGGCCGCCGCCGGCGCTGTAAAAAGTCCGTTGCCGTGGCGCGGCAATTGCGGTACTCGCAGAGAAATCTCATGGCCACGCTTCGCTCACTCTTCTGGTTCACGCTGTTCCTCGCGGCCACCTTCGCGTTCACCGTCCTCTTCGAGCACGGGACCTCGGATTTTCAGAATAACGCGAAGAAAGAGTTCGATTACCTGAGCCAGATGGTCGGCGCCAAGCCGATGAAGAAGAAGGACGAGAGCGAGAAAATCGGCGGCGGGGTGAAGTAAGGGCGGTCTCGGCGGGCGGCGGTGTCTGCTCCGGGGACCGGTTTCTTCCTCGTTCGCGTGCACCGGCTCTTGCTCTCGACGTTTCTAGCTGGAGCAAGAGCAATACAATGAAGTAAGCGACAGGCTGGGAGGAGGCTTGCCGCGCTCTTCGTTTCGCTCTAATCCCAAACGCTCACCCGGATTCACCCATCGCATGAAAACGCCCTCCCCTCGGATCTTTGCCGCCATTTCGCTCGCGCTCGCGCTCACCGCCCACGCGGAGAATTGGC
>JANOAZ010000080.1:0-4774 GCA_031411395.1 Chthoniobacteraceae bacterium
CCCTCGGGCAGCCGCTCGCGGCCAAAGGTTGTGACGCGATAGATGACGCTCGCGAAGAGCGTGCCGATGCCGCGGACGAGACTGCCGGCGAAGGATGACGAGGCCATGGATAATTAAAGGTTCGGGAAAGGAAAAGAGGCCGCAGATGGACGCGGATGAAACGCAGATGAAGGCAGCGCTCGATGATTTAATCTGCGAAAATCTGCGTTCATCTGTGGCTAAATAAGCGACGTGCCAACTGCGGCGGGTTCACCGGCCAGCGCGGCGGCGTGACCGCGCTTTTCATCGATGAAGAGAGTGAGCGCGGCGCCCACGATCAGGAAGCCGGCGAGGAGGAGCAGCGCGGCGGGCGTGCCGGCGGTGTCTTTGATCCACGCGAAGGGGAAAGTCATGATCGCGGCCAGCTTGAACATGAGACCCCACATCCCGAACGTCTCCGCCGCGCGGCTGGGCGGGGCGAGGAAACCGACGAAGGCGCGGTTCGAGGCGCCGAGCGAACCGAGACCGAAACCGAGGAGATTGCCGATGATCCAGAGCGGCCACGTGGGATACGGCGCGGCGCCGGGGATGCGGCCGTGTGCTTCGGCGAGGTAGGCGTAGAGAGCAAAGGCGCAGGAAGTGGCGATCCAGACGAGGAGGTAAAGCAGCGTCGAGCGGCGATGCCCCATCTTATCCTGATACAGCGTGGGGAGGATCGTGCCGATGATCCCGGAGACGGTGATGACCGCGACGAAGACGACGAGATTGATCTGCGAAAAGCCGTATTCGCCGGCGAGCTTGCTGGCGAAAAAAATGACCACGCTCATGCCGGTGCCGTAGAAAAGCGATGCAACGAGCAGCATCGCGAGATCGCGGTAACGCGCGGTGTGGCGGATGGTCTCGCCGAGCCGCACAAAGCCGGCGGCGAAAAGATTGCGCCCGGGATGCACGGTGTGCGGGATCGGCGGTTCCTTCAGCCAGATCATGGTGGGGATGGTGAAGGCAAGGAACCACAGCCCGGCGAAGACGAAGAAAGGCCGCCATTGATCGGGCGACGCGAGATTGCCGAGTTGCATCGCGCCGGCGGTGAGGATGAGGAGCAGGAGCGCGGCCCCGTACGCGCAGGCCCAGGAGAAGCCGCTGACGCGCCCCATTTCATCCTGCCGGGCGAGGCCGGGGAGAAAGCTGGAGAGGAAGTTTTCGCCGATGGAAAAGGCGAAGTTCGCGGGGATGTAGAGCAGCGCGGCGAGCCAGATTTGCCCTGGCTGGATGAACGCCAGCGCGCAGGTGAAAATTCCGCACGCGATGCCGGTGCCGATGAGGCAGCGTTTCTTCCACGCGCGTTCGTCGGCCATCGCGCCGGCCACCGGGGAGAGCAGCGCGCAGAGCAGCATGCTGCTGCCGTAGGTGAGCGCCCAGAGCCGATCATCGATGGTGTCGTCGCGCACCACGATCTCGGAAAAGAAGATCGAGAAGAGCAGCGTGTTGATGATCAGCGTGAAGGACTGATTCGCCACGTCGAAGGAGATCCAGGACCAGAGCTGCCGCTGGCGCGGAAAATCGGCGAGCGGGTAGAAGCGGCGAAGATTCATCAGGCGAAAGGGCGGAGAGTTTCACCACGAAGGCACGAAGGCACGAAGGTTTTTGAGTTGGGCACTCTGTCCATCCTCCCTGGCTCGCGGGTTCGTGTCTTTGGGGCTTTGTGGTGACCCTTGAACCGCTTGGGCGCCGCCCCTACTCTTCGCCGATGTCCGACGCGCTGACTCCGATGATGCAGCAGTATCAGAGCATCCGGCGCTCCCTTCCGCCGGATACGCTGCTGCTCTACCGGCTCGGCGATTTTTACGAGATGTTCTTTGAGGATGCGAAGGAGGCTTCCGCCATCCTCAATGTCGCGCTGACCAAGCGAAACCTCGTGCCGATGTGCGGCATCCCGCATCACGCGGCGGAGAATTACCTGCGCCGGTTGATCAAGGCCGGGAAGCGCGTCGCCATCTGCGACCAGGTGGGCGAGCCGGAAAAGGGGAAGATCGTGCAGCGCGAGGTCACGCACATCGTTTCACCGGGGACGATCGCCGACATCCAGATGCTCGACGCGAAGCGGAACAACTATCTCGCCGCGATCTGCGCTGGAGGGACGCGCTCCGTCGCGTCCGTGGGCACAGGCGGCCCGTACGGCTTCGCCTTCATCGATCTCACCACCGGCGACTTCCGGCTCACGGAGGTCGCGGATGAAAAGGAACTCGCCGACGAACTCACACGCGTGCAGCCGGCGGAGTTGCTCGTGCCGGAGGAGCAGGCCGCGCAGTTCCGCGACATGGCGCGCAACCTGGTGCCGCGCGACGGCTTCACCTTCCTCCACGACCACGCGTTCCCGGCGCTCCGCGAGCATTTCAAGGTGCAATCCCTCGACGGCTTCGGCTGCACCGGGATGCCCGCGGCGATCGGCGCGGCGGGCGCGATCCTGCACTATCTGCAACACGAGCTGCGGCGTTCGCTCGGCCACGTCTCGCGGCTCGTGGCGTACCGCAATTCGCAGTTCATGATCGTGGACGCCACGACGCAGACGAATCTTGAACTGGTCGCTTCCCGCGGCGGCAACCGCGACACCAGCCTCCTCGGCGCGCTCGACCGCACGGTGACGCCGATGGGCGCGCGCAAGCTGCGCGACTGGATCCTGCATCCCCTTTGCGAACTTCGCGAACTCGGCGCGAGACAGGAAATGATCGGCCAGTTGCTCGCGGAGCCGTTTCTCCTCGGCAATCTGCGCGAGACGCTGAAGTCGATCCGCGACATGGAGCGCACCGTCGGCCGCCTCACCCAGACCGGCGGCAACGCGCGCGACCTCCAGGTCCTGCGCACCAGCCTCGAGCAGATCCCGCAGCTCCGCGCCGATCTCGAAGCGCTCGGAGGGACGCGGTCCCCCGCGTCCCACGCATCGCTCCCGGCGGATTTGGGACCCGCGGGAGCGTGTCCCTCCGAGTTGTTGAGCACGCTCCTCGACGGTCTGCATCCGCTCCCCCACGTCGTCGATCTTCTCTCGAAAGCCATCGTCGATGAACCGCCCGCGCTGACCCGTGAGGGCGGGATGTTTCGCGACGGCTACCACGACCCGCTCGATGAGCTGCGCGCCGCTTCCCGCGAGGGGAAAAACTGGATCGCCGAGCTGCAACAACGCGCGATCGAGGAGACCGGCATCAAGTCGCTGAAGGTGCGCTACACCGGCGTCTTCGGCTATTTCATCGAGGTCACGAAATCGAATCTCGGCGCGGTCCCGGCGAGCTGGCACCGCAAGCAGACCGTCGCGAACGGCGAACGTTTCATCACGGCAGAGCTCAAGGAGGTGGAGGGGAAAATCCTCGGTGCCGACGAGCGCGCGAAGGCGCTGGAGATGGAACTCTTCGTCCAGCTCCGCGGCGAGGTGCTCAACGACCTGGCCGCGCTGCAAGCGACCGCCGGTGCGGTCGCCACGCTCGACGTGCTCTCCGCGCTGGCGGAGACCGCCCGGCTCTTCGGCTACTGCCGACCGGTGCTCTCGGAGGATCTGCGCATCGTCATCACCGACGGGCGGCACCCGGTGCTCGACCAGTCGCTGGTGGAGGAAAAGTTCGTCCCCAACGACGTGCTGCTCGACGGCGAGAAGAACCGGCTGCTCATCCTCACCGGGCCGAACATGGCGGGCAAATCGACCTACATCCGGCAGGTCGCGCTGCTCGTGCTCATGGCGCAGATCGGGAGCTGGGTGCCCGCGAAGCAAGCGGAGATCGGCCTCGCCGACCGCATCTTCACCCGCGTCGGCGCGAACGACGACCTCTCCCGCGGGCAGTCCACCTTCATGGTGGAGATGAACGAAACGGCGAACATCACCAACAACGCCACCGCACGGTCGCTGGTCATCCTCGATGAAATCGGCCGCGGCACCTCGACCTTCGACGGCCTCTCGATCGCCTGGAGCGTCGCCGAATTCCTCCACGACGAAACAAAAGCGCGCACCCTCTTCGCCACCCACTACCACGAACTGACGGAGCTGGAACTCACCCGCTCCGGCGTGCGCAACTACAACATCGCCGTGCGCGAGTGGAACGATCAGATCATCTTCCTCCGCAAGATCGTGAAGGGCGGCGCCGACAAGAGCTACGGCATCCAGGTCGCGCGCCTCGCCGGCCTCCCGCCCTCGATCATCGCCCGGGCGAAGGAAATCCTCAGCAATCTCGAACAGCACGAACTCAACGCCGAGGGCAAACCGACCATCGCCGAAGCGCCGCCCATTCCGAAAACCGGCAAGCCGCGCAACAAGAAGAAAGCCGAGGAAGCGATGGCTGCGATGAAGCCGCAGATGACGTTGTTTTAGCGGAAGCTCCCCATGTCCACCCCCGGCCTCACTCCCGAACAACTCCGCTCCTTCCGCTGGTTCGGTCCGAACGATCTGCGCAGCTTCGGCCACCGCTCGCGCGCGCGGCAGATGGGGCTCGGGCCGGAGGATTGGGCGGGCAAGCCGGTGATCGCGATCCTCAATACGTGGAGCGAGATCAACCCGTGCCATCTGCACTTCAAGGTGCTCGCGGAAAACGCGAAGAAGGGCGTGCTCCAGGCGGGCGGCATGCCGGTGGAAATCCCCGTGCTTTCGCTGAGCGAAAACTTCATGAAGCCGACCACGATGCTCTATCGCAATCTGCTCGCGATGGAGACGGAGGAAGTGCTGCGCTGCCACCCGATCGACGGCGCCGTGCTGCTCGGCGCGTGCGACAAAACCACGCCCGCGCTGATCATGGGCGCGCTCTCCGCGGGGCTGCCG
>JANOAZ010000081.1:0-32763 GCA_031411395.1 Chthoniobacteraceae bacterium
AGCGAGCGGAGGAATCTCTCGCATCCGAGGGCAGCGGCGGTGCGGAGCAGTTGCGCGTGCGGCTCCGCGCCACCTCCGCCCCCCGGATGCGAGAGATTCCTCCACTCGCTACGCTCGGTCGGAATGACCGTACTTATTTTCCGCTGCGCGCCAGTTCCCCGGCCCGCCGGTACTGCGCGCGGAAGCCGTCGGCGAGCGCCTTCGCGAGCTGCACTTCCGTGATCTTATCCCCGCTCAACGCATCCCGAATCGGCCCCGAAGCCGCGGTATAATCCACCGCGCCCACCTCAGAAAAAACGGCGCTCGCCTGCGGTGGAAACCCAGCCGCGATGAGCGCGCGCCAGGCGTCGGTCAGCTCATTGTGCGGGTCGATGCACATGACGCGGAAAATAAACGCGGTGGGGCGGAAGAGCCGTCCCGTCCACGCTTCGTGATAGGTGAAGGTGCGCGCGAGTTCGTAGGGATGCACCTCGGGATCGGAGCGCAGCGGTTTGAATTCCTCGGCGTAAAGCTGCGGCAGGATGGGCATCCGGCGCAGCGCGTAGCGGCGCGGTCCGCCGGGCGTGCCCACTTTCCAGTTCCAAAGTTTCTGCCCTTCGGTCGAAAGCACGTAGGCGATGAATTCTTTGGCCACGTCGGCATTGGGCGCGCCGCGGAAGAGGCCGATGGGATCGACGCCCACGGAGGAGCCGCCTTCGACATTTGTATAGATCAGGCGCGAGGTGCCGTTCGGTTTCCGCACCGCTTCGCTTTGGAAGCGCCCGTAGAAGTCGATCGTCATGCCCGCCGCGGCTTCGCCCGCCTCCACGTCGAGGGCGATTTTGGTCGAGGCGTCCGTGAAGTAGCGCGCGTTCGCGGCGATCTTCATCATGAGCTGCATCGCACTCGTCCAGCCCTCGCGGACGGCCCGCGCTTCCAACTCCGCGGCTGGCAGGCTGGGGTCCGAAGTCGCAATCGCGGCGGCGGTTTGCTGCATGCGTTGCTGGATGAGCATCTCCAGTGATTTGTTCACCGAACTGCTCTGCGTCGGATTGGCGAGCGCGACCTCGTGGCGCAGCCGTGGATTGGCGAGATCGGCCCACTGAGCCGGCGGACTTTCGATCCCGAGCCGGCGCAGGGAGTCCACGTTGGAGACGATCCCAAAGCACGAGACGACACTGCCGATCCAGCGCCCCTGCGGATCCCAAAACGGTTCGCCGCTCACGGTGCGCGGAATGACGCGGTCGTTGAACAACTCGGGATGCTCGCGCACGAAACCGCTGTCGATGAGGCGCCCCGCTTTCGCCTGCTGCTCGAAGTCGAACGAACCGCCGCCGAAGAAGACATCCAGCTTGCAGCTCACCCGGGAGTCGAGGAAGGCGCGCCGCGCCTGCTGCTCGATCGTGTCGTCGCCGGGAGTGTCGTCGAGCGCGACCTTGGGATTGTCGAAGCTCGCGGCCACCGCGCCGCTCCATCGGCGCCGAAGTTGATGCGTCCAGTGATCCTGAAAAGAGGCCACGAATTCCGAGGCGACATAGCGGCCGATTTCACTCGTGCCGCCGGGTGTGCGCCAGTCGAGGCGCACGCGCTGGCCGGTCTTGCGCTGGTAGTGTTCCTCAAAAGCGCGGCCGAATTCGTAGCGGATCGATTCATTGTGCGGCGTGATGAGCACGAGCGCGCGCGCGCCCGCCGTAGGGTTTCCCGAGGTCGTCTGCTTTGGCCGGAGCACGATCGGGCCGATGAGGACCACCGCCAGCAAAGCGAAGAGGGGCGCTTGTTTCAGCATGGGGTGATCCGGTGGAATTCCGGGTGGAGCACTCGACCCGAGTGCGGTCTTCGGCGACCTGCCGAAGATACCTCAGAGCGCGTGGCCATCGAAAATGGGACGCTGGCGGCGGGCCACCCGTCCTTGCAGTGTTGCCGGCGGGTCGCGGGGAACAGCACTCGGGTCGAGTGCTCCACCCGGCGGGCGTTGCGCGCGGCGGCGCTCATACCGGCAGGGCGACGACGTCCTCGGGATCGACGCTGGCGGAAAGCTCGCGCTCGGGACTCAGCTCCACGAAGCGCGGATTCAGCTCGTAGATCTTCAGGGTTTGCGCGCCGGCCGCGAATTGATACTGCGCCATTTCCCCGAGATACATGCGGTCGCGGATTCGGCCGGCGATGGAATTGCCGGCGGCGGAAGCGGTCGAGAGCTTCCAGCTCTCCGGGCGGATCGAGAGCGTGCAGGCTTCGCCGGTTTGGGGAGTCCAGCCATTGCCGCCGATGACTGCGTCGAAGACGCCGATGGCGGTCTCCACGCGCGCAGCCTGCCCATTCACGGCGTTGATTTTTCCCGCGACGAAGTTCGTTTCACCCATGAAGTCAGCCACAAATTTCGTGTGCGGCCGGCGGTAAACTTCCGCGGGTTTTCCGGCCTGCCGGATGTGCCCGCCGTCGAGAATCGCCATCCGGTCGGCAATGGAGAGCGCCTCCTTTTGATCATGCGTGACGTAGATCGCGGTGAGGCCGAATTCCTTGCAGATCCGGCGAATCTCGGCGCGCATTTCGAGGCGGAGTTTCGCGTCGAGATTGGAGAGTGGTTCATCGAGCAGGAGGCAGCGCGGGCGGATTACGAGCGCGCGGGCGAGGGCGACCCGCTGCTGCTGGCCGCCGGAGAGTTGGTGGATCTTGCGATCGCCGTAAGCGGCCATGTGGACCGAGGCGAGGGCCTGCTCCACCCGCTGCGCGATTTCCGCCGCGGCGATCTTCCGTTCTTCGAGACCGAACGCGACGTTTTTGGCCACTGTCATGTGCGGCCACAGGGCGTAGCTCTGGAACATCATGCCCGTTTTGCGGAGGTGCGGTGGCAGACGCGTCACGTCCTCTTCACCGAAAAGAATGCGGCCACCCTCCGGGATGTAGAATCCCGCGATGGAGCGGAGCAGGGTGGTCTTGCCGCACCCGCTCGGGCCGAGGAGGAAGAAGATTTCCCCCGCTTCGACGCGGAGACTGATGCGGTCGAGTGCGACCGTGTCGCCGAAGCGCTTGGTGAGGTTTTCGATCGTGAGCGAAATCATGCGCGCGCCGGAGGCGGTGGCATTCCTAAATGGAACCCGCGAAAAAATCGCTATTCATCTTCGCCGGAAGGTGCTGTGGAGAAACTTCTCGCGATGGGGTGGGGATTAGCGGTATTCACGGAGGCACATGATTCGTCGAGACTACCTAATCGTCGGCGCTGGAGTGGCCGGTGTGAGCGCGTGTGAAAGCATCAGGGAGCACGATAAGAAAGGAACCATCATGATGGTCGGCAACGAGACGACGGCGCCGTACCACCGGCCGCTGCTGCTCAAGGCTCATCTCGGCAAGTCGGCGCCGCCGGCGGTGGAAAAGCTGCTCGTGCAGGAAAGCGCATGGTATGCAAAGCATCACATCGATCTGCGCCTGGATACGATCGTGGCGCAAATGAACATCGAGCGGCACCTCGCCGTGCTGGGAAATGGGCAGGCGGTGGAGTTTCGCAAGGCGCTCATGGCCACGGGCAGCCGCGCTCGCCGGCCGCAGGTGGCGGGAGGAAATCTCGGAAACGTCTTCTACCTTCGTTCGTTGCGCGACGTGCAGGCATTGCGGGAAATGGCCGAACTTGAGCACCAGATCGTGGTCATTGGCGGCGGACTGATCGGCGCGGAAACCGCGGCGTGGTTTGCCAGCTTTCCGAAAGCGCACGTGTCGCTGATGCACCGCGGCGCGCACATCTGGTCGCGGCTGCTCGACCCGGAGAGCGCGGCCTGGCTCACGCAGACCTTCGCCGGCCACGGCGTGAAGCTGATGATGGGCGAGGCGCTCAATGGATTCGAGGGACGCACCGTGCTGAAGAACGTGCAGACCAAAAGCGGTCAGCGTTTCGCCGCCGGCATCGCCGTGGTGGCGCTCGGCGTGGAGCCAAATCTCGCGCTGGTCGCGAATACCCCGCTCTCCTATCCGCACGGCACGCCGGTCAATGAATACCTGGAGACGGATGAGAAGGGGATCTTCGCCGCGGGTGACGTCGCTTCCTTTCCCGACAAAATCTTCGGCGGCGCCCGGCGCATCGATCACTGGGCCTCGGCGATCGAGCAGGGAAGGACGGCGGGCGCGAACATGACGGGCAAGAAGCGGATCAAGTGGGACTGGATGCCGCATTTCGCGAGCACGGTTTTCGACCTGCACTTCGACTTCGTGGGCGACTTCACGCGGCCCACGACGCGGGTGGAAATCGAGGGCGATCGCGCGAAGAAGAAATTCATCGTGCGGCAGTACGCGCTCTCGCAGTTGATGAACGTGGTGCTGTGCAATCAGTCTCCGGAGAAGGTGGAAGCCGCCAAGACGCAGTTGAGGGAGTGGCCGCGAGGGAAGCGGGTGGATGAGGGGAAGCTGTAGGGCCGAAAGCAGAAGTCAGAAGTCAGTGTTGCGCGCGGCGCACCCTCTTACTGACCTCTGACTTCTGACCTCTCCCCCAGCTTGCCTGCGCAGGCGATCCAGCTTACCTATCCGGCCCTCTGATTATGAAAACGCCACGAGTCACCATCTACGACACCACCCTGCGCGACGGCACGCAAGGGACCGGGATTTCGTTCTCGGTGCTCGATAAGATTCGCGTCGCGGAGAAGCTCGACGACTTCGGCGTGCATTACATCGAAGGCGGCTGGCCAGGCTCGAATCCCAAGGACGTGGCGTTTTTCCAGGAAGCGGCGAAACGCAACTGGAAGCATGCGAAGATCACCGCCTTCGGCATGACGCGGCGCGGCAAGATGAAGGTGGAGGACGATCCGCAGGTGCAGTTGCTGCTCGATGCGGCGACGCCCGCGGTGACCATCGTGGGCAAGACATGGCCGCTCCATGTCATCGAGGTCTTCTGCGTCACGCTCGAGGAAAACCTCGCGATGATCGCGGACACCGTGGCGCACTTGAAAAAGCACGGGCGCGAGGTGCTCTACGACGCGGAGCATTTCTTCGACAGCTACAAGGAAGATCCCGAATACTCGATGAAGACCGTGAAGGCTGCCTCCGACGCGGGCGCCGACCTCATCGTGCTCTGCGAAACGAACGGAGGAAACCTGCCGGAGTTCATCGAGCAGGTGACCCGCGACGTGATCGCCGCGCTCGGGAAACCCGTGGGCATTCACACGCACAACGATGCGGGAGTCGGCGTCGCCAATGCTCTCGCCGCCGTCCGCGCCGGCGCCGTGCAGGTGCAGGGCACGATCAACGGCTACGGCGAGCGCGTGGGAAACTGCAACCTCACGACGGTGATGCCGAACCTGCAGATCAAGATGGGCATCGACCTCGGGCTCGATCTCCGCGGGCTGCGCGAGCTCGCGAATTTCGTGGATGAACTCGCGAACGTGCCGCACGACATCCGCGCGCCGTATGTGGGCGCCGCGGCATTCACCCACAAGGGCGGCCTGCACGTGCATGCGGTGCAAAAGCTCGCTCGCACCTACGAGCACGTGGATCCGACATCGGTCGGCAATGAGCGCATCATCACCATCTCGGATATGTCCGGGCAGTCGAACGTGATCATGAAAGCCGAAAAGCTCGGCTTCAAATTCAGCAAGGGCGCGCCGGAAATCGGCCGCATCCTGACGGAAGTAAAGCGGCTCGAAAGCGAAGGTTACGAATTCGAGGCGGCGGAAGGTTCGTTCGAATTGCTCCTCCGCCGGCAACTCGGCCTGCACCGCCCGCTTTTCGATCTGCACGAATATCACTGCTCCTACCGGCGTTCGGGAGAGGGGAGCTGGAACAAGTGTGAAGCCACGGTCAAACTCAGCGTCAACGGCACTCCTGAATACACCGTCTCCGAAGGCGATGGCCCGGTGGACGCGCTCGACGATGCGCTGCGCAAGGCGCTTCGGCCGTTTTATCCGGAGATCGATGCGATCAAACTCGACGACTACAAAGTGCGGATCATCAACGGCCAGGAAGGGACGGCCGCGCGCACCCGGGTCCTCATCGACTCGACCGAAGGCCAGACCAACTGGGGGACAGTGGGCGTCTCGGACAACATCATCGAAGCGAGCTGGCTGGCCCTGGTGGACAGCTTTGAATTCAAGCTCGGCCGGGGCCGGACGTCCTAGGGGGGTATATCGGAAGTCCCGTCGCGCGCAGCGCGCACCGTCCGCGCCAGGGCATGCGCTCGAACCGCTTTCAGGCGCCGCTCTGACTTCCGACTTCCGACTTCTGACTTCTCACTTCCGTCCCCCCCGCTAGCCTCCGCCGCATGGAACAAGTCCCACTCGGCAGCAGCCCCCTCACTTCCAGCCGCATCGCCTACGGCTGCTGGCGCATCGCCACCAGCGGCGACACCAAGACCGACCTGCTCTCCGCGCGCAATGCCATCGTCACGGCGCTGGAGGCCGGGATCACGTTCTTCGACCTCGCCGATATCTATTGCAGCGGCCGGGCTGAGAGCGCCTTCGGACAGTTCATGCACGAGCACCCGGAGATCCGGAAAAAAATCCTCATCGGCACGAAGTGCGGGATTCGCTTCGCCGACGAAACTACCGGCGCGCCGTATCGCTACGACTGCAGCGCGGAGCACATCATCCGCTCCTGTGAAGGTTCGCTCCGCCGGCTCGGGGTGGACCGCATCGATGTGTATCAGCTCCACCGGCCCGATTGGCTGATGGAGATCGACGAGGTGGTGAAGGCATTTCAGAAGCTCGAGAAGCAGGGGAAGGTGCGCGACTTCGGCGTAAGCAATTTTCCTCCCGGCCAGATCGAGATTCTCGGCAAGGCGATGCAGAAGGACGCGGAGTTGCCGATCATCGTCCATCAGTTCGAGTGCAGCCTTCTGCACCTGGAGCCTTTCACCGATGGCACGCTCGACCAGTGCGTGAGCCAGAACATCCGCCCGCTTGCCTGGAGTCCGCTCGGCGGCGGCCATCTCGCCGATGGGCCGGTGGATGTGCTCCCATCGCAGGCCGGCTACAATGCTGCGCCTGTGGTGGCCGTGCTCGACGACATCGCCGCCACGCGCGGCTCGACCCGCTCGGCGATCGCGCTCGCGTGGCTGCTCCGGCATCCGGCGAAGATCGTGCCGATCATCGGCACGTCGAACCCCGAGCGGATCAAAGCCGCCGCCGCCGCCGCCGAGATCGAACTCAGCCGCGAAGACTGGTACCGCCTGCTCGCCGCCGCCAAGGGCGGCTCGCTGCCGTAAGCGCGCCGAGCGACATGGACTGCGGGAGCTTGCTCCCGCTTTTGCGGTCGGCGGAGCTTGCTCCGCGGCGGGGTGTGGCTTCGGGAGACCGCTGCATTTCCCCGGAATCGGGAAGCCCCGAACGGCCGTCCAATCGCGCGCGGGAAATGTTGCATCGACGGGCTTGCGCGGCGCTGGCAGGCGTGAGTAAAAACGCGTCCCCCAATTCACCCCACCCTCAAGACCCCCATCATCATGCCTGAAAAAATCGGATTTGTCGGAGTCGGCCGAATGGGCGCGAACATGGCGCGCCGCCTCAAGGAAGTCGGCTACACGATCTCGGCCATCTATGACGTGCGCAAGGACGCCGCCGCGGAAGTGGCCGCCGAAGTCGGCGCGGAAGCCTGCACGAAGCTCGCGCGGGTCACGGAATTGAGCGACGTGATCATCACCGTGGTGGTGGACGACAAGTCGCAGCTCGCCGTCTTCACTAACAAGAAGGACAACCTGCTCATCGGCGCGAAGGGCCGCGTCTTCGTGAACTGCGCGACGATCTCGCCGAAGACACATCAGCAGGTGGAAAAGCTCGCGAAGAAGGCGGGCGCGGCATCGCTCGAAGGCTGCATGGCCTCGTCGATCAGCCAGGCTCGCGCGGGCACGCTCTATCTCATGATCGGCGGCGATGAGAAGATTTTCGAGAAAGTGAAGCCGGTGCTCGCGAAGTTGTCGGATGACGGCAAGCTCATGACTTACATCGGCAAGGCTGGCAAAGCCGCGCAGGTCAAGGCGCTGGTCAACATGGTGATGAACATCAACACCGCCGGGCTCGCCGAAGGACTCGGCCTCGGCGCGGCGCTCGGCGTCGATCTGCCGGTGCTCATGAAAGTCTTTTCGCAAACCGGCGCGAACTCCCGCGTGCTCGCCACCGATGGCGAAGACATGCTGAACCGCGACCACGCGTGTTTCTTCAGCGCGGCGCATGCCGCCAAGGACAGCGGCATCGCGCTCAAGCTCGCCCGGGAGGCCAGGCTCAATCTCCCCCTCGCCGCGGCGACCCTCGCCCAATACACCAAGCTGACCAAACTGGGCCTCGGCGAACTCGACAAGAGCGGCATTGCCGAACTCACCTTCAAAGGCCGCGGCCTTAAGAAAAAGCCGGCGAAGAAGAAGAAGAAGTAACAACCCCACTTTGTCCCGTCCGGATGTTCCGGGCGGGTCAGAACCAAAACCACAAAACTAACATATCCACATGAGCACCTACGTTCCTCTGATCAGCTCCGGCACCGCCGGACCTCTCGGCGTCCTCCACCTCCCGCGTCTCTGGCTGAAAGTCTCCCTCGAGGCGGCCGGCAAGCTCGCCGCAGGCTATCCCGGCATCGGCAAAGGCTACGACGCCATGACCTGTTCCGCGCTCGGCCTCGATGAGCAGGCGGTGAAAGATTACATCAAGAGCAGCAAGCCCACCTACCCGCAGTTTGAGGCATGGGTGAAGGCCAACGGCAAGACCGTCAATGCCGCTGCGATCGCCGCGCACAACGCCGCGGTGACTGGCTATCAGCACGACGACGCCACCCGTCAGGGCATCCTCAGCGCGAGCGGCCTGCCCGATGGCAAGCCCACCGACGCCGTGAACCTCAATAACCTCGACGACTGGTATGAGTTTCATCAGGCGGTGCTGAAGTAAGCCGCTAACATCTCTGAGCCGGCGGGGTGAATTCCTCGCCGGCTCTTTCTTTTTCAACCCCACGCATCACTCCCCGCCATGAACTCCGAATATCTCTTCCCTCATCGTTTCACCCGTCGTGACTTTTTGAAAATGAGCGCGGCCTCCGCCGCGGCCCTCGCGGTCCCGCAACTCAGCCGCGCAGCGGATGCGCCGGTGAAGATCGGCGAGGGCAAGTGGACTTACACCCTCGATGAGAGCTGGGGTCAGCTCCCGGAAGGCATGAGCTTTGGCTTCGGTTGCGGCATCGTGGTGGACTCGAAGGATCGCGTCTATGTCACCTCGCGCTCGACCAATCCGTGCGTCGCGATCTTCGGCCCGGATGGGAAGCTCGTGGAAACTTGGAGCAAGGATTTCGGCAACGGCTACGACCCCGAGCAGGTGAAGGCGACTGCGCATTGCATCTACTGGAGCAAGGAGCCCAAAGGTGAGTTCCTTTACTTCACCGAGAACGTCGCCAAGGACGCTGCGGGACAGCCCACGCTCGGCAAGCGCGTTTACAAGACCGACCTCAAGGGCAAGGTGCTCTACACCATCGGCAACGTGGAGAAGGACGACGCCACGCACCAGAAATTCACCTGGACCAATCCCACCGATGTCGCGGTCGCGGCGAATGGCGACATCTACATTGTGGACGGATACGGCAGCCAGATCGTCAGCCGATTCGACAAGAACTGGAAGCATCTCAAGACCATCGGCGGCCGTGCTCCGGCCGATGCGCCGAAAGGCAAGGACGCGCCGCACGGCACCTTCAACACCTGCCACGGCGTGTGGGTGAATACGCTCAAGAGCACGCCCGAGATCTACATCGCCGACCGCACCAACGGCCGTTACGAGGTCTATGACATGGAGCTGACTTACAAGCGCACCATCGCCGGCGACTTCGTCCGCAACCCATGCTGCTTCTACCAGCACGCCGGCCATCTCTACATTCCCGACCTCGGCAGCCTCGTCGCCATCCTCGACAAGGATGACAACTGCGTCGCCCGCCTCGGCGACGGCAAGGGTGTGAAGAAGGAAGAATTTCAGACGGGGAACAAAGACAAGTTCACCACGCCGCACGCGCTCACCGTGGACAGCAAGGGCAACCTTTATGTCGTCGAATGGGTGCCCTACGGCCGCGTACGGAAGTTCACCCACACGCCGGCGTAGGCGGCTGCGGCCCCACAAACCGCTGTCATCCTGAGCTTGTCGAAGGATCTCATTCTTCTGTGGGCAGCGGTGGTGCGGAGCCCAATGCACACAGCGCTCCGCGCCGCCGCTGCCCGCGGATGCGAGAGGTCCTTCGACTCCGCGCCGCGCCACCTTCGCCCACCGGCGCTGCGCTCAGGATGACGGCGTTTTCATTTTCGCTCGCCCACGGCCGCTCGGTCCCGCCACCGTGCCCCGCATGCCTCGTGTCCTGATCGCCGGTTGCGGTTTCGTCGGCCTCGCCACCGCGCGTGTGCTGCACGGCGCGGGCTGGGAAGTCCTTGGCTGCACGCATTCCGAGGAATCCGCTAACGCCCTCGCCAGCGAGCCATTCTCCGTACGCCCCGCGGATGTCACTGATCCCGCGGCGATCGAGACTCTCGCCGGCTGGCGCGGTTGCGAAGCCATCGTCCACTGCGCCAGCTCCGGTCGCGGCGGCGCCGACGCCTACCGCAGCGTTTATCTCGGCGGCGCGCGGAATCTCCTCACCGTCCTCACTCCGCAATTTCTGCTCTTCACCAGCAGCACCTCGGTCTATGCGCAGAGTGATGGCGCGTGGGTCACCGAAGACAGCCCCGCCGAACCCGATCGCGAGACCGGCCGCATTCTCCGCGAGACTGAGGATCTTGTGCTCGCCTCCGGCGGCTGCGTCGCCCGTCTCGCCGGCATCTACGGTCCCGGTCGCTCCGTCTTGTTGAAGAAATTCCTCACCGGCGAAGCTGTGATCGAGGGCGACGGCACCCGATGGATCAACCAGATCCACCGCGACGACATCGCGACCGCGCTCGCCCTGCTCGTCGAGCGCCGCGCCCGCGGCATCTTCAATGTGAGCGACGACACCCCGATGACTCAGCGCGACATCTACGCCTGGCTCGCCGCGCACTTCGCCCGTCCGCTCCCACCCACGGGTCCCATCGACACGAATCGCAAGCGCGGCGTCACCAGCAAGCGCGTCAGCAACGCCAGGTTGCGCGCCCTCGGCTGGTCCCCGCGTTACCCCTCGTTCCCGCACGCGGTAGCCGGCGATCCCACGTTGGCCGCGAAGGCGGAGTTCCACCCTACTTCGCGCGCGGGTGAAACTTGAGGTGCACGCTTTTCAGCCTCTGCTGATCGACGTGGGTGTAGATCTCGGTGGTGGAGATGTCGGCGTGGCCGAGCATTTCCTGGATGATGCGGAGGTCGGCGCCGTTGCTGAGCAGATGGGTGGCGAAGCTGTGCCGGAGGAGGTGCGGATAGACGTTGAGGTCGAGGCCGGCGTGCTTCGCCGTTCGCTTCACGATCTGCCAGATGCGCACGGTGGTGAGCTTGGTGCCGCGCTCGGAGAGGAAGATTTCGCTGCCCGTTTTCTTTTTCACAAGGCGCGGGCGCTCGCCGTCGAGGTACGTCTTGATCGCATCGATCGCGCGTTGGCCGACAGGGATGAGCCGCATTTTGTTGCCCTTGCCGGTGACGCGGATGATGCGCGCGTCGAGGTCGAGGAGTTCGAGCCTCGCATTGACGAGCTCGGAGACACGCAGGCCGCTCGCGTAGAGGAGTTCGAGCATGGCGCGGTCGCGGAGGGCGTGGGACATTCCGTCGAGGACGCCGTCGAGCAGGCGATCGACCTGGAGTTCGTTCATCGTCTCCGGCAGGTAACGCTCGGTGCGCGGGAGCGACATGGGCTCGGCGACATCCTGCGCGACGCGGCCGCGGGCGAGGAGCCAGCGGAAGAAGATCTTGATCGCGACGACGACGAGTTTGATCGAGGAGGCGGAGAGGCCGAGGTGCTTTTTGTGCGCGAGGTAATCGCTGATCTGCTGGAGCGTGACGTCGCGCACGTCGAGCGTGGTGTCGGGCGGTTCGGTGCCGCCTTTCAGCATTTGATCGAGCGCGATCTCGCCCATCGTGGCGATGAGCTGGCGGCGCTCCAGCCATGTGGCGAAGCCTTCCAGCGAGAGGCGGGTGGAGATCTGGTAGTTATCCGAGAGGCCGCGCTCGGTGGCGAGGTGGAGGATGAAGTTGTCGATCGCCTCGCGCATCGGTGGGTCTATTTTTTAGCCACAGATTGACGCGGATGAAACGCAGATGGGGAGCGGGAGAAGTGGCAGCGGCGGCGGCTTCATCCCTTTGATAGCAGTGCCCTTGTCTGCGTTTATCTGCGCACATCTGCGGCTGCTTTTCATGGCAGCGGGGCACCCGTCAGGCGCTCGTAGGCTTCGAGGTATTTCTCGCTCGTCTTGCGGATAATCTCGTCCGGCAGCGGCGGGGCGGGCGGCGTCTTGTCCCAGGTGAGTGTCTCGAGGTAATCGCGGACGAATTGTTTGTCGTAGCTCGGCGGGCTGATCCCGAGGCGGTGCTGGTCGGCGGGCCAGAAGCGGGAACTGTCCGGCGTGAGGCATTCGTCGATGAGGATCACGCGGCCATCGAGCAGGCCGAACTCGAACTTCGTGTCCGCGACGATGATCCCGCGCTCGGCGGCAAAGGCGCGTCCGGCCTCGTAGATGCGGATGCTGAGGTCACGGACCTGGGTGGCGATGTCTTCCCCGACGAGGCGGCGGCATTCGTCCCACGAGATGTTTTCGTCGTGCCCGCTGGCGGCTTTGGTGGACGGGGTGAAGATCGTCCCGGGCAGCTGCTGTGCCTGCCGCAATCCGCCGGGCAGCGCGAGGCCGCAGATGCTTTGCGTGGCCTGATATTCCTTCCACCCGGAGCCCGCGAGATAGCCGCGGACGACACATTCGACGGGCAGCGGCTGCGCCTTTCGGACGAGCATGGAGCGCTGGGAAAGCTCACGGCCAAAGGGTTGCAGCGCCGCCGGGAAATCCGCCAGATCCGTGGCGACGAGGTGATTCTCGACGAAGTCAAATTTCTCAAACCAGAAAACGGAAAGGGAATTGAGCACCGCGCCCTTGTGCGGGATGGCGTTGGGCAGGATGCAGTCGAAAGCGGAAATGCGGTCGGTCGCGACGAGGAGCAGGTGATCGCCGAGGTCGAAAATTTCGCGCACCTTGCCGCTGGCGACCTTGCGGATGCCGGGGAGATCGAGGGTGAGGAGGTCCATGCGCGCGGAGGCTAGAGCGTGCGCGCCGGAGCGAGAATCAGAAACGTGGGCAGGCTTCGATCCGACGCGGGATTTGCGTTCGCACGCAAGCCGCGGGAAGGTGGCATCCGCGATGGCATAGCCGCTGCTATTTCATCACGCAACAGCCTCTCCAAAGAACCATGAACTTCCTCGTTGTTGACGATAATCGGCTCCTCAATCGCTTTCTGACCACGTATCTGCGCGGAAAAGGCCACGCTGCCTCGTCGCTCACGGACAGTTCCAAGGTCGAAGCGTGGCTCGAACTCAATCCGTGTGACGGTCTCATTCTCGATATTGGGATGCCCAAAATTGACGGGCTGAGCCTGATCTCGCTGGTTCGCGCGAAGCATTTCGAACTTCCGATCGTGATGTTTACCGGGTTGGGTTACGACGAGGACGCGATGCAGGCCGCGCGGAAGGCGGGGGCGAACGGCTATGTGAGCAAGGGGCTCGGGCCGTCGGAGATTTATTCGGCCCTGATGCGGGTGATCAATCACGCGGCACCGCTGGCCAAGGCGGGCTGAAGAGAGTTGAGGGTTGAGGGTTGAGAGTTGAGAGGCGGTTGCTGGGGGGCTACGCGGCGAGTTCGTTGAGGCGCTTTCGAAAATCGAGGGCGGACCATTGGCCGCTGGCGTTGGCGGTCCCGAGGTAGGCGTAGTTCAGGACGGAGCCAGCCTGGGCGAAGAGGAGGCGCGAGACTTTTCCAAATCGGCCCATGGCCATGACGCTGAGTGGGCACGGCGACTTTTCGGCGAAAAGACCGAGCAGCCGTTGCAAGTCGCCGCATGTGTCGGCGCGGGCCGCGATCTTCACCACATCCGCACCCGCCGCGACGGCACGCTCCACGATCTCGCGCAGCCGCCTGGCGGAAGGCGTCGCGCGGAAGTCATGAAATGAAACGATGGTGCGCACGCCGCGAGTCCGCGCCGCGTCAATGACTCCCCCGAGGGCCCGGACGCTGCGCAATTCCACATCGATCGCCGCCGCCCACGGGAGGAACTGGGCGTAAAGCTCCCGGCGCTGGCGGAAGCCGAGATCGTGCATCCCCCCTTCGGCTGGGTGGCGGACGGTAACGATCAGAGGCAGCGAGAATTCCGGCGCGGCTTCCAGGAGCGGCGCTGGCGTTTTCGCAAAATGGTCCACACGCAATTCCAGTCCATCGAGGACGCCGGGAGCCACGCGGCGTGCGGCGCGCAGCGATTCGGGCGAGTGCACGGTACCAACAATCGCGCCCGGTTTGATCAAATCGCTCGAATTCTTGGGGGCGGTCATGTTGGTTGCAGCGCGCAGAAAACGACATGCTCGGTCGAAAACAAGAACTGAATCTCCAATTCCTGCAGATCGCGGACGGTCTGCTGATGGTCGTGTCGTTTTGGGTCGCGCACTCCCTCCGTGCGATCGGCGCGGGCCTTCCCATGTTCCAGGATCCGATCGGTCCGTTCTCGGAATTTCAGTGGCTGCTCTTCGTGATCCTGCCCTTCGGGCCGATCCTGCTCGAGCTCCAGGGCTTCTACGCGCATCCCGTTCAGAAGTCGTTGCGCCGGTCTTTCGAGCAGCTCGCCCGCGCCTTTTTCTGGCTGGGGCTGCTCATCGCGGCATGCGGCTTTTTTCTGAAGCTCTCGATCCCGAGCCGCGCGGTCATGCCGATCTTCGTGGTGGTGTCCGTGTCGGCGCTGATGTTCCGCGAGCGGATGACGATCATGCGTTTTCGCAAACGCGCGAGGCATGAGGATCTGCGCGAACAGGTGGTGCTGGCCGGCACCCCGCGCGACATTCAATTGCTCCGCGAGAGCTTTTCGCCCGCTCAGAAATTCGAAATCGCCGTGGTCGCCGAGATCGACATCGAGACACAGCCGGTTTCCCTGCTCGTCGATGCCTTGCATAAGCACGCGGTTTCACGCGTCATTTTCGCCGGAGGCCAGAGCCACCTCCATCGGCTCCAGGAGGCGATCAGCGCGTGTGAGATCGAGGGCGTCGAAGCCTGGCTCGTCGCTGATTTCATCCGCACGTCGATTGCGCGGCCGGACTTCGATTTTTTCGGCACGCAACCGGTGCTTGTTTTCCGCACCACGCCGGATCTGTCATGGGCGCTGATGGTGAAGGAACTGGTCGATCGCCTCGGCGCGCTGATCCTTCTCGTGCTCACGTGCTGGCTTATGCTGGCGGTGGCGCTCGCGATCAAATTCACATCGCCCGGTCCCGTGGTTTTCAGGCAGCGGCGCGCGGGCAAAAATGGCCGGCCCTTCGTCATGTATAAATTTCGCTCGATGCAGACCGATGCCGAAATGCAGCAGAGCGAACTGGCGGCGTTCAACCAGATGAGCGGCCCGGTTTTCAAGATCGAGAAAGACCCGCGCGTCACGCCGATCGGTCGCATCCTCCGCAGGACGAGCCTCGATGAACTGCCGCAACTCATCAACGTCCTGCGCGGCGAGATGAGCCTCGTGGGCCCACGGCCGCTGCCGCTTTACGAGGTGGCAAAATTTGAAAGCCCGTCGCAGCGCCGCCGCCTCTCGATGAAGCCAGGCCTCACCTGCCTGTGGCAAATCAGCGGCCGCAACAATGTGAAGAACTTCGATCACTGGGTGAAACTCGATCTCGACTACATCGACAACTGGTCGCTGCTGCTCGACGCGAAGATCCTGCTCAAGACGCTGCCCGTGGTGCTGCTCGGCGCGGGCGCGCGTTAGCGGAAACGGCCTGATGGATCCGCTGCGTATTTATTCACTGGTCCGCGGTTTTCGACGCAAGCGGATGGCGCGGTTCATCAAGGAGGCCCGACCCACCGCGGAAACTTCGATTCTGGACGTGGGTGGATTTGCGGGATTTTGGGCAGACTCCGGCGTGACCGCGCAGATTACCATCCTCAGGCCGGAAGGTCCGGAATCGCCCCCCCCCCGCAACTTCCGCTCGATTGGTGGGGACGGGTGCGACCTGCGAGACCATGCAGATCAGAGTTTCGATTTGGTCTTCAGCAATTCCGTAATCGAGCACGTGGGCGGGCGGGAACGTCAGCGCGCGTTCGCGCGGGAGGCGCTCCGCGTCGGGCGAAGCGTCTGGGTCCAGACCCCGGCGTGGGAGTTTCCGATCGAGCCTCACCAGCTTACGCCGTTCGTCCATTGGCTCCCGGAGTCCCTCCAGGAAAAGCTGCTCCCCTACACCGTGTGGGCGCTTCTGCGGACTCCGGAGGAACGGGCGAAATGGATCGGGCATGTGCGCGCGCGTTTGTTATCCCGCCGGGAAATCCAGGAGTGGTTCCCCGGAGCCCGCATCATCACGGAGCGTTTCCTCGGCTGGCCGAAGAGCTATATCGCCTACCACTCCGGCGCAACGCGGCAAGCCTAGCGCCCTTCGCGCTCCGCGTTGCCAGTCATCGGCACGAAGCTCACGGGGAGCACCGCCCGCTCTTCCAGACTCCCGCCTCGTTTTTCCAAGACGTGCAATCGCTGCGCCCCGAACTTTCCCACCGGGATCACCATCCGCCCGCCTTCCTTGAGTTGCGCGACGAGCGGCTTCGGCACGTGATCCGGGGCGCAGGTCACGATGATCGAGTCAAATGGCGCGGCCTCGGGCCAGCCGCGATATCCATCGCCCGCGCGCACGTGGAGGTTGCGATAGCCGAGGCGGTCGAGATCGGCCGCGGCGCGCCGGGCGAGCGGCTCGACGATCTCGATGGTGTAAACATCCGCCACCAGCGCGGAGAGCACCGCGGCCTGGTAGCCTGACCCGGTGCCGATCTCCAGCACGCGGTGGGCGGGCTGGGGATCGAGTTGCTCCGTCATGTAGGCGACGATGAAGGGCTGCGAAATCGTCTGCCCGAATCCGATCGGCAACGGACGGTCGGCATAGGCGAGCGCGCGGGAGTCGAGAGGGATGAGTTCGTGCCGCGGCACACTCCCGAGCGCGCGCAGGACACGCGGGTTCTTTACGTCGCGGCCCGGCGCGGCGATCTGCTCCTCCACCATGCGCGCTCGCTGCGCAGTGAATGAATCCGCCGGGTCGGGCTGCGAATTGCACCCGTTGGAGAAAAGTTGGAGCAACGGTGCAAACATCATGAAGAGGCGTGTCACAGCCGCATTTTAACCCTCAAAACGGCGGCGGTCTAATCCCCCAGCCAGACCCAGCGCACGCCGTCGATCACGACCCGGCCATCGGTGCCGCCGTTGGTGACTTCGACGAAGCCGCTGTCACCCGCCTTGAAGCGAAACTCGCCGACTGAGACGAAGGCAAACGGCGTCCGTTCCGTGCGTTCATCCACGGTGAGCTTCGCGGTGCCGTCCGCGTGCCGGATCGTGACGGGCACATTTGTCGCCTGGTTTTTTGCCGGACGGAAGCCGAGGCAAAGTTCGTAGCGGCCCGCCCGCGGCAGGTCCGGCTGGAAGCGCGCGCGGGCGGGCGATTTCTTCCCGGCGCGCGTCACGTCGCGGTGGATGCCGGGGCCGATGAAGATGTCCGAAGACCGCAGCGGCAGGCCGGCGATGAGATCGGGAAATGTGCCGTCCCAGCGCCCGAAAAGATCGGCGTCGAAATCATCCATGGTGACATCGCGCGCAGCGGCGGTGCCCACGGGGATTTCAGCGGTGACGAGGCGCCGGCGTCCGGCTTGATCCACGACCAGAAGGCTCACCGAATACGCCTTCTCAAGTTCAAAGGCATGCACGACACGGTCTCCTTCGGCGGAAGCTTTGCCGGTGCCGTCGAAGTCCCACACGACCTTCGCGAGCGGTTCCTTGAGCATGCCGGAGACGGCTTTGAAAATGACACGTTCGCCGGGCTTGGGCTGCGCCGGCGTCCACGAGATTTTCACCGGGGGCTGATAGCCCGCATCAAGGACGGCGCCTTCGCTGGCGAGGAGTTTGCGAAGTTCCTGCGCATCCACTTTCTGCACCGTCCTCTGGCCGGCGAGGGCGAGATGCGCGGCGATCCCGGCCGCGTGGCCGAGCATCATGTAAACGGGCTCCATGCGCAGCGAACAGTAGGCGACGTGCGATGCGGAACAGCACACCGGGACGAGCAGATTCTCCACATCGGGCGCGACGAGGCTCGCGTAGGGAATGTCGTAATTGTTCAGCGCGACATGCGGCGTGTGCTCGCGGACGAGCCGGCCATTTTCGCGGAGCAATTGCACGACGTGGCAATCTACGCCGTAGCTGCCGGTGGCGATGCCGTCCGGTTTCCATCGGTCCTGGGTGAGATCCTTTTCCTTCAGCACGTATCCCCCGACCATCCGGCGCGCCTCGCGGACGTAGAGCTGGAAAGGGAAGTGGCCATTGTCGGCAAACTCATCCCGGGGCAGGCCCCACGTGCGCGCTTCGGTGCGAAAGGCCTCGGGCAGCTCCGGATCATTTTGCACGTAGTACAGCCGGCTCTGAAAGTAATCGCGGATCCGCGCGGCGATACGATCGCGCGTGGCCCAATCGCCCTCGGCGTATCCTTCGCTGTTGCCGATGAAGTCGCACCAGTTCGCGTCGAACTTCCCGTTCGGCCCCACCTTCTCGACCGTGGTGAAAAAGCTGCCGAATCCCGTCGCGGCGCCGCGCTTGATGCGCTCGCCATCGGTCTTTCGAAACGGCTCCGGATCGTAGTTCGCCGGCTTGGGGAAGAGCACGCGGTTCGCGGTATTCAGGGTCACCGCGACGCGGTAGTTGTAGGCCATCGTGCGATGGTCGCCGAGGCCGCGCACTTCCTTCGGACCCGCGCCGACGCCCGCGAGTTGTTCGCCATATTCCGCGCGCGCTTCACGGCCCACCCGATACGGGACGTGCGCTCCGGCCATCACGTCGCCCTCGTAACTGGCGTCGATGAACACGCCGCCCGCAAAGGTGCGCGCGGTGTCGGTGAGCAGGTCGTCCACCACGAGCGCGGCGACGCGGGGACCGTCGAGAGTGACGGAGCGATAGCGGTGCTTTCGCCAGATCGTGATGCCCGGTTGCTCCTTGAGCATTTCCTCGAAGACCCACTCCGCCACGTGCGGCTCGAAGACCGCGCCCTTGCGACACGCCTTGAGCTGCGTCGAGTCGGCTCCGTACTTTCCGGTGTAAAACTTCACGATGCGCGCGAAGAAATCATTCGCCAGGCCGCCCACCGTCTTGCGGTCGCCCATGTCGGAGGACACGAGTCCGCCGCTGACGACTCCGCCGACGTGGGCGTTGATATCGATCAGCGCGACCGTGTGCCCCTGGCGCGCCGCGGCGATCGCGGCCATGACCCCGGCGGGCGTGCCGCCATAGACGATGACGTCGCGGGTGACGGCTTCGGAATCCGCGGCGGTCGAGAGGTGGAGTGGTGCCGTGAGCAGCAGCGCGGCGACGAGGAAGGAGGATGGAGTGAGGGCCATGGGATTTCCGAAGCTATGCAGGCACTCAAACTTGTGACGAAAAGAAACCGCGGATTGCGCGGATTCTCTGAGAGGGTGTACCGGAATTCGATTTAGCCATTGATGGACGCGGATTTCCGCAGATGAAGGGATTCGCATTTCTCTGAATCTGCGTTTCATCCGCGTTCATCTGCGGCTCGTTTTTCTGTCTTTCGGTACATCCTCTGAGCCGTATCCACGCAGTTGAAACCACAGAGACACAGCGAGCGCAGATGGAAAAGCGTTGCGGGATTTTGGGTTCACCACTTGGTGGCAATCGCTCATCCCGTTCCCTTCTCCGTGCCCTCTGTGTCCCTGTGGTGAATTGAACTGCATCGTTCCGGCTAGGTGGGTCTACCAGAAGTCCCGCCGCGCGCGGCGCGATCTACTTCGCCTTGATGTTCCTGCGGAGGAACGTCGGCACGTCGAGATCCTGGCCATCGACGATCGTCGGTTCGCTTCTTTCAAAACGGCCGCGCGTCACCGGCTCGAACTGCATCTGCTCCTGCTTGGCGTCGCGGGGATTCTTGCGCGGGGCGGGGGGACGGCCATTCGCCGGAGGGACGGCCGGACCGGTCGGAAGCAATTCGGCTTCGACGGGCGCGGGCGCGGCAGCACGAACAGGTTCGGGATCGGACACCTTCGTGGGGCAAGGTGGCGGGGCCGCTTCGTCGCGAATGAGCTCGGGCTCGACGGAACGCTCCGGCTCGCGCAGGGCCACGGGAGAAGATTCGCGCCGGGGCGCCGGGCGAGGGGCTTCGGCGGTGGCGGTTTCCACCGGCAGCGCGCTGATGATCGTGACGCTCATCTTTTGCCCGAGCTGTGGATCGACGCTGGTGCCGAAAAGGATCTGCGTCTGGTCGCTGACATGCCGGCCAAATTCTTCCATCAGAATCTGCACTTCATTGAGCGTCATGCTGCTGCCGCCGCTTACATTGATCAGGATGCTTTGCGCGTCTTCGAGTAACCGGCCCTTGTCCATGAGCGGGCTTTTCAGCGCGCGGGCGAGCGCCTCGTGGGCGCGATTGTCGCCCTCGGCTTCACCCGATCCGAACAGGCAGCGCGACGATCCGCGGCCGGCGCCGCGGAGCGCGGTGCAGAGGTCATCGAATCCAATGCGCACGATTCCCTTTTGATTCGCCAGTGCCGACACCGCGCGCACGCTTTCGCTGATCGTCCGGTCCGCCGCGGCGAAGGCTTCCTGAATGCCGGCGCGCGGCGAGACCGCGTCGCCCATCCGGTCGTTGTCGAAACAGATCACTACGTCGGACACCGACTGCAACGCCGCAAGCGCTTCCTCCGCTTGCGCCATGCGCCGCCGGCCCTCGAAGGCAAAAGGCATCGTGGCAAACGAAACGACCAGCGCGCCCTGCTGGCGTGCGACTAGGCCGACCAGCCGCGCGGCTCCTGAACCGGTGCCGCCGCCCAAGCCGACGCACAGGAAGACAAGCTGAGCGCCGTCGAGCGAGGCGCGGATTGCATCCAGGCTTTCCTCAGCAGCAGCGTAGCCGATCTCCGGATCGCCCCCCGCGCCGAGCCCGCGCGTGCTTGTCGCGCCAAGTTGCAGCTTCTCCGCGACCACCGAACTGGTCAGCGCCTGCACGTCGGTGTTCATGGCGATGAGTTCAGCGCCGGGGACGCCGTCGAGCATCAGCCGGTCGAGGGCATTGCTGCCGGCTCCTCCGAGCCCGACGATTCGGATGCGAGTTTCGGCCGTGGCAGGCGAAGAGTGGTGGCGTTGGAGGTCGATCATGGTGCGGTCGATGTGCGGGTGTGGGTTACCAAAGTCCGAAGAACGAAATGCGGTCCTTGAACCGGCCGAAGAAGCCGCGCGGGCGCATGGGCTGCGTGGCTTCGGCGTATTTGATCAGGCCGATCGCGGTGGAAAATTGGGGGTTTTCGAATGCGGAAGTGAGGCCCGAGACGGTCTGCGCGTGGGTCACGTGGACGGGCATGCCGAAGACTTCCTCGCCGAGATGCTGGATGCCCTTGAGCTGGCTGCAACCACCGGTGAGCATCATGCCCGCGCCGAGGAAATGCAGGTAGCTGTCCGCATCGAGCTTCTTCTTCAGCAGTTCGAAGGTCTCGCGCACCCGGCAGTGTACGATCGTGTTGAGCATTTCCCGCTCGATCTCCTTGCCGGCAAATCCGGTCTCGTCCTTCAGCTTCACCGTCTCGCCGGGCAGGGCTTTGCCGATGATCACGCTGCCTTCCTCGACCTTGAGTTTCTCCGCCTTGGCCATCGGGATGCGCAGCCCGAGCGAGATGTCATTCGTGATGTGGTCGCCGCCGATCGGCAGGGAGCCGCTCTGTTTCACCGCGCCATCGACATACACGACGTAGTCCGTGGTGCCGCCACCCATGTCCACGACGATGGCTCCGAGCGTTTTTTGATTTTGATCCAGCACCACCTGCGCGGTGGCGATCGGCGCAAAGACCACGTCGAGCACTTCGGGGCCGACTTCCTTCACACAGCGGACGCTGTTTTTGATTCGCGTCGCCACGCCGTGGATGATGTGAAAATCCGCCTCGAGCTTCCGGCCGAGCATCCCGATGGGATTGAGCACGCCGTCCTGACCGTCCACGTAGTAGTGCTGGAGGAGCGAGTGGACGAACATGTTCGGAGCCGGGATGCTCACCTCGCGAGCGCTCGCCTGCACGTCCTCGAAATCCTCGTCGCAGATTTCGTCCCGATCCTCCGGCAGATTCACCGCGCCGCGGTTGTTGAAGCATTCGATGTGGCCGCCCGTGATCGCGAGATAGACGCTCCCGATCATCACGTCGCTCTTTTCCTCGGCATCCACGAGTGCCTCGCGCACGCATTTGCTCGCGGTTTCAAAATCCACGATCTCGCCCTTCCGCACGCCGCGCGAGGGCGCCTGGCCGACGCCGAGGATGCGGATCGTGCCGTCGCGCCGGGTTTCGCCGACCACGGCGCAGACCTTGGAGGTTCCTACTTCGAGTCCGACCACAATGTTTTCTCTGGCCATCAGCGGAGGCGGAAAGGTTTTTTGAGCCCGTCGGTTTTGGACGGCGCCGGGGTCGGCGTCGCCTTTGATTTGTAAGTCGGGAAGAAGCTGGGCTTGGCCGCGGGTGTCGCGACTGGGATCGACGTGGACACCGCGATGGCGCGGGGGACTGGTGGATGGATGGTGGGCGCCTTGGGTTTATCGGCTGAAAGCGCCGCCTTGGTTTTGGGGTCCGGCGGCTTGGCGACCTGCGCGATCTCGCCCTCCGCGAGCGGGCGCTCGACGAAGGTGACTGGCGTGTTGCGTTCGACGATCAGATTCACGGTCTGGATTTCCATTTGATCATCCGCGGCACGCGCCAGATAGCGATGCAATCGCGCGAGCTGAGCTTCGATCCGGTCGAGGCCGAAGGTAATCTTCGCGTGGCTGTGTGCGGTCACCACGAGGCAGTACCCCTTGGAAAGATCGACGTGCCGCGCCTGGAAACGCGTGCTGTCCGAGGTCAGGCGGATGAGTTCGAGCGCGGCCTGCATCTCGCTGGTGGTGACGCGTTCGCCGGCTACGAGGTTGCCGGTTTGCACGCCGGAGATCACCGGGTAATGCAGGTATTCTTCGAGCTTCGCCCGCGACTTCATGAGCATTCCGCGCGCATCGATGAGGAACGCCGTGTCGGATACGGTGGGATCGTCCGTGCTTTTCGAAACCACCCAGGCGATCGGCCGCCGCTCGGTGACGGTGACGCTGAGGCGGTTGGGCAGTGTCCGGACGACTTCCACGTTCTCGACCTGGGGCATTTTCTCGATCTCCGTGCGCGCCTTGCCGAGATTGATCAGGAAAATGTTGTGTCCCTCTCGCAGGTCCCCGGTCTTGAGGACCTGATCGCGGGTCAGCGTTCCGTCGGTCAGGTATTTCACTTCGCGGATCGCGTAGTCCGGGTTCTCGAAAACGAAGCGGCGCAGCGCCTCCTTGCCTCCGACCCAGCAACCACCGGCGAGCGCGGAGAAAATGATCAGGCGCGAACTGATGCTGAAGATCTTCCCGAACATCCGCCGCCGCTCGGTGCTGGCGCGGATCTTCACATCGAGCAGCGTCTGCTGCTTCTTGCGCTGGCGCACGTTGGAGGCTCGGCGGTTGACGTTCTGGTTCATGGGGTGGGGAAGCGGGCGACGGAGAGTTCGATGATCCGGCGGCAAAGTTCGGGATAGCTGATTCCCACGACCGCCGCGGCTTCCGGCAGCAGGCTCGAAGGGGTCATCCCGGGAATCGTGTTCACCTCGAGCACAAACGGCTCGTCGTCCGCGGTGAGCAGGAGGTCCACTCGCGAATAGACCTGAAGATCAAGCGCCCGGTGCGCCGCCAGCGCGAGGGCCTGCACCTGGGCCGTGACGTCATCGGTCAGCGGTGCGGGGCAGTAATGATCCGCGCCCGGTGCGTTCGGATTGAGGAACGGGTATTTGTTTTCGAAATTGTAGAAGTCCTTCTTCGCGCGGATCTCGATGATCGGCAGCGCCTGGTCGCCCACGATCCCGACGGTCAGTTCGCGCCCGGCGATGAATTGTTCGACGAGCAGTTCGCTCCCAAACTTCGCAGCGTCGGCGAGCTTCGCGGGCACCTCGGCCGCGTCATGGCAGATGTAGATGCCGACGCTCGAACCTTCGCGCGGCGCCTTGATGACAAACGGCAGCGGCAGGCTCGGCTTCGAGCCGTTGCGCAGGATCTCGAAATCCGCGGTGGGCACGCCGCGGTCGATCAAGCGTTGCTTGGTCGCGATCTTGTCGATGGCAAGTTCGCTGCCGGCAACTCCCTCGCCCGTGTAGCGGATTCCGCGCGCCTCGAGAATGCGCTGAAGCTGGCCGTCCTCACCGAAGGTCCCGTGGATGACATTGAACGCGATCTCCGTTCCCGGCGGGACGACGAAGTCCGCTCCCGCTACATCGACTTCCGTGACTTCGGCTCCGAGTTCGCGCAGCGCCTTCACGACACCCGCTCCGGAGGCGAGCGAGACTTTGCGCTCCGAGCCGGGCCCGCCCATGAGGACGGCGATTTTTTTGTGAGTCAGGTCAGCGGACATGGAATTGGATTTCGGGTGCATGCGCGCTCAAACGTCGATCGATCGAGAATCTTGCAGCGCGTGCGTTGGCCGGAGAAATCGTGACCGCGCGCTCAGTCATGCAGTCCTTTCGCTTCGCCGATGATCTGCACTTCCGTCTCCAGTCGGATGCCGCGCTCGGCGAGCGCGACGGCCTTCACCTTGTCGATGAGAGCGAGCACGTCGGCGGCGGTGGCGTTGCCGTCGTTGACGAGAAAATTGCCGTGAATCTCCGAGACCTTGGCGCCGCCAATGCGCGTGCCTTTGAGGCCAAGTTCATCGACGAGCTTTCCGGCCGGGCATTGCTCGGGATTCTTGAAGATGCAGCCGGCACTCGACTCGCGCGGTTGCGTCGTGCGGCGCTTTTGCGTGGACGCTTCGAGCAGCTTTTCGATCTCCGCGGGCGTGCTCGGATGCCCGACGAAGGTCGCCGACACCGCGTAGTTTTTTTCCAGCGTGCCGCAGTGGCGGTAGCGCACATCCATCTCCGCGGGCGTCTTCATGTGGAAGTTTCCGTGCGGATCGATAAAGCGCACGCTCACCACCTGCCCGAAAGTTTCCCCGCCCATCGCCCCGGCGTTCATGCGGAGCGCGCCGCCGACATTTCCCGGGATGCCCTCGAGCCATTCGAAGCCGCCGATCTGCGCGTCGCGCGCGGCGTAGGCGAGTTCCTTTTGCTTCACTCCCACGCCCGCGGTGATCTGGCCTTCACGCACTTCGATGCTCTTGAATTCACCCCGTGCCAGATGCACGACCACGCCGCGGATGCCGCCATCGCGGACGAGCAGGTTTGAGCCGCGGCCCATCACGAAGAGCGGGATCTCCTTCAGCGTGCAAAAGCGCACGAGCCGCGCAAAAGACTCCTCCGTTTCGGGCTCCGCCCAAAACTGCGCCGGACCCCCGACTCGCATCGTGGTGTGTTTGGAAAGCGGTTCGTAGAGCTTGATGGTGCCGTGGCCCATCACGGTCTGGAGTTCGTCGAGCAAGGCCACGTCCTTGGCGAGCAGGGTGGCCGCTTCGTGGATGTTGCCGGCGCCGAGGCTGATCACGCAGTCGCCGGGTTCGAGCTGGCGCCCGATCTCGAGGACGATCTTCTTTCGATCCGGCTGGAAGGACGCGGAGTCGTGTCCTTCGCGGAGCATTTCATCCACGATCGTCTGGCCGCTCACGCCGGGGATGGGCAACTCGCTGGCCGGATAAACGTCCGCGATGATCGCGGTGTCCGCATGATGGAAGGCGCGGCCGAATTCCTCCTTGAGCTTCAGCGTGCGCGAATAGCGATGCGGCTGGAACATGCAGAGCACGCGTTTCCGGCCGGTGTTCTTTGCCGTCGCGAGCGTGGCTTTCACCTCGCTTGGGTGATGGCCGTAGTCGTCCACGATCATGTAGCGGTCGCTGCGGTATTTGATTTCGAAACGCCGCCGCGCGCCGCGGAAGCTCTCGAGCGCCTCGGCAATTTTGGCGAATGGAATGCCGAGTTCCGTGGCCAGCGCGATGACACTGACGGCGTTGCTCACGTTGTGCCGGCCGGGCACGTTCAGCGCGACGGCGCCGAGCGGCTCCCCGCCGCGCAGGACGCGGAAGTAGGACTGGAAGTCTTTCGCGTGGACGTCGTCGAAGCGGTAGAACGCGCTCCGCGATTCACCATAGGAAATCGCGCCGGGATGCACCGAGCAGAGCCGCGTGGCGTTGGCATCGTCGGCGCAATAGAATACGTGGCCGCGGGTCTGGCTGAGCAGTTGATTGAAGACGACCTCGATGGCGGCGAGGTCCGCGTAGTAGTCGAGATGCTCTTCCTCGATGTTCAGGACGATGGCGTGCTCCGGATGGTAAAAGGCCAGCGTGCCGTCGCTCTCATCGCCCTCGGCGACGAAGTGTTCGCCCTCCGGATCCCAGTTCGCATTCGTGCCGAGGATCGGGATCTCCGCGCCGACGTAGTGGGAAGGATGAAGTCCGCCGACCTTGAGCACGTGCGCGGCCAACGACGAGGTCGTCGTTTTGCCGTGCATGCCGCAGACCACGATCCCCTTCTTGCAATTCAGGATCGCCGCGAGGGCGTCGGCGCGCCGCACCATGTTCCGACCCGTGCGCAGTGCTTCGTCGTACTCCGGATTGCCCGGGCGAATGGCCGACGAAAAGATGATGAGGTCGGCGTGCGCGATATTCGCCGCGCTTTGATCGAGATGAAAACGGAGGCCGAGCTTTTCAAGGCGGTCGATCTCGACCGTGCGCGCCTTGTCCGAGCCGCTGACCGTATGGCCGAGCGCCATGAGCAGCCCGGCGATGCCGCTCATGCCCGAGCCGGCGACGCCGATGAGGTGAACCTTGAGTTCACCTCCGACGAGGATTTCCGCGAGGATTTGGCCGGTATCCAATGAAAGTTGAGAGTTGAGAGTTGAGAGTTGAGAGGCGCGTTAAGCGTTGCTGGATTTCAAAAGAGCCTCGGCGACCCGCTCGGCAGCTTGCTTCGGCGCGAGGCTCGCGCTGCGGGCAGACATCTCGGAAAGCCGGGCCGGATCATCGAGAAACCAGAGCAGCTTTTCCGCGAGGTTTTCGCCGCTGGTTTCGCGCTCCTTTAATAGCGTCGCCGCACCCGCGCGTTCAAAGATATTCGCGTTCAAAGTTTGATGATCTTCGGCGGCGAAGGGGTAGGGGATGAGAATGCTCGGCAGCGCGAAGTGCGAAAGCTCGGTAAGGCTCGCCGCGCCGCTCCGCGCGATGGCAAAATCCGCCGCGCCGTAAGCCTCTTCCATGCGGTGATGAAATGCGGCGACGAACGCGGGAATGCCAGCCTTCGCATAGCTCTCGCGCATCAGCGCTTCCTCCGCTGCGCCGCTCAGATGGATGATCTGCAGCGGTCGCGCCGCGAGCTTCGGGAGCGCGGCGATGAGCGCTTGATTGATCCCGCGCGCCCCCTGGCTCCCACCCATGACGAGCAACGTCGGCCGGCCGGGCGTGAGATTGAAAGTGGCGAGCGCCGCCGCTTTCGCGGGACGCTCGACCAGGGAGGTGCGGATCGGGGTGCCGGTGATCTCACACTTTCCCGCTGGGAAAAACTTCGCGCATTCCTCAAAGCCGAGCAGCACGCGAGTGACGAGCCGCGCGTTGAGCTTGTTCGCCTTGCCGGGAATGGCGTTCGATTCGTGGACGAAAGTGGGAATCTTGCGCGCGCGCCCGGCGAGGATCGGGGCGGTGGAGGTGAAGCCGCCCATGCCGAGCACGGCGTGCGGCTGGAAGTCGCGATACAAGCCTTTCACCTGCGCGAGGCCCGCGCGGAATTTCAGCGCGAACTGCACGAGCGCGAGCGGCGACTTGCTTTGCAGGCCCACGCCGGGCACCCGCTCGATCCGGAATTCGCCGCGCCCCTGGGTCGCGAGAGTGTCGATCTCCTTTTCGGAAATAATCAGCATCACCCGATGCGCGCGGCGCGAGAGCACCTCCGCGACGGCGAGCCCGGGGAAGAGGTGTCCACCTGTTCCCCCGGCGGCGATGACGAAGTTCATGGCTGGCTCCTCCGGCAAGGCCGCGTTCCGCGCGCGTGTGCTCGTTCCCAAGCTTTGCTTGGGAACGCACTTGGGAGCGAAGTTCGACTTCGCCTGGAGGGGGTGTCCGCGGGTCGGAGCGGGCCCCATGCCCGGCAGACACCCCCTCCATGCGACCCAGAGTTTCGCCCGCAAGTGCGTTCCCAAACAAAGTTTGGGAACGAGGGTGTCCCTCGGTGGATGACAAAGCTCATGCTCACAAGCGGCACGGCAGCCGGCGTTTCGTCACCCGCACCGGCAGCGTGGTGCGGGCCTTTTCTTCCTTCTCGGTGAAGCCCTGCCGGTAGATGTTGATCAGGATGCCCACACTGACGAGGCAGAAGACGAGATTCGATCCGCCGTAGCTGATGAAGGGGAGCGGGAAACCTTTGTTCGGCAGCACCATCGTCGTGACGCCGATATTCACCGCCGCCTGAAACGCGATCAGGATCACGATGCCGAATCCGAGCAGCAGTCCGAAGCGGTCGCGAGCCCGGAGTGAGATGATCGCGCCACACATGATGATCACGATGAAGCAAAAAACGACGAACAGGGTGAAGCGGAGGCCGAGTTCTTCACCCATCACCGGCAGGATGAAATCGGTGTGCGCCTCGGGCAGGAACGCCATCTTCTGCCGGCCATTGCCGAGGCCGAGTCCGTCCACGCCGCCCGAGCCGAGCGCGATCAATCCCTGCACCTGTTGATATGCGTCGTCCGGATATTTCTCCGGATTCCAGAAGGCCATCACTCGTCCGAGGCGCTCGGGCATTTTCATGATGGCAAAGATGAGGCCGCCGACTCCGGTCAGCACCATCGGGAGGAGATAACGCCAGCGCGTCCCCGCGACGAACATGAGGATGAACGTCGTGACGGCGAGCAGCGCAGTCGTGCCCATGTCCACTTCGAGAGCGATGGGTGCGGCGAGCATGAGGATCCCCGCAATGGGACAAACGAAGCCCTTCCAGAAACTCCGCGCATTCCTCTCATCGCGCGCAAACCACCACGCGAGCGTCGTGACTGCCGCGAGCTTCGCCATTTCGGAGGGTTGGAAGGAAGCCGAGCCCACGTGGATCCAACGCGCGGCGCCCTTGATGCGCAGCCCGATGCCTGGGGCGAAACAAAGCAACAGGAGGACGACGGAAACGCCGAGCAACAGCCACCACCAGCGCTGGAGGAGGTGGTGATCGAGGCACGAGGCGATCAGGCAAGCCAGCACCGCGAACCCCAGCCACATCGCCTGGCGCTTGAGGAAGAAGAGCTGATCACCGTGATTTCCGGGGGCGAAAGCCGCCGTGCTGGACAGCATTACCAACCCGAGCACGATCAGGCTGATCACTGCGATGACCAGAAAGTAAACGCTGTTGCGATGGACGTTCAACGGGGCGGGAGCTGCTGGTCAGTTTTTTTTTGTGGGAATTTTCAGCGACTGACCCGGCTGGAGCTTCTTCGGGTCAGTGATCTTGTTGAGCTTGAGCAGGTCATCGACGGTGACGCTGAAGCGCTTCGCAATGGAGGTCGCGGTATCGTTTTTCTGCACCTCGTAGCTCGATGGAGCCGCCGGTTTCGCGGGTGTCTCGACGAGTTTTTTGGCGGCCGGATTCGGCGCCGGCGGCTCGATGACTGCGGGGCGTTCGACGGTTCTCTTCGCGGGCACGTTGATGATCTGGCCCGGACGCAGCGTCGCGAGTTCCTTGGGTGTGTTGACGAATTGCAACTCGGCGACGCTCACCTTCAAGGACGACGCGATTTTGGTCAGCGTATCATTGGGTTGCACGTGGTAGATCTTCGCGTTCGAGACGGGCGCCGTGGACACTTGGGCCGGCGCGACGGGAGCAGCGGCCGGCTTGGCGGGTGTTTCCGCGGCAGCAGTCGGGCGCGGTTTCGCGGGCGCCGCGGCTGGTGCGGCGGCCGTCTTCTCCGCCACGGCCTTCGTGGAAGACGGCTCCAGTCCGCGGCGGTGCTCCTTGATGCTGTTGAAGGCATAGATCCCGCCGACGGCGACGACGTGGAGGATGAGGACCACGAAGAACGCGCTCGAGAGGCGCGTCTGCGGTTCGTCGTCGTCGTAGTCATCGACACCGGGTTTCATCCGGGCGGTGGCGGCGTTCAACTTCATTGGCGCTTTTGGCTTCGCGGAATTCCGCGTGAGGAAGGCCGGGCGCGTGGTCAGTAGTTTCGGGATTTGCAGTTTCATTTGGCGGTTAGGGCGTTGACCAATGCGCGGAACTGATTGCCGCGATCGGCGTAGTTTTTGAACATGTCAAAGCTGCTCGTGCCGGGACTGAGGAGGACGACATCGCCCGGCACGGCGAGGTCGTGTGCGAGCTGAACGGCGCGTTCGAGGGACCATTCGGCGTTGGCGACCTTCACGTGGTCCTTCCACATCGCTTCGATGCGATCGGCCATCTCGCCGAGGACCACCACGGCCCGGCATTTTTGCGCCACCAGCCCGGTGAGCACGTCGTATTCGAAGCCCTTGTCCTTGCCCCCTGCAATCAGCACCACGGGACGGGTTTCGGAGGCCAGCGCCTTCTCGACGGAATCCGGATTCGTGCCTTTGGAATCGTTCACATATTCCACGCCGTCGAGCACCCGGATCGGCTCGCAGCGATGGGGCAGCGGTTGATACTCGCGAAGAGGCGCCGCCATTTCCGCAAAGCTCAGTCCGCGCACGAACCCGACGCCGAGCGCGGCCATGAGATTCTCCGCATTGTGCAAGCCGCGCAGCTTCGTCTCCGCGAGCGCGAGAACACGCTCGCTGCGGAAGTAAATGACACCCTCGCGCAACTCGAAATCCGCGCCGCTGACGTAGGCGCTGAAGGTAATCTTGCGCGCGGCGAGTTCCGGGAGTTTGTCGCGGAAGTTGACGATCGCCCAATCCTCTCCGGTTTGGTTTTCGAAGATGCGAATCTTGGCCGCATAATATTCCGCCACCGAGGGGTAGCGATCGAGGTGATCGGGCGCGAATCCAAGCCAGACGGTGGTCTGGGCGTGAAAGCGCCGGATCGTTTCGAGCTGGAAGGAACTGATCTCGAGCGTCATCACGTCGAGGTCCTTGCTCTGCCGCACGCGAGCGGAGAAAGCCGGGCCGATGTTTCCCGCGGCGACGGTTTTCACGCCGCAGGCGTTGAGCATTTTCTCCACGAGTTGCGTGGTGGTCGTCTTTCCGTTGGTGCCGGTGATGCCAATGATTGGGCACGCGCACATCTCGTAGGCGAGTTCGAGTTCGCCGATCATCTCGATGCGGCGCTTCAGGAAATTCTGGACCAGCGGCACCGCCGGATCGATCCCGGGGCTGAGGATGGTCACGTCGTAGTGGCCATGCGCGCTTTCGTGCTCGGCGGCGAGGCCGGCGATCACGCGGATGTCGCGTGCGCCCAGCGCGTCGATTTTCTTGCGCAGTTTGTTTCCTTCAGCGGTGTCGAGAATCGTGATCATGGCTCCTTCTTCTTTCAATAGGGTGGCCGCGGCTTCGCCGCTTTCACCCGCGCCGAGCACGGCGATGTTTTTGTTGGCGTAGGACACATTCAACGAAGTTTGAGAGTGGCGAGCCCGAGGAAGGCAAACATGATCGAGAGGATCCAAAAGCGGACGATCACGGTGTTTTCCTTCCACCCCTTGAGCTCGAAGTGATGGTGAATCGGCGACATCAGGAAGACGCGGCGGCCTTCGCCATACATGCGTTTGGTGATCTTGAACCAGGTGCGCTGGATGAGCACGGAGACGGCTTCGATGACGAAGACGCCGCCAACCACGACGAGGAGCAATTCCTGTTTCGTGCAAATCGCCACGACCCCGAGCATGCCGCCGATCGCGAGTGAACCGGTGTCACCCATGAAGACTTTCGCGGGATGACAGTTGAACCACAGGAACCCAAACGACGCGCCGACCAGGGCCATGCAGACGACCGTGAGTTCGCCCGCGAACGGGTAGAACGGGATTTGCAGGTAGCTCGAAATCTTCACATGCCCGCAGACGTAGGCGAGGATGGCGTAGCAGAACGCCGCCGTCGTGGTGCAGCCCGCGGCGAGGCCGTCGAGGCCGTCGGTGAGATTCACGGCATTCGAGGCGCCGATGATGACAAGGCCGAAAAAGACGTAGGTGAAGATGCCGAGATTCGCGATCACGGGATCCTTGTAAAACGGCACGTAGAGCGCGCGGGCTTGCACTTCGATCGCGGGATTGAGCAGGAAATAATTTGCGACGAGGACCGCGACGATGCCCTGGCCGACCAGCTTTGTGATCTCGCTGACGCCCTTGGAATTCTTCTTCGTGATCTTGAGGTAATCGTCCCAAAAACCGAGGCCGCCGCAGAGCGCGAGGGAAACGAGGAGCAGCCAAACGGCGGAGTTGTCCGGCCGCGCCCAGAGCAGCGACGAGACGAGCACCGCGCCGAGCAGCAGCACGCCACCCATCGTGGGAGTGCCTGCTTTCCCGCCGTGCAGTTCGTAAAGCTTGTGGACTTCTTCCTTGGTCCGAATTGGCTGGCCCATCTTCAGCGAGATGAGCCGGCGGATCACCCAGTTGCCGCACATGAGCGAAAGCAGGAACGCGGTGATCGCGGCGCCGACCGCGCGCAGCGTGATGTACTGAAAGACGTTGAACGCCCGCAGGATTTCCGGCCCGTGCCGCTCACTGAGCAGATGCAGGTAGTACATCATGGCGTCGCCAGTGCCTCCACGATGCGCTCCATTTTTGCGGAGCGGCTGCCTTTGA
>JANOAZ010000082.1:0-11794 GCA_031411395.1 Chthoniobacteraceae bacterium
CCGCGAGGCCCAAGAACAATACGGCGAGACCTTCACCGCCGGGATGGGCGCCGACGCGCTCAAGCAATTGCTCTCGCTGTGTCAACTCGCCGAGCTCCAGAAGGAACTCGAGGAGGCGATGACCACCACGCGCTCCAAGCAGATCCGCAAGAAACTCGCCAAGCGTCTCAAGCTCGTGCAGGGCTTCGCGACTTCACACACGCGTCCTGAGTGGATGATCCTGGAAGTGCTTCCCGTCATCCCGCCGGACCTGCGTCCGCTCGTCCCTCTCGAAGGCGGCCGCTTTGCAACCAGCGATCTCAACGATCTCTACCGCCGCGTCATCAACCGGAACAACCGTCTCAAGAACCTGCTCCAGCTCAAGACGCCGGATGTCATCATCCGGAACGAGAAGCGCATGTTGCAGGAAGCCGTGGATGCACTCTTTGACAACGGTCGTCACGGCCGCGCCGTGACCGGCGCCGGCAATCGTCCGCTCAAGTCACTCTCCGACATGCTCAAGGGCAAGGGTGGACGTTTCCGCCAGAACTTGCTCGGCAAGCGCGTCGATTACTCGGGCCGTTCGGTCATTGTCATCGGGCCGGAGCTGAAGCTCCACCAGTGCGGTCTTCCGAAGAAGATGGCGCTCGTCCTGTTCGAGCCTTTCATCATTCGCCGCCTCAAGGAACTCGGCTACGTTCATACGGTGCGATCAGCCAAGAAGATGATTGAGCGCCAGACGCCGGAGGTGTGGGACATCCTCGAAGAAGTCACCAAGGGTCACCCCGTCCTGCTGAACCGCGCGCCGACTCTGCATCGTCTCTCGATCCAGGCTTTCGAGCCGCAGCTCATCGAGGGCGAAGCCATCCGCATTCACCCGCTCGTCTGTACCGCCTACAACGCGGACTTCGACGGCGATCAGATGGCCGTGCACGTCCCGCTCTCAGTCGAGGCACAGATGGAAGCGCGCATGCTCATGCTCGCGCCGAACAACCTGTTCTCGCCCGCGAGTGGCAAGCCGATCACCACTCCTTCGCAGGACTTGGTCATGGGCTGTTATTACCTCACGCAGAACCCGCGCAAACTCCAGGGCACCAAGGAACCCGAACGTTACTCGCTATTCGCCGACGCGAGCGAAGTCGAATTCGCGATGACCGAAGGCAGCGTGAAGGTCCACGACAAAATCCGCTACAAGAACCCCGATCTCGGCAAGAGCACCGTCTATGGTGACGACACCAAGCACGTCATTGAGACCACCGCGGGGCGCGTCATCTTCAACCAGATCTGGCCACAAGGCGTGGGCTTCTTCAACAAGGCCTGCGGCAAGAAACAAATCTCCGATGTCATCTTCCGCACCTACCAGGCGGCGGGACACCAGGCGACGGTCGATACCCTCGACCGACTCAAGGAGCTCGGCTTCTACTGGGCGATGAAGGGCGGCGTTTCCATCGGCATCATCGACATGATCATTCCGAAGGAGAAGCAGATCGAACTCGACAACGCTTACAAGCAGATCGCCATCGTCGAGAAGCAATACCGCCAGGGCATCATCACCGACGGCGAGCGTTACAATAAGATCATCGACGTTTGGACCCACGCCGGTGAGGAAATCTCCAACGTCATGTTCCGCACCCTCGAACACAACGAGGGCCGCAAGGAACTGAACCCAGTGTTCCTCATGGTCGATTCCGGCGCCCGCGGCAATCGCCAGCAGGTGAAGCAGCTCGCCGGCATGCGCGGCCTCATGGCCAAGCCGAGCGGCGAGATCATCGAGCGCCCGATTACCTCGAACTTCCGCGAGGGTCTGACGGTGCTCGAGTATTTCATCTCCACGCACGGCGCCCGCAAGGGCCTCGCCGATACCGCGCTCAAGACCGCCGACTCCGGCTATCTCACCCGCAAGCTCGTCGATGCGTCGCAGGACGTCATCATCTTCGAGGACGACTGCAAGACCACGCAGGGCATCGTCGTTCGCCCGATCTACGAGGGTGACGAAGAAGTCGTCGATCTCGCCACGCGCCTCATCGGCCGCGTGAGTTGCGAGACGGTGAAAGATCCCGTCTCCGGAGCCACGGTGCTGAAGAAGAGCCAACTGATCGAAGAAAAGGTCGCGCTCTCGCTTGAGAAGATCGGCGTCGAGCACCTCAAGATTCGTTCCGTGCTGACTTGCGAAACCAAGCGTGGCTGCTGCGCGAAGTGCTACGGCCGCAACCTGGCGACCGGCCAGATGGTCAAGCTCGGCGAGGCGGTCGGCATCATCGCCGCGCAGTCCATCGGCGAACCCGGCACGCAGCTCACCATGCGTACCTTCCACATCGGCGGCGTCGCGTCCGGCACGTTCAAGCAGCCGATCGTCAAGGCGAAGAACGACGGTGTCCTGAAATTCAGCGAAGACCTCCGGGTCGTGCAGAATCTCGAGGGCCAGTGGATCGCCTTGAACAAGAACGGCACCATCGCCCTGCACGGAAAAGACGGCCTCGAGCTCGAGCGTTACACCATCGTCGTCGGCTCGACCATCGCCGTGGGCAATGGCGCGTCCGTCAAGAAAGGCGAAGCGTTCGTCCAGTGGGATCCGCACAATGTCCCGATTCTCACCGAGAAGACGGGCCGCGTGGAGTTCCGCGACATGATTCCCGGAGTCACCGTGAAGAGCGAGGTCGATGAAGCCACCGGCGTCAAAGGCACCGTGGTTATCGAACACAAGGAGGATCTTCATCCGCAAATCGTCATCACCGACGAAAAGACGAAGGAAGTTCTCGCCAGCTACTCGATTCCCGCCGGCGCCCACGTGGCGGTCGGGGAACACAAGAAAGTCCAGGCCGGCGCCCTGCTCGCCAAGACCCCGCGCAAAGTCGCGAAGACCAAGGACATCACCGGCGGTCTGCCGCGCGTGGCCGAACTCTTCGAGGCCCGTCGTCCGAAAGACGCCGCCGAGATCGCGAAGATCGATGGCGTCGTCGAGATCGGCGGCACCGTCCGCGGCAAGCGCAAGATCATCGTCACCGACGCCGACACCGGCGCCGAGGAAGAGCATCTCGTGCCGATGAACAAACACATCATCGTCTTCAAGGGCGACTCCGTGAAGAAAGGCCAGCAGCTCACGGAAGGTCCCGTGCCTCCGCACGACATCCTCGACGTCCTCGGGCCACAAGCCTTGCAGGAGCACATGGTCAACGAAGTGCAGGAAGTTTACCGCCTCCAGGGCGTGGAAATCGCCGACAAGCACATCGAGATCATCGTCCGCCAGATGCTGCGCAAGGTGAAGGTGACCGAACCCGGCGACACCACGCTCCTCTGGGGCGACCAGGTGGACCGCCTCATCTTCGAGAAGGAAAACGAACTCGTCGAAGAGAAGGGCGGCAAGCCCGCCGAGGCCGTTCCCGTGTTGCTCGGCATCACCAAGGCCTCGCTCGAAACCGAGTCGTTCATCTCCGCCGCTTCGTTCCAGGACACCACGCGCGTCCTCACCGAGGCTGCGACCCTGGGCCGTATCGATCATCTCCGTGGCTTCAAAGAGAACGTCATCATGGGTCACCTCATCCCCGCCGGCACCGGCTTCCCCGCGCACCGCGACATCAAACTCGTGCAACTCGGAGACCAGTTCGGCCTGCCCGAGGCCGAGCCCGAGCCGATTCTCGGCTGAGCTGAGTTGAAAGTTGAGGGTTGAGAGTTGAGAGGCGCCGCTGGAAAGCGGCGCCTCTTTCTCGTATTGGATGGCGGCTGAATTTGAGAGTAACGCCCGGCCAGCCATTCACCGCCTCTCAACACTCTACCCTCAATTGTCCCCACGGCACCACGGACTTCTCGCAAAGCCTCGAATCTCAACTTTCCACCATGAGCATTGCCACCAAGACCGGAGACGATGGAACGACCGCGCTGATGTATGGCCGACGTGTGCCGAAGACCCATGCGCGGATCGCCGCCAATGGCGCGGTGGATGAATTAAACGCCGCGCTCGGGACCGTGCGTGCGACGGTGGATGAGGTGTTTGTGACGGACGCGGTGCTTTCAATCCAAAAGGAACTCGTGGTCCTCATGGGCGAACTCGCGGTGGTGCCGGAGGATCGCGAGCGTTACGTGACCGGAGGGCATCACTTCGTGGAAGCGGCCATGGTGGATCGGCTGACAGCGATCATCGACGACCTCGAGAAGAACCATCACATCAACTACCGCGGCTGGGCGACTCCCGGCTCGACCGCAGGCAGCGCGGCGCTCGATGTCGCCCGCACCGTCTGCCGGCGCGCGGAACGCGAGGTGGTGGCCTTGGGTGAAACGGGTGCGGCGGTGAATGCGGAAATCGTGCGCTTTCTCAACCGACTCTCCGATCTCTGCTGGCTCTGGGCGCGCTGGGTGGAGACGCGGGCGGATGGGGAAACGGGCGAGGACGTGCCGCGGGTGTAAGCGTGAGCCTGAACAACGTGGCCGGGAGCGCTCAGCGCTCGTTCCCAAACTCCTCGGCGCTCGATGTCACCAGCACCGGCGCTCGTTCCCAAACTCCGTTTTGGAACGCCCTTGCGGAGCAAAATTGCATTTCGCATGGCGGGGGTGTCTGCGGGTGCGGAGCCGTCCCCCCACCCGGGGACACCCCTCCTCACGAAACACAGTTTCGCCCGCAAGTGCGTTCCCAAACGGAATTTGGGAACGAGCGTGAATCTTCGGGTGAGATCGGCCTTGTATGCGGCGCGAGCCGATGCACATTCCGCGAGCGCCATTCCACCCCGACATGACTTACCTTTTCCGCGCGGTCGCTTTGTTCATGTTGCTCTCGCTCGGTACGGCGTTCGGCGTCGCACCGACCATCACGAACCAGAAGGCGACCGATATCGCCGGGGGCTCGGTGAAACTAAACGCGAACGTGACGCCCAATGGCTTCACGACGGTGGTCACCTTCAGCTATCGCGATACGGCAGTGGCGGGCGCTTTCGCGGACGTGGTCGTCGTGCCGGATGTGGCTGTGGGTGAGGTGAACAAGCCCGTGTCGGTTACGGTCACTGGCCTCACCGTGGGCAATAGCTACGAATTCAAAGTAAAGGCTGCGCAGACCGGCGGGGACACCACCGCACCCACAAATACGTTTGTCTTCGCACAAACCACCGATTCACCCACCCTGACGATTGACGAGCGCCCGACGCATTCGGGAACGAACACGGCGACCGTTCACGGCACCGTGACGACGGCCGGGGTCGCTGGTGAAGTATTCTTCGAATACGGGCCGACGACCACGTATGGGTTCCCGACCGCAAGCCAGGCCGTCGCGGCGAACGCGACTCTCTCCACCGATGTCGCCTTGCCCCCGCTGGCAGCGGTGCCGGCCAATGACACCACCTACCACTACCGGTTCGTGTTTAAGGCGACGTTACCCTCCACGATCGAGGTGGACACTCCGGATGATGTGAACAACAAAGGTCCGAAGGCCGTGGCCGACGGAGCGGAGGTCATCGACACCGAGGCGATCACCATCGACGTGCTGAACAACGACACTGATCCGGAGAATGACACGCGAACCATCCTATCATTCACCAATCCGAAGAACGGCACGGTGGTAAATAACGGCTCGGATTTGACCTACACCCCCGGGGCAACCTTCCGGGACGGCGACAAGTTCACTTACACGATCTACGACGTCTTCGGCGCGCGGGCCACGGCGACAGTGACGATCCGCTCGCTGCGCTCCTCGCTTGCGGGCACTCACGGCGGGCTGATCAAGAGGGCAAACGGCAAGGAGATCGGTTACTTCACGATGACGACGACCGCGGGCGGTTCCTTCTCCGGCATCGCGATCATCGACGGGAAGCGCTTTGTGCTAACCGGTGTCCTCGCGCCCGATGGCAGCTTCAAGGGCTTCGCCACCGGCGGCGATGGAATTATCCCAGTGTCGATCTCGACGAAAAACTCAGATACCGGCGCTGTGATCACCGCGACTTTCAGCAACGGGCAATATACCGCGGACCTGAATGTCTCGGACACGGACGTGACGACGCGCGGTGAACTCGCAGGCCGCTACACCGCGGGCATCAGCGCCGGCGGCTCGGGGCCGAGCAATGGCAACGATCCCGGGACACCACCAGAAGGCACGGGCTGGGTGGCGATCCGCGTGACCCCGGACGGGACGGCGGCGATCAAGGGCCGCCTGACGGATGGGCGCTCCTTTTCCACCAAGGGCACAGTGAACTTTGAGGACGGCGTAGCGACGCTCACTTTCTACGACGATCCGGAATTCACGCGAGTGATCGGAAATCTCACCCTCGGCGACACGGTGGGCGGCACGCTGCATACCGATCGCACCACGACGGGCGAGGGCTTCTACCCGCGCGGCTACGACATCACGCAAGGCGTCGATGGCGCGCGCTACGTCAAGCCGCGCGACGGCGATCGAGTGCTGGATACTGCCACGAGCAAGGGTCAGGACCTGACGATCAGCTTCTCCGGCGCCGGCCTCGGCGGGCTCAGCCGTGACCTTTACCTCAATGACCGGGATAACGTGAAGGTGCTCAATGCCGGCCCAGAAAACCTGGAGGTGCGCATCGACCGGAAGAGCGGACGGTTTAGGACCAAGTTTGACGTCGGCAACGAAGGGAAAAAACTCAAAGCCACGGGTGTCTTGATCCAGGCGGTCGGGGGAGGGACCGGCGGTCGCGGGACCGGCACGTTTGAAACCTCATTCGGCACCGGCACGGTCACGATCTCGGCATCGAGTTCCGGGGGCGGCACTCCGTCGCCGACTCCCACTCCGACGCCGACACCGACACCGACGCCGGAACCGGTGGTGTTGACGCCCTAGGAGGTGGGCGCTCCGGTCCCGGGTGTGGGGCTTGGTCTGGCCGCGGCGTCCAGCGTGTCGCTGCTGATCAAGACCGCGCGACCCGGTTTCTGGTCCACGTCGGTCTGGTTCTATCTCCTGCCGCTCGGTGGGCAGCAGGTCTTCGGCGATTGGCGATTCTGGCTGGGACTCGTCTATATCACGCTGCCGTTCGGGCTCCTGATTTACGGTTGCAACGATCTCGTCGATGGCGACACCGACCGGCTGAATCCGCGCAAGGATACGTTCCTCTTCGGTGCTCGCCCCAATGAGGAGCAGCGGGCCGCACTGCCTGGCTGGATCGCCATGGTACAGTTGCCGTTCTTCGCCGTGTTTTGCGTCCTCTTTGGGTGGAAGGCAGTGGCGTGGATCGCGGCCCTGCTCGCGCTCACCGCGATCTACAATCTGCCGCCTCTCGCGTGCAAGGGGCGCGCCGGTTGGGATGTGCTCAATCAGGTCGGCTACCTCCTCGTCTTCGTGCTCGCGAGCTGGCTCTGCGAGCGGCCACAGGCGCCTTGGTTCACCTTCGCGTTTGGCGCATTGTTTGCCATGCATTCGCACCTCTTCGGCCAGATCATGGATCACGCGCCGGATCTCGCGGCAGGACGCCGCACCACCGCGGGTGTGCTCGGCGTCCGGGGTGCAAAAGTTCTGATGGTTGTCCTGCTGCTCATGGAGGCTGCACTGGTGGGCTTCGCCGCGCGGGATCCCGTGGTCGCGGCATTCCTTGCCGGCGGCGCGTTTTTCTTTGCCGCGGATGCGGCCCTGCTCTGGCACGGGACGCCGTACGCCTCCTGGCAGATGAGGCTTTTCTTCCTCGGCTGGAACGCCGCTGCCGTATTGACACTCCCGTGGATGTGGCAGCAGGCGACCCTCGCGCCGCGCTGATTTTCCGCGCCTGAAAATACCGAAGTTTCCCGTTGCGTTCGCACAGGTCTTCGCTTATCCCTCCAGCCCATTTTTCTTCTGCCCTTAATCCTGCACGCCTATCCATGTCCACTGAACTGATGACGGAACTTCTCGAGGCTGGTGTCCACTTTGGCCACCAGACCAAGCGTTGGAACCCGAAGATGAAGCCCTTCATTTTCGAAAAGCGCAACGCCATCTACATCATCGACCTTGGCAAGACCGTCGGCCAGCTCGACACCGCCACCGAATTTCTCCGCAAGACCGCCGAACGCGGCGGCAAGGTTCTCTTCGTCGGCTGCAAGAAGCAGGCGCAGGAGGCGATCAAGGAAGCCGCCACGGCGTGCGGACAGTTTTACGTCAATCAACGCTGGCTCGGCGGCACGCTGACCAACCTCACCACGATCCGCAAGAGCGTGGTGCGGATGAAGTACATCGAGGATCTCGAGAAGCAGCCCGAGTATCCGAAGATGGGCAAGAAGGAGATTTCCGCGGTGAAGCGCGAGGGCGAGAAGATCAAGCGCAACCTCGAAGGGGTGCGCGACATGGAGAAGCTCCCCGACGCGATCATCATCATCGACACAATGCGCGAAGCCATCGCGGTCGCGGAGGCCAAGCGCCTCGGCATCCCCACGGTCGCGATCGTCGATACCAATGCCGACCCCGATCTGATCGACTACCCGATCGCCGGCAACGATGACGCCATCCGCGCCATCCGCATCGTCCTACAGAAACTAGTGGACGCGATTGTCTCGAACACTGTGAAGAGCCGCAAGCAGGAGCAGGCGGCCCTCTCCGCGGTCAGCGAGTAGCTTTCGGCCCTCCCCGGACCACCCCTTTCGGAGAGACGAGGGCCACCAAGCTCTCGTCTCTTTGCGTTTTCACCACCAGCCATCCCCATCCCTATTATGAGCACCGCCGCCGTCATCGACGCCCAACTCGTCAAAACCCTCCGCGAAAAGACCAACGCCGGGCTCATGGAGTGCAAACGCGCCCTCGCGGAAACCAACGGCGACCTCGAGGCCGCCATCGACGTTCTGCGCAAGAAAGGCGCCGCTAGCGCCGCGAAGAAGGCGGATCGCGATGCCAAGGAAGGCGTCATCGCCCAAGTCATCCTGCCTGGCGCCAAGGTCGGCGTACTCGTCGAGATCAACTGCGAGACCGACTTCGTGGCGAAGAACGACGGCTTCCGCGCCTTCACTGAAGAAATCGCCCGCAAAATCGCCAGCTCGCCCGGCGCCGACCTGGAGGCAGATCGAGTCGCTGCCGTTCAGAAGATCGGCGAGAACGTCCAGATCCGTCGCAGCGAACGCGTGGAAGTGACCGGACCCGGAGCCGTGGCTGCCTACATTCACACGGGCGGCAAAGTCGGGGTGATCGTCGAAGTCGGCGCAAGCAAGGAAGAGACATCGACGACCGAAGACTTCAAACAACTAGTCCGCGACATCACGTTGCAAATCGCCGCGGCGAACCCAATCAGCGTCGATCGCAGCAGTGTCCCGGCCGCCACCATCGAGCGCGAACGCGCCATTTACAAAGACCAGGTGCCCCCCGGCAAACCAGCGAACATCATCGACAAAATCATCGATGGGAAGATGGACAAATTCTTCAGCGGCGTGTGCCTCATCGATCAGGCGTTCATCAAGAACCCCGACCAGACCATCGCCCAGCTCATCGCGGAAAAGAGCAAAGCCCTCGACGACACGCTGACCATTCGCCGCTTCATCCGCTACATGGTGGGCGAGCCGATCGCGTAAGGGGGAACCAACTTCACTAATCACAAAGCGGGCGCAGATCGAAAGGTCTGCGCCCGTTTTCTTTTGGATTCAACCCTCTCGCCTCTCGCGGCCCATTGGAGCCGGGGAGCCCGGTCACGAACTCCGAGACGGTCCTGTAAGGTTATGCTACGTCAGGCACCGGACTGCGCCGGACGCGAATTCGGCTGCTCTTGCCGCTGCCGTAATACTTCACACCATTCCAAAATCCGATGTCTGGCTGCCGGTGGGCAAACTCCAGGATCGCACCATCCGCATTCGCGGTGAACGTCTTGCGTGTGGCATCGTTTACCACCTTGCCCAGGCCCTTGGTAATCATCTTCTTAAGATCGTCACGGAGTTCCACATGCAATCGACGGTTGGTAAGAGTAGCCATAAGGCTGTGAGGCTACTCCATGATCGGTGGTCTGTCGCAGACTATCTCCTTAATTCACCGCCGCGCGATCGCTCAGATGCACCTGTGTAAAACAACAAAAGGCCGGCAGCGAACTGCCGGCCTTTGCGAAAAACTAGTTAACGAAGTTTTGCTCAATACTCGACTTCCACGCCCATCTGACGCGCGGTGCCGGCAATAATCTTAATCGCGGCGGCTTCGTCGCGAGCGTTTAGATCTTTCATCTTGCGAGCAGCGATCTCGGAGATCTGCTTTTTGGTCAGCTTGCCGACCTTGATCTTGTTCGGCTCCTTTGAGCCGGCGGCGATGTTCAGCGCCTTCTTGATCAACGCGGAGGCCGGCGGCTGCTTTGTAATGAAGGTGAAGCTCTTGTCCTTGTAAACGGTGATGACCACCGGAAGGATGTCGCCCGCCTGCTTTTGCGTGGCGGCGTTGAACTCCTTGCAGAACGCCATGATGTTGACGCCCTGCTGGCCGAGCGCGGGGCCGACGGGAGGAGCGGGGTTCGCCTGTCCGGCGGGGATCTGAAGTTTGATTTGACCGACGATTTCTTTAGCCATCTGAGTAAGTTGCTAGTTGCTGTTTGGAAAGGGTTAGGAGCGTTCGACCTGCCAGTATTCGAGATCGACGAGGGTATTTCGGCCGAAGATGGAAACACTCACGCGTAGCTTGCCACGCTCGGGATCGATCTCTTCGACGGTGCCGCTCTGATTCTGGAAAGGACCGTCGGCGACTTTCACAATCTCACCGACGCTGAATTCAATCTTCGGTTTGACCTTGTCTTCGCCACCGCGGAGCTGGGCGATCATGCCATCCACTTCGGACTGACGCATTGGGATCGGTTTATCCTTGGTTCCGGCAAAGCCAATCACGCCCGGAGTCTCACGGACAAAGTACCAAGTCTTATCCACTGGCTGCTTGTTATCATCGAGCAGATACATGTTCACGATGAGATAGCCGGGGAAGAACTTGCGGGTAGTTTCAGTCTTCTTTCCGCGTTTGATTTCGGAGACGCGCTCAGTGGGCAGCACGACTTCGTAGATATAGTCGCTCATCTCCTCGGTCTTGATCCGCTTCGTGAGGCTGTCGTGAACCTTGTTCTCCTGTCCGGCTAGGACATGGACGACATACCACTGCTTGCGCTTGTCTTCTTCGGTCATGAGCGGGGATCAGAGCGGGGTGGGCGCTTGGAACAGGTAACTGACGATAAGGTTCATGATGAAATCCCAACCGGCGACGTAGCCCGAGAGGAGGAGCATGGCGATCACCACGATGAGCGTGGAATCGATCAACTCCTTGTATTTCTTCACGCCCTTCTCTTTCGGGTCCCAAGGCCACGAGGCCTTGGCAAGCTCCACTTTCACTTCGCTGATGAAGTTTTTTGTCGGGGATATCATCGGTTTTCGGTTGAGAGACCAAACACGGCAGGAGGGACTTGAACCCCCAACAGGCGGTTTTGGAGACCGCTACTCTACCAATTGAGTTACTGCCGTAAGTTGGTTGGAGCCGAAAACACGCGGGACGGATCCATGATCCGTCCCGCGCAGAATTCGGCAAGGGATTACTTTCCGGTGACGGGAGCGTCGGTGATCTCGGCGATACGGCCGGCGCCGACGGTCTTGCCGCCTTCGCGGATGGCGAAGCGCATCGTCTTCTCCATGGCGACTGGGGTGATGAGTTCGACTTCAACGGACACGTTGTCGCCAGGCATAACCATTTCCACGCCAGCCGGAAGGCTGACCGAACCGGTCACGTCCGTGGTGCGGAAGTAGAACTGCGGCTTGTACTTGGTGAAGAACGGCGTGTGGCGGCCGCCTTCGTCCTTCGAGAGAACGTAGATTTCGGCTTTGGCCTTCTTGTGCGGCTTAATGCTCTTCGGGGCGGCCAGAACCTGACCGCGCTCGATGCCTTCTTTTTCAATGCCACGGAGGAGAATACCGA
>JANOAZ010000083.1:0-23301 GCA_031411395.1 Chthoniobacteraceae bacterium
CGCCGTCTGGAAGCGCAGCTCCGGCGTTTTCTCGAGCGCACGGAGCACGATCTCATCGAGCCGCACGTCGATCTGCACTTTGCGCGAAGGCGGCTGGAGTTTGTCGGCGGGGAGTTCGCCGGTGAGCAGTTCGTAAAGCACGACGCCGAGCGAGTAGATGTCCGCGCGATGATCGGTGCGGCGATGTTCCTTCTGCTCCGGCGCCATGTATTGCGGCGTGCCGGCGGGCTGGCTTTCGGCGAGGCCGACATCCGCGCCCTCGGCGTGGAGCATCTTCGCGATGCCGAAGTCGGCAATCTTCACCCGGCCCTCTTTGTCGAGCAGCAGGTTCTCGGGCTTGATGTCGCGATGCACGATGCCGTGCTCGTGCGCGTATTGCAGCGCCTCGCACACCGGCGGCACGATGGCCAGCGCCTGCTCCGGCGTGAAGCGGCCCGCCTTCATCGCCTGCCGCAGATTCACGCCGTCCACGAACTCCATGAGCAGGTAGTAGAGGGGAAGTTGAGGGTTGAGGGTTGAGAGTTGAGAGGCGGAAGCAGCGGGGATGTTTCCGAAGTCATACACCGCGACGATGTTCGGATGGCTCAGTCTCGCCAGCGCCTGCGCCTCGTGGCTGAAGCGCTCGGCGAACGCAGGATCGTTCACGCGCTCCGGCGCGAGCAGCTTCAGCGCGACGAAGCGGTTCAGCGATTTCTGCCGCGCCTTATAGACCACCCCCATCCCGCCGCGCCCGAGGCATTCGAGGATTTCGAGTTGAGGAAAGTGCGGGGTGAGTTCCTCCGGCATCGGCGGCGGCACCTGCGACGCCGCGCCCTCCGCGTCCTCCGTCTGCGCGGCGAGCCCGGCGAAGAGGCACCTGGGGCAGAGGCCCTGCGGCGCCTGCTCCGGGAGCACGGCTCCGCAGTGGGGGCAGCGCGCGTCGTCGCGGGTTGGTGGGGAATCGAAGGCCATACCTTTTACTGAGGGAACCGCGCACCGAGGTTACAAGCGATGCGGATTTCGACTCCCGTCGTTCCGGCTACTCTTTCGCCGGGACGAACACCCGCAGCTTCCGTGAGGAAATGCGGAAGGTCACCGGTGATTCCGTCGCGACTTCGCCATCCACTTCCACCGGCACCGGATGATCGCACCGCACGATGGCGCGCTTCGTTTGGAAATATTCCACGTCCTTCTGCTCCGTGTGAATGCCCATGAGGATCGTGCCGAGGTAACGCGCGATATCGAGGTAACCCAGATTCTTGAAGATGAGCACGTCGAGCTTGCCGTCATCGACCTTGGCGTCCTTGAAAAACGCGAGGCGCGTGCCGTAGTAGCGCCCGTTGCCGACGAGGACAAACGAGCCCTCGCGCTCCACGCCATCGGACTCCACGAGCAGCCGCGGGGGCACCCGCGCGGCGATCTGCGCGGCGGAGACGAGATAGCTGAGCGGGCCGAAGCTGCGCTTCGATTCCCATGTCGTTTCCTGCAAGGCCTGCGCGTCGAGCCCCACCCCGGCGAGCTGGATGAAGTACTGATCGTTGGCCCGCGCGAGATCGATCTTGCGGGTGATTCCTTCGTGGATCACCCGCCAGGCGCCCGCCAGATCCCCAGGCAGGCCGAGTTCGGCGGCGAAGACATTCATCGTCCCCACGGGCAGCACGCCGAGCGTCACGTCGGAGCCCGCGAGGCCGTTCACCACTTCGTTGATCGTCCCGTCGCCGCCGGCCGCGACCACCGCCCGGAAGCCCTCCTCCACCGCCCACGCGGCGAGCGCTCGCGCATCGCCCGGCGCGGAGGTGAGGCGGGTGACGGCCCGAGGCAGTTTCTGGATCTGCGCCCAGGCGCCCCGGGCTTTTTCGCTCCGGGCGGCGGGGTTCAGGATGATGAGGGTTTCCTGCATTGAGGCGCGGGCGTTTCCGCCTTTTCAATCAAGGCTCCGCGGCTAAGTTGTGCGCCGTGAAAAAACTTTCCAAGGCTATTCTGATCGCCATCGGATCGGTGCTCGCCTTGGTCATTGCGGTCGTCTTCGGCATCAATCTCTACATCCAGTCTCCGGGTGTGCAGGCGCGCATCCAGGAGGAAATCGGCCGCTCCTTGCGCGTCCCGCTCAAGATCACCAACACCAGCCTGACGCCGTGGAGCGACCTTCGCATCACCGGCATCACCATCCCGAATGGCGCGACGAATCTTCTTGAAGCGGCCTCCTTCAATGCGCGCTACCGGCTGCTTCCCATCTTCTCGGGAAAGCTCGTGATCTACGGCATGACGGTGGCCAGCCCGAAGATCGTGTGGCCGCAGAATGCCGAGGGAAAATGGGAATTGCCCAAGCTCGCGAAGCCGGACACGCGCGCGGAATCGGAGGTCGCGCCCCCGAAGGTGGAAGCAAGTGAGCAGGCGCCGAAAGCGAAGAAGAAGAGCGGGTTTCAAGTCGTCGTGGAGAGCTTCGAGATCAAACACGGCGACGTGGAACTCCTCGACGCCGCCGGGCAGCGGGTCGCGACCTTCTCCGACGTCAACATGCTCTACACCACGCTGACGCCGGAGCGCATCGAGGGCGTGGCCAATATCGGCCGGATCGTCTGGAAGGAAGCGGTCGCATTTGAAGCCGTGCGCACTCCGTTCAACTACACGCCGGAGATTCTCGACCTGCCACAGATCAGCGGGACGCTCGGCGGCGGTCCGATCAGCGGCAGCTTTCACCTCAAGGCGAAGGAACCGAAATCTCCCTTCGCGCTCGGGCTCAAATTTGACGGTGTGGACCTCTCGCGCGTCGCCAACCAGGCCGGCTGGGGAGAAGGGCAGGCATCCGGCGCGCTCGGCGGCACGCTCGACCTCCAGGGTGATTTCACCCGCTTCGCGCGGGCGGAAGGCAGCGCGCAACTCGCTCTGCGCAACGGGCGCTTCAAGGAATTTTCGTATTTCGAAATGATCGGCAACGCGCTGCAGATCAAACAGCTCTCCGACTTGCGGCTGAAAGATTCCTTCGCCGAAGCCCGCATCGCCGATGAAAAGGTCAACTTCGAGAGCGTGACGCTCGACGCCTCCGACCTCTCCCTCACCGCAAAGGGCGTCGCCCGCTTCGACGGCAAGCTCGACCTCGCCGCGCGTCTCATCGCGCAAAATGCGCTGATCAAACAATTGCCCGGTCTCGTGCGCGACAATTTCAGCGCGGGCGATGGCGACACCCGTTACATCGACTTCAAAATCTACGGCAAGACCGAGAAACCCAAGACCGACCTTCTCGACAAGATCGTCGGGCAAAAACTCGAGGCCCAGTTCGACGATCTGGTGAACGGGATTTTCGGGATCAAAAAGAAAAAAGACGACGACAAGAAAGAATCCGACAAAGGGAAGGACGACAAAAAGAAGAAGAAGAAAGACGAAACGGCAGCCGACGAAACAAAGAAGATCGAGGCCGCCCCCCCAACGGCGACGAATCCGCCGCCCGCCTCCGCAGCGCAGTGAGAGTCATCGCCGGCACCGCAGGCGGCATCCCGCTGCACACTCCGCGCACCGATCTGCGACCGAGCATGGAGAAGGTCCGCGGCGCCATCTTCGACAGCCTCGGCGACGCCGTGCCGGGAGCCCGCGTGCTCGATCTCTTTGCCGGCAGCGGCGCGCTGGGCATCGAGGCGCTCAGTCGCGGCGCGGCGAGCGCCACCTTCGTCGAAAACGAACGCGTCGCCGTCGCCACCATCCATCGGAACTTTGAAAAGACCCGCCTGACTGGCACCGTGCAGGCCGCCGATGTCTTCAGCTACCTCGATCGCTACGCTGCGCCTGGGTCCTTCGACCTCATCCTCGCCGACCCGCCCTACGCGAAAGCTCCCGGCGAACGTGATTTCGCCGCCGAACTTCTCAACAACGAAGGCCTCCGGCGCGCGCTCGCTCCCGGCGGCACCTTCGTCCTCGAGCATCTTCCCAGTTCCCCCCTCTCGCTCGGCGTCCGGTGGGAGTGTCTCCGCGACAAATCGTACGGCGCCACCGCCGTCGCCTTCCTCATCTCGGCCGCCCAGCCTGCGGAACCCTCACCGTAAGCAGCCCCTGGCTTCAGTGCGCGCGCGAGTCGCCACGGATCCCAATCGCCGATGACTTCCCCGCCCGTGCCGCCACACCCCGCCGACGCCCGCCGTTCGCTGCGCATCTACAATTTCTTTTTCCCATTCGCATTTCTCGCCCTGCTTCCCGGCTACCTCGCGCGCATGCTGCGCCGTGGCGGCTATCGCGATAAATTCGGCCAGCGATTCGGACGCTTTGCCGCCGATGACCGTGCGCGCCTTGCGGTCGGCGGCTGGACTTGGGTTCACTCGATCAGCGTCGGCGAAACGTTCCTCGCGCTAAAGCTCGCGCGGAAAATCCGCGAACTCGATCCATCGCGCCGCATCGTCCTGTCGGTCACCACATCCACGGGATTCGCCGTCGCCCAGCCCGCCGCGTGCGATTGGCTCGAAGTAATATACAACCCGCTCGACCTGCGCTCGATCGTCCGGCGCACGCTGGACGTCCTGCGTCCGCGACAGATCATCTTTATCGAAGCCATCTGGCCCAACCTCCTCGCCGAAGCAAAGGCACGCGGTCTTCCGGCCGCATTCGTGCCCCGCCTCTCACCCCGCTCCGAGCGCCGCTTCCGCAAAGTCGCGGGACTCGTCGGGCCCGTCTTCCGGCTGATCGACACCTTCGCCGTGGCCGAGCCCACCGACATCCCGCGCTGGCAATCGCTCGGCGTATCGGCTGAACGCATCGCCGTCACCGGCAACAGCAAGTTCGATCACAATAGCGCGGCGTCCCCGCGTGGGGTGGAATTCAGAAGCCTGCTCCGCGCGTGCGGCGTTCCGGACGACGCCCCCATCCTGCTCGGCGGCAGCACCTTCCCCGGCGAAGAACGCATCCTCGCCGAAGTTCGCTGCGCGCTGCTTGCCGAATTTCCCAAGCTCCTCCTCATCCTCGTCCCGCGGCACGTCGAGCGCACTGAGGCCGTCCTGCGCGATCTCGCCCCTCTCGGGCTCAGAGTTGTGCTGCGGAGTTCACTTCCCGTCCCTGTCGAGACGCCGATTTCCGCGCCCGGCAGCGCCGCCCTCCCAGACATTCTCGTCGTCGATACCACCGGCGAGCTACGCGATTGGTACGACCTCGCCACGGTTGTTTTTATGGGGAAAAGTCTCGCCTCCAAGGGTGGCCAGAACCCAGTGGAAGCCGTGATGGCCGGCAAACCCGTGCTCTTCGGCCCGCACATGGAAAACTTCGAACCCATCGTCAGCCAATGGCTCGCTGCCGACGCTGCCATCCGCATCACCGACGCCCAAACGCTCCAGGCCGAAATCGCCACACTCCTCCGCGACCCCGCGCGCTGCCGCACGCTCAATCAGCGCGCTCAGACCATCGCCCGCGCCCACACCGGATCAACCGAGCGGACGGCGAGGCAGCTCCTCGGCTTGACCTGATCGCCTCCCCCAGTTTGCACCGGCCCGTTCGATTCAAAATGCAAGCGTCCGTGAAATCCGAAACCGGCTCGCTGAACAAAGCGCACCGCTTTCGTCACCAAAGAAAAACCCGCGTTTCACACAAGGTGAAACGCGGGTCGGATCTCGTCAGTTCGCCGTTAATTGGGCTTCTTTGCCTCCTTTGGCTTCGCGGCGTCCTCAGCGCTGGCCTTCTTCTCCGGCGCGGGACCAAACTTCGTGATCTTCACGACTTCGTATTCGGTATCGCTCTTCTTTTTGCGCAGACCGCTCACATATTCACCGACTTTGATGTCTTCCAGCTTGGCGGTAGCCTCACCATTCATGATCGCCGTCGTATCGGTAACGACATGCTTCACATCGACGCCGTCTTTCCGCTTCATCGTGAACGTCTTCGCCTTCGTGTCGATGGCATCGGCGCGGACGTGCATCGGGATGGATTTGCCTTCGCCGACGAGTTTCGCCGGCGCCTCCGAAGCGGCAGCGGGCTTTTCAGCAGCCTTCTTTGCGCCCTCGGTCGCTTTCTCCGGCGGGGTTTTCTTTTCGGCCGCAAATCCGACCACGGGCAGGCCAATGGCGATTACGGCAACAATGCTAACGAATGATTTGTTCATTTGGGGATACCTCGTTTTTGTTTCACTTCAGCCGCGCGATGCGTCATGCAACCCGTCAGCCACCGTCGCGCATATTGATAGCCCCTCCCGCCGTCAACCTAATTTTCGTCAACGGAACATTCGGGCCGGTTGCCACGAATCCGCTTCAGTCGGAGGAGAACTCTGGATCTCCGGCGTGAAATCCCCAGTTTACCTTTGCTCGCAAGAATGGATCCGCCTTTGAATGGCTGACGAATCGACTCGAAATACTTCTTGCCACGCCTCGCACGCCTTCCCATATTCCCGCTCCTTTTTCCAAAGACCCTATCGTCCAGTGGCCTAGGACACTCCCCTTTCACGGGAGTAACACGGGTTCGAATCCCGTTAGGGTCACCAACATCAAGCACTTACGCTGAGTTGGTTGACTTCACCAGCTTGCGGGACTTCTTTCCAAGATCGGAGTGAGTTGCGGATTTTGGAAGTCGCCAGCCCGCTTCGTCAACATCGACCACGGCACTCGGCTTTTGTTGCCATGCGATCTGCATGATTGCGTTCCCGAGGATCATCATCATCCCGTTCGCGATACGATCTGCGCCTTTCGCCCCGAAAACCGGAGGTTGCTGGCCAGCAGCGTTCACGAGGTGCTCGAGAAGGGCGGCGCGCGTCCCGGTAGTGCGGGTGGCGGGGTGACTCTGGCGCTCGACGGTACGAAGATCCTCGCCGATGGCAGTAAACACAGCGCCGCGAGCCACGGCCAGGCGACCGCGCAGATGGCGTTGCTCGAAGCAGAGATCGCGCAGCTTTTGCAGAAAGCTCGGGAGGCCGACCCACCCGCTGGCGATCAAAGCCGGGCGCGAACTCTACGCGCAACGAAAGCAAACCATCGAACCGGTGTTCGGAATCATCAAAGCGTCGCTGGGTTTCGATCGGTTCCGCCTGCGGGGCTTGCTCCACCGGCGCTTCGAGTGGACTCTGGTGACGCGGGCCTACGATCTCCAGTGGCTCTACCGCCGCGGCGTGCGACTGCAGCCCCCTGCCACCGCCCGCCCGCTCCGCCGACCATCGCTACCCGCCGCAGCCGAAAAGCCAAACGTCGCCCAGCGCACCCAAATTTTCCCATCCTAGCACCACGATCCGCTTCATGGCTGGCCTCTTCTACTCCCGAAACCCTGGGCGTTGCCCTAGGCTGGCTGGTCACAACCCTTCGGGTGCCTGAAATGGCAGTTTGCAAATATGCCCTGGTCCGTCCTGCGTTCACGGCGTCCAGCCTTCGCCCGCGCGCAGCACGCGATACGGCTGCGCGAGGCGCTCGCATTCCGGGATGAAAAGGTCGCGCGGATCGGCGGTGTTGAAGGCGAACATTTCGTAGTGGCACGGGATCACGCAGCGGGCGCCGATCTCGTGCGCGACCCGCGCGGCTTCGGCGCCGTCGAGATTCCCGGCGACGCGGCGCTCGGGCCGGTGGCCATTGATCGGGAGCAGCGCCACGTCGATCGGGGTGAAGGCGCGGAGTTTCTCCGCAAGGCCGGGATAAAGCAGCGTGTCGCCGCTGTGGTAGATCGTCCAGCGCCCGGCGCGGATCACGTAGCCGAGAAAGCGGTGACGCCCGGCGTCGTCTCGCACCAGTTCATTGTGCGCCGCGGCGATGCCGTGAAACTCAAACTCGCCGACCGCGGCTCTGACGCCGTCGTCGAGGCCGATCGGGGCGGTCGGGGCGGTGCTGAGCCGCTGCGCGACGAACTCGCGATTCGCCTCGGGAATGACCAGTGCCATTGCCGGATTGGCTTCGCGCAAGGGTTGGAGCGTGTCGGCGTCGAGATGGTCGGTGTGATTGTGGCTCGAGGTCACCACGTCGATGCCGGTAAGCCGCGCCGGCGCGATCACGCGCGCGGTCAGGCGCTCATGCGGCTTGTCCGTCCCGGCATACTTCGTCGTGAGCGAGTCGGAAAGATACGGATCGAGCAGCAACCGCCGCGTCCCGCAGCGCACGAGAAATCCACTTTGGCCCAGCCACCACAGGCGCAGCGCCGCGTCGGCCAGCGGCTCCTCGACCTGTGCGAGAAATGCGTCGTCGGCCAGCGCGGGTGTGATCACAGGCCCAGTTCGCTGCGTACCTGCCGCACGCCTGCCACCATGTTCGCCAGCTTTTGCTTCGCCGCCCAGCGCGCGGTCTGGCTCAGCCCGCAGTCGGGCGCAAAGCTCAGCTTCTCCGGCGGCGCGTGGCGCAGGCAGCGGCGCACCCGCTCGGCCACTTCGTCGGCGGTTTCGATGTAGTAACTTTTCACGTCGATGATCCCCACCGCCACATCCATGCGCGGTGCGATGCGTTCGATGATCTCGATCTCGGAGAACTCGCGACTCGCCATTTCGAGATGCACTTCATCCACGCTCAGCTCGAGGAAGGCGGGGAACATCGGTCCGTAGCGGCGAAGTCCCACGGCGCGTCCCTTGTAGTTGCCGAAGCAAAGATGCGTCGAGAGCCGGCACTTCCCGACGATCGGCGCGACGGTGCGGTTGAAGATCTCGACGAAGCGCCGCGGATCTTCGCGATGCGCGTAGCAGCTCATCGACGGCTCATCGACGGTGATCTCGCGGCACCCCGCGGCGACGAGGCCTTCCAGTTCCGCGCGGACCAGCGGGAGCAGCGCCTCGGTGAGTGCGTAGCGATCGGGATACTGCGCATTCGGCACGAGCCGTCCGCTCAGCGTGTACGGTCCCGGCACGCTCGCCTTGAGCGTCGGGCCGGCGGGCGCGAGACGCTGGAGACGTTGGAATTCCTCGACCGCGCCGAGCCCGCGCGGGGCGCGCAGTTCGCCGGCGACGGCGTGCTTTCCGCGCTGATCGTGCGCGGGCGGGCCGAAGCGGCGCGGCGGTGCGCCCTCGAGTTCGAGGCCTTCGAGGAAGCCGTAGAACGACAGATTGAAATCGAGCCGCGTCTGTTCGCCATCGGTCACCACGTCGAGGCCGGCAGCGAGTTGATCATGCAGTGCCGCGATCACCGCGTCGTCCTGCATTTCCGCAAGATCGTCCCCTCCAAATCGATCGAGATGCTGACAGGCAAACTCCAGCCACCCGGGAAACGGATAGCTGCCGATGACGGTGGTGCGGAGGGGAACAAAGGTATGAGACATGAGGTATGAGGTATGAGGATCAGCGACCGGAGCTCTTCACGATGGCGGTGAAGATGGCGATCAATTCATCGGTCTCGGCACGAAGGGGGGCGAGGCGACCGGGCTTCACGACTGCGCTGTCGCCGAGCAATTCGAGCCAGTAGTCGGTTTCCTCCAGTTCCTTCAGGCAATCGCCGAGCTTGGCGACGAATTCGGCTTTGGACCGCGCACGATATGCCTCGCGATAGTTCGCTCCCACGGACGTTCCGGAACGAAGGCCCTGCTTCCCGAGCACGCGCGCCACTTCGGATTTTGGCAGCGCGAGATACATCTTTACGATCCGTAGCGCGTATTGCTTCGTTCGCGCCCGCAAGTCCTGCCGCTTGTTTTCATCACTCATACCTCATCACTCATACCTAGCTGCGCGTAGAGCTGGGCAAGGCGGCGCGCATGTTCGTCGTAGGCGGATTCAAAGAGCGCCGTCGCGCGCTCCGCGCCCACGACCGCTGCGGCGCTGAGCACGGTGGGCGGCTGGCCTGCCGCGGTGAGGCGCGCGGCGACTTCGGCCTTGATCGCATTCACCAGCAGGCACCCGCCGATCGTCGAGCCCGGCGCGACCGGTGTATCGAGGCCGGGCACGCGGACCATGGCGTCGCCGACCGGTGCGCCCGTGTCGAGGGTGAGCGCGGCGAAGTCTTGCAGCTTGCGGCCATCGGCGCGGCGGCTGGTGGAGGCTTCGCTGTGCGCGCGGCTGATGATCGCGACGACGCGGACGCCGCGCCGCTGAAACTCCTCGGCCATCTCGGTGGGCACGACGTTGCAGCCGCTGGAGGAAATCACGAGGGCGCTGTCCGCGGGCGCGAGATCGAAGTTGCGCAGGATGCGCTCGGCGAGACCGCTGACGTTTTCGAGGAACATCGCCTGGCGCTGTCCGTTCGCGCCGACGACGAGATTGTGAAAGCTGAGCGAGAGTTCGACGATGGGGTTGAAGCCGGGGAACGAACCGTAACGCGGCCACATTTCCTCGACCATGATCCGCGAGTGGCCGGAGCCGAAGACGTGGACCATGCGGCCCGCGAGGATCGTCCCGGCGAACCAATCCGCGGTCTGCTGGATGTCGGCCCCCTGCCGCTCGACGGCGTCGATGAGGGCGCGGGATTTTGTGAGGTAATCGGCGCTGGGAGTCACGCAGTCAGCCGAGGCGAAGCGGCGCGGCAGTTCAAGGCAAATGGGCTTGGGACACATGGCGCGGAGCATCCCAAAAGAGGCGCGTCATTCCGACCGGAGCGGAGCGGAGTGGAGGAATCTCTCGCACCTGAGGGCGGAGGCGGTGCGGAGCTGCGCCGCGCAACTGCTCCGCACCGCCGCTGCCCGCGGATGCGAGAGATTCCTCCACTCCGCTCCACTCCGCTCCGCTCCGGTCGGAATGACGGGCTTTTTGGAATGCGCTCCGACGCTGCTATGACGCGCCCTTCTTTTTCTTCGTCGCTGACGACTTCGACTTCGACTTCGACTTCGCGGGCGGGCTCTTCTTGGCGGTACTGGTTTTTGCCTTCGTGGCCGGCGATTTCTTTTTGCCCGAGGAGGTTTTTCCTTTGGCCTTCGGCTTTGCCGCGGGTTCCTTTTTCTTCACCTCAGGAGGCGCTCCCTCCTCGGCTTTTGTGAGCGAGGAATCGGGCGGTTCGACCACGATCGGCACCACGATCTGGCGGGCGGGCAGGCGGGTTTCGCCGCTGACCCGCGCGAGGAGCGGTTCGGTCAGAGCGGCGGGGGCGAGTCGGCGCAGGCATTCGTCGATGAACTCCCGATCCGCGCTGGCGTAGCGCCGGTTGGTGGCCACCACGAGTTGCCGCAGGACGAGGGCGAAGTCATCGATGGCGGCCTCCCGGCAGGCCTCGCTGAAGGCGCGGAGCGGAGCGGTTTTTATCGGCTGCTCGGGATGCTTGCGCATCGCCTCCCAGACCGGCAGGCCGGAGCGCACCAGGGCCATCATGCCGGCGAGGATGGCGGGGTCATCGCCCTGATAGGCGAGCAGATGAAACGGATGGAAACGCCGCGCGCGGGCGAAACACTCCGCAGTCCCCGGAGGATCACCGACGGCGGCGGGCATGGTCGTATCCGCCGGCTTGGAGACGCGGCGCGCTTCTTCGATCGCCCGCATGCGGAGCGTCGAGCCGCGTTCGTAGTGAGCGCCCCCATTGGCCGGCCATTCGGCGAGCGCGCGGTCGAACTTTCCCAGGGCGCCGGTGTAGTCGCACCGATCGTAGAGGGCGACTCCATCCCGAACCAACTGCGCGGACTGAGCCTGCGCAGACTGGCAATGCGCGATGAGCGAAGTGAGCGCGCGTTTGATCTCCGCAGGAATGCCCGGCCGCTGCAAGCCGAAGGTCGCGAGGATGGATGCGCGCTGACTTTCACCTCCGCTCAGAAGGAGCGCGGCGTGGAGGAGCGCGAGTCCGGGATCGCCGGGCTGGATTTCGAAAAAGGCGGACCAGAAATGCGGATTGCGTGTGACCAGCGCCTCCGCATCGAGGGAGGGAAAGGGTTTGCCATTCTCGGGTGGTGGCGTGCTTGCGGCGATCTGGTGGAAATCTTCGAGCCACGCGCGGATGCCGGGAAACGCCTCGTTGTCGCCCTGATCGAGGAGCGAGACAATCAGCACGGCGGACATCCATGCCTCCCGCTTCGCGGCCACGCGCGGATCTTCCGGGATCGGAGCCGGCGCGGGCACCGGCTCCGGTTCCGCATCTGGAATGGGAACAGGATCGGCGCGCAGCGCGGTGGCGCAGGCCAGGAGCAAGATGAGAAAGCGCGCTTTCATTTCCCGGTTTCATTGAGCGCCACGCGGGCCGCGCCGATCGCCCCGGCCCATTCGCCGAGCGCCGCCGGCATGAGCTTCACTCCCACTCCGGTGGGCCGCCATTCGACACGCTCCAGTTCTTCGCGGAGCGGAGTGAAGAGCGCGTCGCCGGCCTGGGTGATGCCGCCGCCGAGGATCACGGTTTCGGGGTCGAGGATATTGATGAAGGAAGCGAGCGCGCAGGCGAGGGCGCGGACGGATTCGCGCCAGGAGTGCGTGGCGCCGGGATCGCCATCGCCCACGGCGGCGATGAGCGCGTGGGTGGAATCGAAGCGGCCGCCGGTGCGCTCGCGGATGTTGCCGTTGCCGATGAAGGTCTCCAGCGCGCCGGGCATCCCCGCGATGCTCGGCGCGCCGTGCGGATCGAGGCAGGTGTGGCCGAAGTGCCCGGCCCGCCCGAGGTGCCCGCGGAGCACGCGCCCATCGGCCAGGATCGCGCCGCCGACGCCGGTCCCGAGCGTGAGCATGATCGCGTTTTGCAGGCCGCGGGCCGCGCCGATCCACGCTTCGCCGACGAGCGCGGCGTGCGCGTCGTTGCTCACGGGAATGCGGCCGCCGCGGTCGAACCACGCCGTCCAGTTGAGTCCTTCGAGTCCCTTCATGCGGCCCGGCATGCAGGCGATCGATCCGCCATCGGGCGCGGTCAGGCCCGGCGCGGAGACACCGAGGCGCGGACCTTCGCCGAACTCCGCCGCGAGCGCGCGCACGCACTCCAGCCAGCCGCGCGGGTCGCCATCATTCGTCGGCCGCGCCTCACGCCGCAGCACCTCTCCGGCGGCGCTCACGAGCACCGCCTTGATCTGCGTCCCGCCGAGGTCGATGCCGATGGCGTTCATGCAAGCTGCCCTTCGCTCACGCTCCAGCCGCCATCGACGCCGAGCACCTGCCCGGTCGTGAAACGCGAGCCGTCGCTCATGAAATAAACGGCCGCCGCGTCGAGATCCGCGGGCTGGCCGATGCGTCCGCCGTCGAGCGGCTGCTTTGTTTTGATGAAATGAAGGATCGCCTCGTCGCCTGCGGCACGCTCCGACATCGGCGTCTCCACGAGGGCTGGGGCGAGGACGTTGATGCGAATATTGCGATCCGCGTAACAGGCCGCGGTGGCTTTGGTGAAGCCGATCACCGCCGCCTTCGCCGCGGCATAGGCGTGGGTGGCGAAGAAGTGCGGCGATGGGTGCGCGGCGAGGACGGAACTCATGTTCAGGATGCTGCCGCCGGTGCTTTGGGCGAGGAATTGCCGGACGGCAGCACGATTGGAGAGCATCAGCGAAGTGAGGTTGAGATCCAGCGTCGCCTGCCAGCCTTCGTCGGTCAGCTCGTGCAGCGGACCGTCGCCGATTCGCCGCCCGCTGCCGCCCGCGACGTGGTAGAGGCCGTCGAATTTTCCAAAGCGCAGCAACGCTTCCTCAATCGCCCGCGGTGCCGTCGCGGGGTCGCGAGCATCGCCGGTAAGAATCGCCGCCCGCGCACCGAGCTCGCTCTGCGCCGCGGTGCCGCTCGTCACGTTGCGGCCCACGATGACGACGCGGGCGCCCGCTTCGACAAAGGCGTGCGCGGCCGACAGCCCGAGGCCGGTCGTGCCACCGATGACGACGATGGATTTGCCGTCGAGGAGCGTTTGCACGCCGGGAATCTTGGCGCGAAGCGGGCGGGGGGGCAATGGCGGAGCGTGGCGCCCATTGCGCTCGCTTGCGCTTTGCGCTCGTTCCCAAACTCCGTTTTGGAACGCACTTGCGGAGCGAAATTGCATTTCGCATGGCGGGGGTGTCTGCGGGTCGGCACGCGCCGTCCCGCCGGCGGAGCACTTCTCCCACCCGCAGACACCCCCTCCGCGCGAAACACAGTTTCGCCCGCATGGGCGTTCCCAAACGGAGTTTGGGAAAGAGGGTGAGCCTTTGCCCGCGCCGGATATTGGGGCCTCGACGGAGCGAGGCCCTCCAGGTCGCGTGGAGTGGCTACGCCACCTTCCACGCGCCGCGGTACTCGCGGGTGAGCCACTTCGCGTCGCCGGTGCCGTCGGCGAAGTTGTTCTTCGCGGGGTTCCATTTCATCGTTTTCCCGTGGTAGTAGGCGAGGCTGGTGAGGTGGCAGGCGGTCACGGTCCGGGCGCCCACTTCCTCGTTCGTGATGGGCGGCTTGCGGGATTTGATCGCGCCGAGGAAGTCCGCCTTGTGGTCGGTGCTCGCGTAGAGCTTCACCTTTGCGTCGGCGAGGAATTCCTTCTCCAGTCCGTCGAGCTGCTCCTGGAGCGACTTCTTGTCTTCCTTGGAAAGTGACTTCGCTTTCTCCACGCCTTTCACGGTGACTTTGATCTTCCCCCGGTTCACGTAGATCTCGCCATCGGTGCCGAAGAAGGTGACGCCATTCTCGCTGATGTGCTCGATCTCCACGCCGCCGTCGTAGCGCAGTTTCACGCCGGCGCCCGCCTTCTCCCAATCCGCGGGCGGAGTGATTTCGATCGGACCGGAGCCGTCAAAGCCCATGCCCCAGTGCGCGATGTCGAGGTGATGCGCTCCCCAGTCGGTCACGCCGCCGCCGCCGTATTCGCGGTAGGCGCGCCATGCGGGGAAATGATTGTGCACCCCGCGCGGGCTGAGGATTTCATTGTAGTCGCGCATCGGCGCCGGCCCGAGCCAGAGATCCCAGTCGAGGCCGGGTTCGGCGGGCTGTCCGGGCAGGTCGCACGGCTTGGCGGGGCCGCCGAAGCCGGCGGTGACACGCGCGACTTTCCCGATCACGCCATTGCGGACCAGCTCGCAGGCCACGCGGAATTCGCGCGAAGACCGCTGCATCGAGCCGGTCTGGAAGACGCGCTTATTTTCGCGCACCGCGCCGACCAGCGCCCACGCCTCGTGGATCGTCTCGGTCAGCGGCTTTTCGCAGTAGATGTCCTTGCCCGCCTTGGCCGCGGCGATGGCATTGAGCGCGTGCCAGTGGTCCGGCGTGGCGATGATCACGGCGTCGATGTCTTTGCGGCCGAGCAGCTCGCGGAAATCGTTGTGCGTCGAGCAGCCTTTGAAGTCGCTGCCGGTCTGCTTCGCGTAGAAGGTTTCCACCTGCTTCTTGCCGTCCTCGCGCCGGTTGGTGTCCACGTCGCAGACCGCCACCATTTGTGTTTCGGGCTTGGAAAGGAAACCGCTCATGAGGCCGCGGGCCTGTTTGCCGATGCCGATGACGCCGATGTTGATGCGGTCGTTTGGCTTCACCTCCGCAGACCAGATGCGGCCCGGGAGGATGAGCGGCGCGACGCCGGCGGCGAGAGTGCTTTTGAGGAAGGAACGGCGGGAGAAGTGCGGGGAGGGCATGGTGGTTGGGGAGTTAAAGGCGGGCGGCTACTCGCGGCCCAGGGCGTGTATCGTATTAACGACTTCGCCGCGCAATTCTTTGCCGTCGGCGGTCTTGAGGTCGTATTTGATGCTCATCTGCATCACCGGTTTCAGGTCGGGGATTTCGAGGAAGACGGTGCGGTCGTCGGTGCCGATGGTCACGCTTTTGACGGTCACGGGGTCGTGCTTCGCCTGGCCCATCTGGGTCCTGGTGAATTGCGGGCTGCCGTCCTTGCCGAGTTCGGCGGGCGCGTCGGGATCGGTCGCGGCGGAAAGCTCGGGCGAGCCGTAGGCGCTGGACCACAGGTAACGCCACTGCTCGAGGTGCCAATTCTCTGGGTCGCGGGCGGATTGCGTATCGAGCGAGGCCGTGAAGCGCAGCTCGATCCCGTCCTTCTTCACATGCATCTCGATGGGCATGCGCGTCTCGGCGCCGGTGTAGCGGATGCGCTGGAAGCATCCATTTTTCAAACCGCTGGTCTGCCACCCGCGCAGGCCGGCGACGTAGAGCTGGCCGTCCTTCGGATGGAAGCGCGCGCGCATGATGCCGCTCTGGAATTGCAGCGGAAACTTCGTCACGCCGCCCTGCACGATACCGGATGGGCGATACCGGATATCGGATAGAGGCGAGGCCGCGGGCTTTCCGGTATCCGGTATCCGCTTTCCGGTATCCTCGGTTCGCTCGCCGATTTCCTCAAAGAGCACGCCATACAGCGCGGCCTGGCCGTAGCTGAGGTGCAACATCCGGCCGCCCCACGGGCCCCAACGTTCGCCCTCGGGCGCCCAGACTTGGGAGCCGCCGCTGTTGTCCACGCGCTTCGGGAGCCAGCAGAGCGGTGGATCGTAGCTGGTGGGCGGCGGGTCGCGGTGCGCGAGCGGCACGACGCCGTAGAAGCCACCCGGTTTGATCCAGTTGATTTTGCAGACGGGCGTCCAGGTGCCTTCGTTGTCGCCGCTGGTCAGCTCGCCGCGCGGGCCGACGCCGATCCCAGTCGGGGCGCGGAAACCGGTGGCGATGACTTCGAACTTTCCGCCATCCGGCGAGACGCGAAAGAGGCTGCCGTGATGCGCCATGATCTCGTCGAAGCCGCGCCCGCCGTTCTTCACCGGGCCGGCTTTGGCAAAGTAGAAGTTGCCCGCGGGGTCCGTTTGCAGGTCGAAGACAAACTCGTGGAAGTTCTTCGTCACCTTCACGTCGAAGTTGAATGCCTCGTAGAAATCCGCCTCGCCGTCGCCGTTGAGATCGCGCAGCCGCCAGAGGCCGTCGCGGCAGGTCACGTAGATTTCGCCGTTCACGATTCGGAGGCCGAGCGCGTGGTAAAGGCCGGTGGCGAAGCGCTTCCACGTCACCTTCTCCAGCTTCTCGTCGATCCCCGAGACGAGGAAAACATCGCCGTGGAAGGTGCAGACCGCCGCGTCCCAGATACCGGATTGAGGATACCGGATACCGGATAGAGCGGGGGCCGCTGCCTTTCCGGTATCCGGTATCCGCTTTCCGGTCTCGAAAAAATCGAACCCGCCGACGAACATCGGCGCGCCCCACGGGTTCGGATCGGGCAGCTTGATCGTGTCCACCACATAGGCGCTCTCGGTGTCCTTGGAGAGTTCGCCGGTGGTGATCACGGGCTCAGGCCAGCGGGTGGGGCCGCCGCTGACTAACTTCTTTAGATCCGGAATGGCCAGACGATCTTTCGGTTCGATGTCGAATCGAACCGCGAAAAAGGCATCAACCTGATCCGCCGGACCCTGCCAATACTCAAGGCGTAGCGGCGTCGGCTTTGCAAAGGGAGGGATCTCGATTCGAGTTCCGTCCCCAGGAAATAGATTCGGAAGCGGAGCTAGTTCTTCAATGTCACCGCTCGGTGTCTCGCGCCACGGAATGGAGGCGTATCCTCGCACCTCCGCGAGAGTGCCCACAGTTCGCGCCTGATCGTCTTGCAATACGTGAATCTTACCGGGGAGGATGATGCCACCGCTCTTTCCCCGGATAGAGCCTACCGCTTTGTCCCATTTGGGCCACGTCAGCACGACCGGGGCGGTGTGTGGTCCAATCCAGAAGATCCGTTCAAACCAGGCGAGTTCACCTTCCCTCTTGTAGAGCGGCATCTCCAGCACCTCCACCCCGCCGATGTCCCACCTGAGGATCGTCTTGTCGCCGTTCACGTAGAAGCCCCGGAAGCGGGCCTGCCCCGGCGGGAGCGGGCCGAAGGGCTCGGAGCGCGGGTCTTTCCACGACTCCTGCACATCGCCACGCACGAAACCCGCGACTGCCTCCGTGGTGAGCGCCACCTCCCCCATCGCCGTCGGAAATTCGCCTCGCGACATGAGGTTCATCGGCGTCGTGAACTTTCCCGTCCACGCGCCGGCCATGCGGCAGAGGTCGAGGTCGTAGGCCACGGTTGCCTCGCCATGCTCGCCGACTTTGATCGCGAGGCCTTTCAAAGCCGTTGTCTTCATCGTGCCGTCGGGCTGCTTGCCGATCCCGAGGGTGCCGAGCAGCCACGGGCCGGGCGCTTCGCCGGCGGAGGTCTGCATTTTCTGGGCGAACGCGGAGGCGCTCAGGAGAGCGGTGAGGAGGAGGAGGCGCATCGAGGGATGAGGTAGGAGGGATGAGGCAGGAAAGGAAGAGCGCTTCGCGCGGAGGCGGCGACGGCCGAGGGATTTCCGCCTTCATACCTCATAATTCATCCCTCATCCCTGCCTTAAAGTTTCCTCTGGCATTCGATTAGCTTTTCTCAAACCGTGTCGCGCCTTATGCGAAGAATCGGCCTCCTCCTCAGTGTGTTGTTTGTCCTAGTCCTCGCCGGACCGGCCATGGCGCTGCCCACGATCGTGGTCGATGCCGGCCACGGCGGGCATGACCGGGGCGGCGGTCCCGGCCAGCGGATTCCGGAGAAGCCCTACGCGCTGGATATCGCGCGACGCCTGCGGTCGGCGTTGAAGGAGGCGGGTTTTCCGACGGTGATGACGCGCGACGGCGACTATTTCGTGACGCTCGGGGGGCGGTGCGCGGCGGCCAATTCCCGGCGCGGCTCCGTTTTCGTCTCCGTACATCTGAACTCCGGCCAGCGCGAGGGCGCCAATGGCATCGAGACGTATTACTACTCGGGCAAGAGCGCGGGGCTGGCTTCGGCCATTCACAGCCGGGTGTTGCGCGCCGCCGGGACCGAGGATCGCCGCGTGCGGCGCCGCGGATTCTACGTGCTCCGCAATACGCGCGGGGTGGCCGTGCTGTGTGAACTCGGCTTTCTCACGAACCGCTCGGAGGCGGCGAAGCTGCTCACCGCGTCGCATCGCGAACGGTTGGCGCGAGCGATTGCCGCGGGTATTGTCGCGAAATATCGTTGATGACGGCGCGGCGTTTTCCTTCCCGAGAAAAGCGCGCGTGAACCGGAATCCGACGCGACCCTCCCGATGCTCGCCCCTGCACATGCCCTAGCTGAATGCCCGCCCGCAGTGGCGGTGTCGTGCGCGGAGATGCGGGCGCTGGAAGAGCGGGCGATCGCGGAAGGGATCACCGCGGAGTCGCTCATGGAGCAGGCGGGGGAAAAGATCGCGATCGCCGTGCGGCAGTTCGTGCCGGCGCCGGGCCGCTGCGTCGTCTTCTTTGGCAAGGGCAACAATGGCGGCGACGCGCTCGTGGCCGCGCGCCACCTCGCGGCCGCCGGCTGGAAGATCGAGGTGCGGGCTGCTTTCCCGCGCGACCAATGGGCGCCGCTCACCGGACGCATGCACGATCGGCTCGTCGGCTCCTATCTCCAGACGGGCTCGACCGCCGAGCGGTCGCACGTGCTGCGGGAGCCGCTCGTGCTGCTCGATGGCCTGCTCGGGATCGGCGCCACGGGTCCGCTGCGCGAGCCGATCCGCAGCGCGGCGCACGCGCTCAATCACCTCAGCTCTGTGACGACCGCGCGAGTCTTTGCCATCGACATCCCAAGTGGCATGGACGCGGAAACCGGCGAGGCGCATCCCGACGCTGTGGAGGCGGACTACACGCTCACCATCGGCGCGCCCAAGAAGGGGCTGCTCACCGACGAGGCCATCAACCACGTCGGCCGGCTCGCGGTGCTCCCGCTCGACGGGCTGACCGCGCGGATGACGCCCGAACCCGGGTCCGGCGTGGCCTTTCCGGATTCGCTCAAGCCGCTCTGGCCGCGGCGGCCATTCGATATTCACAAAGGAGACTGCGGCCTCGTCGGCATCGTCGCCGGCTCGATGGGCTTCACCGGCGCGGCGGTGATGTGCGCCGAGGCGGCCCTGCACGCGGGCGCCGGGCTGGTCACGCTCTACGTGCCGCCGGAGTGCCAGGCGGTCGTCGCCGCGCAGGTCGCGCCCGAGATCATGGTCCAGGTCTTCACCACGCCGCGAGCACTGCTCGTCAAGACCCACACCGCTCTCGCCGTGGGGCCGGGCGTGGGCCGCGCGCGCGACACCGAGATCCTCGACGTGATCGCCCGCGCTCCGCTGCCCACGGTCATCGACGCCGATGCGCTCAATGCCCTCGCGGCGCGTTCCGGCTGGCTCTGGGCCTTCCCCGGCCCCCGGCTCGTGACGCCGCACCCGGGGGAAATGCAGCGCCTCGTGCCCGGCTCGATCCACCGCCCGCGCTTTCGCGTCGCGGAAGATTTCGTCGCCCGCTACCCCGTGGCCCTGCTCCTCAAGGGCGCCCGCACTATCGTCGCCGAACGAGGCAAGCCGCTGAGCTACAACACCCCGGGTTCGCCCGGCATGGCCACCGGTGGCATGGGCGATGTCCTCACCGGCGTCTGCGTGGCACTGGCCGGCCAGGGCCTGGAACTCTACGACTCCGCGCGACTCGGCGCTTGGCTCTGCGGCCGCGCCGCGGAGTTGGCCGTGCTCGGTCGGGAATCCGAGGAATCCTTGTCCGCGACTCACGTGATTGCACACCTCGGCGCCGCCTTCCGCGAACTCCGGGAAGGCGGATACTGAAGAAAAGGCGAAGGGCGAAGGGCGAAGGGAAATGTGCCTTTTCTTCACTTCCAGGCGTAGTGATCCAGCCCGTAGATCAGCGCGCTGCCGAGGAAGCCGCTGATGCTCACCAGCGCCGCGCCGAGGAGCAGGGCGCCGCGGAATTGCTGCCGCTGCTTCGAGCCTTCCTCGCACTTGTGGATGAGGAGGAGTCCCGCGCAGATCACCACCCAAACTGCCGTGCCGGTGCCGAGCCATCGATGCCACCAGAGCAGTGCGCCGGGCGCCTTGCTGTAGCTGCTGAAGTAGGCGTTCATCCACCCGAGCGCACCCGCGGACACGGCGCCCAGCGCGGAGATGAACACGAGGAAACGCACCGTCTCCAGCCACGATGGGCGGCGCGTCCACCACCCGAGCGCCTCGGCCAGCACGGCGACCATCATCAGCGCCACGGGAAAATGCGTGGTGACCGGATGAAACTGCCCCAGCCAGCGCAGGCCGCGCTGCCAGAGCGGCCGCTGGACCTGATCCTGGATCACCACGACCGCGGTGGGGAGCGGGTGCTCGCTGTCCAGGGGTGCTGCGGGGGCGTTGAGTTCGATCCAGCGCCTCACGATCTCCTTTTCCTCCGCGGTGAGCGGCGGCACGTTCGCATCTTCGCCCGGCATGTCGTCGGTGAAGACCATCTGGTAAAGCTCGGATTTTTCCGGGTTCCCGCGCGTCACGTATTCCGGGTTGTCGGCCATCCGCTTGAGATCGAGAACGTATCCGAATTTCCCCTTCGGCCGCGGCAACTCCGGTCCGTGGCAGTCGAGGCACTTCGCCTCGAAAATCTCCCGCACCCGTCCCGCGAGCCGCGTCCCCTCGTCGGTCGCGTCGGCGGCGTGCGCTTCTCCCGCCGCGAGACAGACGAGCAGCGTGAGGAAGGCGGCGAACTTCATTTTCAGCGATGAGTGAGCGGCATTTCGCAGCTTTTCTTAGAGGGTGTACCGGAAGTCAGAAAAACGAGCCGCAGATGAACGCGGATGAACGCAGATTCAGAGAAACTCGACTCCCTTCATCTGCGGAAATCCGCGTCCATCTGTGGCTGGATCGAATTTCCGGTTCACTTTCTAGAGGGCTTTCCCTCCCACTGCAACGGGGCGCGCACGTGAACATTGTCCCGCGTCGTCGCGAGCGATTCGAGCTGGTGCGCCGCCCGGCGACTAATGCTAGTGTCCCCGCGCCTTGAACTCCGCCCCCGCCGATGATGTCTTGCGAAGCCTGCACGCCCTGCGGCGGCGCATGTTTGCCCAGTCCTTCATCGCCATGCTCGGTCGTGCGGTGCTCCTGCTCGGCGCGGTGCTGGTGATCGCCGGCGTCATCCGGCGGTTTATTTTTAATCTCCCGCCGTGGAGCGCGCAGCTCGCGCTCTGGGGTGCGGCCGCGGTCGTCGGACTCAGCCTCTTCGCGACATGGCTGCGCCGGCCCTCGCTGCCGCAGACGGCCGTCGCGATCGATCGCCTCGGCTCGACCCGCGACCGCTTTCTCACCGCGCTCGATTTTTCCGCGGAAGCGAACACTCCCAGCCTGCGCGCGCTCGCCGTTCGGGAATGCACGGAGTTCATCCGCGGCGGCGACTTTGCGCGGCTCGTCCGGCTGCGATTCCCGCGCGAGCTGCCCTACCTGATCGTGCCCGCGCTCGCGCTCGCGCTGCTCTACTGGGAGGCGCGGGGAACGCTCGGGGAGCGCGCCGAGGAAAAAGCCGCGGCGCAGGCCGAGGTGGAAGGCACGGCGAAGACACTCGAGGAACTCGCGCGGCAGATGGAGAAAGCGGATGAGAAGAATCAGACGGAGGATTTGAAGAAACTCGCCGAGGAGCTGAAGCGCAGCGCCCAACAACTTCGCGCCGAAGCAACCACGAGCGAGGAAGCCGAGATGGCGGCGCTGCGCGAACTCTCGGAGCTGGAGAAGCTCGTCCAGGAATTGCAGAAGCAGCCCGGCACACCCTCGCCCGCCGAACTGCGCGAGCTGGCCCAGGCGCTGGAGAAGCAGGACGAAACCAAAGATGCGGCCGCTTCCCTGACCGCGGGCGACCTCGCGAAAGCCGCCGAGCAGCTCGAGAAGGCGATGAAGGATCTCACAGAAGCGGGCGACGACGCGACGAAGGAGCAAATCGACAAGGCGCTGAAGGAAGCCATGGAGCGGCTCGCGGAGCAGAAACAGCTCTCCGAAGCGCTCGAAAAACTGGCGAAGCAGATGCAGAAAAATGCCGGGCAGGCATCGAAGGGTGAGCCGATCTCGAAGGAACTCGCGGACCTCTTGAAGAAGCTCAAGCCGCAGGCGGGACAAAAACCGGGCAGTCCGCAGAATCAGAAGTCGCTCAAGGAGCTGCTCGCGGCGCTGCAAAACTTGAAGTTTGGCGAAGGCCAGCCGAGTGGCAAACAGCCCAAACCGGGCGATTCGCTCGGGACCATTTCGATGCAGAACTTTGGCAAGGACGCCCCGCCCGGGGAGGGAGGCGACCCGCGGCTCCCGAGCGGCCAGCCCGGCGGCGAGCGCGACACTGGAACGACCGAGACTCCGTTTGGCAAAGAGCAGAACCCCGCGGGAAAAGACGCGGACTCGAAGTCGATCGCAGGCCACCTCGGCGAAGGTGAAACACTCCAGCAATTTCTCCCCGGCATCGCCGATGCCTCGAAGTCCAAACGCCGCTACAAGGAACTCTACGAAGCCATGGCGCCCGCCGCCGAGGACGCCGTGGTCCAGGAAAACATCCCGCTCGGCTCGCGCTTTTTCATCAAGCGCTACTTCGAATCGATCCGGCCCAAAGAGTAGGAGTCCGGAGTCAGAATACGCGCCACGATTCTTCCTTGCACCCGGCTCTCCACTCCTGACTCCTATCTCCTGACTCCTTTCTTCCCACATGACCGACCCCGCGCCCCTCGAAGCCCAAGTCCAGCAATTCAAAGACAGCTTCACTCGTATCCGCGACGAAATGGGGAAGATGATGGTCGGCCAGCAGGAGATCGTGGAAGGCGTGCTCGTGGCGCTCTTCGCCGGCGG